>NZ_JBIUSS010000002.1:247837-333898 GCF_044741445.1 Kitasatospora sp. NPDC088160 | reverse complement strand
GCACGTTGCGAGCCCTCCAGGGCTGATCACGACACGACCACCAGCGTCGCAACCGCGAGATCCGCCGCGCGTTGCGAGCCCTCCAGGGCTGATCACGACGGTCTGGGCGGAGTCGCCGAACGGCCTGATGCAGTGGTTGCGAGCCCTCCAGGGCTGATCACGACCACGCTTCCGCTCGACCTGCCGATCCGGGCGGTCGTGTTGCGAGCCCTCCAGGGCTGATCACGACACGTGCGCTGTGGCCGGTGCTGGAGCTGGAGCGCACGTTGCGAGCCCTCCAGGGCTGATCACGACGCGCTGCGGGCCGGCCGCGGTACGGCGCTTATGGGCGCGTTGCGAGCCCTCCAGGGCTGATCACGACACGACCACCAGCGTCGCAACCGCGAGATCCGCCGCGCGTTGCGAGCCCTCCAGGGCTGATCACGACCCGCCCCGGGCCGGGGGCCGCAGCCCCGGGCGTGGTTGCGAGCCCTCCCGGGCTGATCACGACGCCGAGACCGCCTGGAGCTCCACAGCGGGCTGCAGTTGCGAGCCCTCCAGGGCTGATCACGACCGGCCAGCGAGCGTGGCCCGCAATCAACGCCGCCGTCACGTTGCGAGCCCTGCCCGCGCACTGCGGACGGGATCGCCTGCCCGTTGCGAGCCCTCCAGGGCTGATCACGACCTGGGCCTGGACCAGCTCGCGGCGGCCCTTGAGCGCAAGTTGCGAGCCCTCCAGGGCTGATCACGACGACCAGGCAGGGAGCCCGTGTGCCAGTCTCCCCAGCGTTGCGAGCCCTCCAGGGCTGATCACGACCCCTCACCACCGGCGCCCTCGTCGCCACCGCCAACGTCACGTTGCGAGCCCTCCAGGGCTGATCACGACACGCCCGGCACGTAGACGGCGGGTCGTCCCCAGTGTGTTGCGAGCCCTCCAGGGCTGATCACGACCCGAGGGTAAAATCCCAGGTCAGGGTACCCGTGGGAGCCGCCACAGGTGGCGGTGTTGCGGCGACCGTCGAATACTGCAGCGGTGCTGGTCACAGGATGTCGCCTGGCCCGCCGAGAGTGGCGCCGAGTGTCGCGGTGTCGATCATGTCCGGGGATCGGGCGGTGTAGGTGACGATGCTGTCGTAGGTGGGGTCGATCAGGTTGTTGAGCGTGCTGGTGAGGGCGCGGTACTGGGCTGCGGTGAGTTCGCCGTGGAAGACGCTCCGCTGGGTCCAGTGGAGGTATTTGCGGCAGGTTTTGAGGACTTTCGGGTTGCGTTCAGCGGCGGTGTCGTAGACCAGGATGACGAACATGGGCGGCTACCACCAGGGCCGGAAGGGCTTGTACGGCGCGCCCTCCAGGCACAGCCGGACCACCTTGAGTGCCTCGAGGTGGATGAGCTCCTCGTAGCTGACCTTACGCTTCAACGTCCGGTGGGACACCGTCGTCGCCAGTTCCTCCCGCACGAGAGCGGCGATCTTCTTCCGCCCGTCCTTGCTGAGTGCGGCGCGGCCGACCTCCGTCTCGAAGTCGCTGGGCTTGAGGTGTTTCTGGCTTGCGGCCCGTCGCAGCAGGCGTTCGGCGAAGAGTGGTTTGAAGGGTTCGGCGAGGTCGAGGGCGAGGGTGTTGCGGCGGCGGTCGGTGTCGGCGTGGAGGAATCCGATCGCGGGGTGGAGCGGGGTGGAGCGCAGGGCGGTAAGGACGCGTGCGTAAAGGATGGCGTTGAGGTAGCTGATGAAGGCGTTGCCGGCGTTGGTGGGTGGCCGGCGAGTACGTCCGTTGAGGCGGAGCCAGGCGGGGAGTTGGGTGTCGAGGACGGCCCAGGCGGTGCGGCGGAAGTTGCCTTCCTGTCCCATGAGGTCGTTGGTGTCCTGGCAGTCGGGCAGGGCGGTGCGCAGGGTTTCGAGGGCGGGGTCGAGGAGGTCGGTGTCGAGGGACCAGCGGAGGTTCTCGGCGGTGGCGAGGAGGAGGGAGCGGGCGATGGGGAGGCGTTGCTCCGGGTCTGCGGTGGTCTCCACTTGTCGGCGGACGACGGTGGCGGAGGACATGGCTTCGGCGGGTGCGAAGTGTCCGGCGTGGTTGCCGTAGTGGTCGAGGACGTGGACGGTGACGCCGTGGCGGCTGAGGAGGGAGAGGGCGGAGGTGTTGAGGTCGACGTGGTCGAAGGTGACGAGGTCGCGGATGTCGGTGATGGGGATGTGGACGGGGCTGCCGTCGGGGCGTTCGATGCGGATGCTGTTGTCTTCGCGGCGGATGCGGCAGGGTTCGGTGAGCCAGTAGGTGCGGCCGACGGCGGGCATCAGGTTCCCCAGCAGTAGTCGAGGTAGGAGCAGCCGCGGCAGGCGGTGCGGGTCTGGCGGTCGGGGGGTGTGGTGGAGGCGATGACGGCGCGGGCTTCGTCCTCGGCGGTCTCGGCCTCTTCCCGTGCCTGCTCGTTCCAGGGGATGTCGGTGGTGCGGCGGATGAGGGGGTAGTGGATGGTGCCGCCGCGGACGTTGACGCCTCTGCGTTCGAGGAGCAGGCAGTAGTGGCGGACTTGGGCGTCGTGGGCGGGTGAGGGGCTGCGGGAGGACTTGGTTTCGTGGATGACGGCGCCGGCGGTGACCCAGTCGATGCGGGCTTCGCCGAGGTCGACGTCCCGGCGGCGGGCGAAGGTGGTCTCGTTGACGACCTCGCCGAAGGCGACGAGGTCGCTGCGGCCTTCGGGGCGGTAGCCGCGGGTGTAGAGCCAGAGTTGGCGTGGGCAGTGGCGGAGGTACTTGATGTGGACTCCGCCGAGACCTTGATCGTCGTCGAGTGGATTCGTGGGGATGGGTTTCACAGGATGGTCTCCGGCTCGGCGGGTGGGCGAAGGCCCAGGACGGGGTCGTACTGGCCGTCGATGAGGTGGATGCCGAGGGCGCGGTCGAAGGTGGCGTTGTAGGTCTTCAGTTGGCCGTAGCGCAGGGGGATGAGCAGGCCGGCGGCGAGGAGGGGGTCGGCGTTCTTGCCGACGGCGAGGCGGCGGTATTCGTCTTTGTCATCGTGGTGGAGGACTTCGACGGTGTCGAAGCGTTCGCCGAGGGTCTTGGCGTGTTCGGTGCGGTCGTGGAAGGGGTCGGTGAAGGTGAGGAACTCGGTGGTGAAGCCGTCGCGGGCCTGCCGGGCCCTGGTCTCCCAGTCGTGGCCCCAGTCGGTGTCGTAGGCGAGCTGGAGGAGGCGGTCGATGTCGTGTTCGCTGAGGGTGGTGATGCCTTCGGCGGTCAGGGTGGTGAGGGCGGACCAGGCGGCGTCGACGGCTCCGGGGTCGTAGGGGCGGTGGCTGTCGGTGCGGTGGACGCGGAACTCGACGGCGCCGTCGGGGTGCAGGCCTCGGCGGTTGACGCGTCCGGCGCGCTGGGCGACGGCCTCGATGGGGGCGTTGTCGACCGCGCCGCGGTCGAAGTCGAGTTGCAGGGAGACTTCGACCGTCTGGGTGGCGACGACGAGGCCGCCGCGGTGGCGCGGTTCGCCGGGCCGGCGTTCGGGGTGGCGGGCCAGGAGGCGGGTCTCGATGGTGTCGCGGTCCCGGTTCTTGAAGCGGGAGTGGAGCAGCAGCGCCGCATCGGGGTCGTCGGGCCGTGTGTGGCGGGCGTGGTCGGCGAGTGCGGTGAACAGGTTCTGAGCGGTGGCGACGGTGTTGGTGACGACCAGGACGCTGTGGCCCTCGGCGAGCCATGTTTCGAGGCGGTCGAGGCTGTCGGGGTCGGTGAGGGGCAGGTCGTCGACGACGAGGTGGTGGCGGATGGGGGCGGTGCCGGGTGCGGCGCGGTGGCGGGTGACGGGCTGGTGGAGGCTGTCGTCGATGATGGCGAGCAGGGGCGGGGCGAGGGTGGCGGACAGGACGGCGATGCTGCTGCCGAGTTGTTCCCACAGGCGCATGGCGGCGCACAGGCGGCCGAAGGTCTCGGGGTCGTAGGCGTGGAGTTCGTCGAGGACGAAGAGGGAGTTGGCCTGTTCGAGGAGGACGGACGAGTGGGTGGGGCCGGCGATGGCGGCGCCGAGGAGTTGGTGGGGGGTGGCGACGCGCAGGCGTTGGGTGAACAGGCGCATGGCGTTGGCGCGGGCGTGGGCTTTGCGGGCGTCGTCCTTGGTGGGGCCGCAGCAGTCGTCTTCGAGGGCTTCGGTGAGGAGGGTGCGGGCGAGGGCTCCGTGAAGGAGTCCGATGTCGGGCCGCTCCTGGCCGGCGGCCGGTTGGAGGGTGCGTTCGAAGCGGTTGCGGGCGGCATTGAGGGAGGCCCGGTAGGGCAGGGTCCACACGAGGCGGGGCAGCCCGGGCATGGTCGCCAGCTGGCGGGCGGCCCAGGCGAGTCCGGCTTCGGTCTTGCCGCTGCCTGTGGGGGCGATGAGGACCAGGTGCCCGGTGGTGTCGGCAGCCTGCTGCTGGTGGCGGTGCGGGGTGTACGGGAGCCGGGTCAGGTAGTCGAGGGGCAGGGGTATGTGGGTCTGCAGGTCCACGTGGGCGGAGCCGGCGTGGTCGGCGAGGGTGAGCGCGCCCTGGGCGAGGACGGCGAGCAGGCCCGTGTGGGCTTTGACGGGTTCTCTCCAGGTGGTGAGGACTTCGTCGAGGAGGAGGCGGGCCCGGTCGGCGGTCGTCGGGTCGCCGGGCGCGGGCGGCACCGGTTCGGTCTGGAGGAAGCCGGCCAGCCAGGCGAGGAGTTCCTGGTGCAGGCCGCGCGGCACCTGCGGCCGGCTGTCGAGGCCGGGCGGGCGGCCGAACGCCTGGTCCCAGCGGGTGCCGGCGTTGTAGAGGCGCGCCAGGGCGGGCTTGCCGCCGCCGAGGGAGGACGCGGCGTGGAGCGGGCGGTGGTGGCCGGCGACGAGGGTGGCGATCAGCAGCCGTTCCTGGGCGCTCCACGCCGCGGCCGGGGCCAGGAGGTCGACGTAGGCGAGGGAGAGGACTTCGTGACGCTCTCCCCATGGTTCGCCGCCGGGTTCGAGCTGTCGTTGGAAGCTCTCGGCGATCTTTCCCGCGTCGTGCAGGAGGGCTGCGGCGCGCACCTGGGCCCAGAAGAGGGGCTCGGTGGCGATGATGCCGGCGGTGGCGATGCGGGCCTCGAGCTGGGCCACGGCGTCGTGGACGGTGCGCAGGTGCGTGGTGAGGCGTTCCGGGTCGTCGCGGGGCAGGGACTTGGCGCGCAGGTCGGTGAGGGCGCGCCGTCGTGGTGGGGTCAGGGGGTCAGGAGCCATACGGCTTGGGTGTCCTCGTGCAGGGCCGGGTCGGTGGGTGCTTCGCGGTAGGCGTGACGTACGGATGCCGCGGTGGTGGTGGGTTCGTCGCACCACAGGTAGTCGGACCAGGTGGTGGTGAGGCGGTCGGTGGAGACGGTGTCGGCGAGGCGGTGGGTGTGGGCGGAGGGCAGGTCGTGCCCGTCGAGCGGGGCGAGCGCGTGGCCGACGACCGCCCGGTCGGCGGGCTCGAGGAGCACACGGTCGGTCGCGGTCAGGTGGACGAGGTCCTGGGAGCGGCCCAGGCGCAGGCCGTGGCGCGGGCGGCGCAGCGCCCGGGCGAGGCGGGTGGCGTCCGGTTCGGGGATCCACAGGGTCAGGTGGACGCCGGCGAGGAAGGGGCGGTCCTTGGCGGTCGTTCCTCCTTTCCCGGACCGGACCCTGCCGCCGGTGGCGGGGTTGCTGCCGTCGGCGGCGATGGGGTGGTAGGTCTCGGTGTCGACGCCGTGGCCGTCCGCCCGCGCGGCCATTCCCAGGGCGAGGGGTTCGGCGGGTACGCCGGTGGCGGCGGCGAGCATTCCGCGGACGGTGGAGGGCGGCGGCACCGGCAGGATGCGGGTGATTCCGGGGAACAGCGGGTCCCTGAACGAGGCGATAGGGGCGTAGAACGTGGCCCGCAGGGCCTCGACCGGCCCTCTCGCGGACGGTGGGGCCGTGTTCTGCGTCGGCGTCATGCCTGCGCCGGGTCGTCGAACCAGCCGTCCAGCCGTCCCTCGCGCAGGTCGGCCGCCAGCTGGAGCAGGACCGTGCGGGGGTGGTCGATGACGATGGTCCCGTCCGCCAGCTCCCGCGCGCACTGCTTCTCGAAGTCCTCGCGCGCCTGGTCTCGGAATCCCGGACGCCATCCGATGCGCACAGGCTTCTCCCACTCCCCTGTCCACGCTTCGAGTTCCTTGACGAGCACGTCCCCGCGCACCCGCACCCCGGTGTCAGGGTCGGCGTCGATGACGTTGCCCAACGGGTTGATGCCGCCCTTGAACGGGGCCAGGACCATCAGCGAGGGAACCCGGTCGCCGTAGTGCAGGGCCTGCTTCGCTCCGCCGCTCAGATGCGCGAGCGCCTCCGGCAGCAGCGCCGTACGCCTGCGCCGCTCCTCCAGCGGCAGCCGCACGGCCGGCTGGTCACGGAACTGGACGGTGGAAGCACCGAGGGCCGCGGCCTCGGCCACCTGAAGAGCCTGTTCCGGGGTGAGGTAGTTGGGCCGGCCCACGCCGTCGGCCCCGGGCAGGGTGAAGGTGCCGATCCTCGGGACGTCCAGCAGGAATGGGGCCGCCAGGTCGGCGGTGTAGAACTCGTGCCCGTGCAGGACGGGCTCGGTCACCCCGCGGGACATCACGCCGAAGTCCTCGGTCGGGAAGACCGGTTCCACGGACATCAGCGTGCCGAGCATGAACGGACTGTCACGCAATGTCGTCGCCGCGTCGTCCTTCTTCGCGCCGGTCCGCATGTAGCCGAACAGGTCGTCGTCCGCGTAACGGACGGGATCCGCCTGGGTGTTGGCCTTCTGGGCCTTGCCCTGGGCCTTGCCGACCCGGGTGACCGGGGACGGCACCGAACCGCGCTCGACCATCGTCTCCCGGATCCAGCGGCGCGCCGCCTGCGCGGACACGTAAGGGTGCTTGCGGCCCCTGACCCGCGCGAACTTCACGCGGGACATGGTCTCCTCGCCCCGCCCGTTGTTCGGTGCGCCCGCGTTCACCGAGAGCACCATCATGCCTGCCAGGAAAGCCATTTACGCCTGTCCCATCTCGTAGTCGTGGTAGCCGTCGTACTCGTCCTCGCCGTCACCGGCGAACGCCGGCCGCTCCGCGAGTTCCTCGATCTCGCGTTCCTGCTGCGGATCCGCCTCCTTGGCACCGATCGGGACGCCGCGCTGCTGCAGCAGCACCGACACCTGCGCGAACAGCAGCATCCGCTGCTCCCACGCGCGCGGCTGGCGCCTAATCAGCGGCTTCCACAGCTCCGGTCCCGCCAACGGCGTCTTGCTGCCGTCAAGTTGAAGACGCGTGTAGGCGTGGACCAGGAGCGTGCCGAGCTTGTAGTCGTTGAGCGCGGCGTTGCGGTACTCCGCCAGCCGCCCGCGCGGGCTGGTGCCCTGCTCGATCCAGTCGGCGATCAGCGTCGCCACCGGTTCCAGATCCGTTTCCATTCCGAAGACCTCCTCGGCATAGGTGAAAGCGAGCCGGACCAGCGCCTCCCGGTCGCCGATGCTCCAGGCATCGTCGGTGTCCGCGAGGAGGCGGTGCAGCTGTCCCAGCAGCGGTCGGCTCCGGCCGTCCTCGGCCTCGAACAACAGCCGCGCCGCCTCGCCCGCCCCACCCGCGACGATCCGGCCCTGGGCGTCGTAGCGGGTCAGGGAACGACGGAGCAGATGCCAGCCGCGGCGCAGCGGCGCGTTGCCGTCCACGGTGGCCAGGAAGGCGGGTACGGCGCGGCGGGTGCGGGTGACCCGCAGCCAGGGGTCCTGGTTGTCGTTCTTGAAGGTCCACAGCGTGGTCGCGCACAGGCCCTCGGTAGCGTCCCGCAGGGCCGCAAGGACCACCGTCTCGGGCCGGGCCGTCGCCGGCATGCCGGTGAAGCCGGCGTGCATCACGCGGCGGGCGCGCCGCACGTTGCGCCGGGCGAAGTCCCGCTGCGCGGTTTCGTTCTCGCAGGACAGCACGGTCGCCGAGCCGGCAGTGACCCAGGCGCCGTAGGGCAGGGCCCACATCGTGGTCCTGCATCCCCGGCACACCGGCCAGCCGGGGACGCCGGGCGGCAGGGTGTTCAGGGCCTTGCTGGTGTCGAACAGCGGGAGATTCGACTTCGCCCAGACGGCCGTCGTGCCGGTGTTGCAGAACGTGCAGGGCAGCGTCCGGCCGGCCTCCGGGACATCCGGGGCGAAGAGCCTTTCGATGTCCGGCCGCAGCACGTTCGGGTCGGAGGGCCGCTTGCTGTGCGTCGCCTTCGAGTTCGGGTACAACGCGAAGAGCACCTTCCACCAGTCGTAGCGGCTGGTGTCCTTGGGCGCGGTGGCCGCCGCGACCACGTCTGCCACCACGGCGGCCGACACGGCCTCCAGGTCGGCCTCGCTCACCCGGCCCGGGTCGTCGCGGCCGGCGAGGACGGCCACCGCCCACGCCCCGGCCCGCTGCAGCGGATGGCCCGTCACGGCGAGCGCGCTCACCTCACCCATCCGAACCCCTGGATCGTGTCCAGACCCAGCCCCCACGAACGGACCGCGTTCGCGAACCGGCCGTCGGCCTCCATCGCGACCCGCACCCGCGCGCCGATCCGCGGCGCCCCTCGAACGGTGAACCGCCGCCGCGGCCCCGCCTCCAGCACCCGTACACCACGCGGCGCCGGCAGACCCAGCAGATCCGCCTTGTGCGCCAGGTTGTGCTGCAACCGGTCCAGGTAATGCTCGTCGCCCGGCAGCAGGTTCCGGCTCTCGTGCTTCAGCACCACCGGCGTCACCGTCTCCAGCTCCACCAGCCCCTCCCCCGCCGGCACCACGGTGTCCACGTCTAGCGCCAGCCCCCGCACCCTCAACCGTGTTTTTCCCCAGGAGAGTTCCTCGCACGAGGCCAGCGCGCGCACCAGCAGCGACGCGATCTCCGGGACCGGCGACCCGAACCACACCGACCCATCAGGCGAGGTGGTGTAGACGCCCTTGCGGTGCGGCGCACCCACGAACAGCGGCCCCGCCACCCCCACCGGCTTCAACGACTTCCCCTGCCACCCGCCGTCGTGCAACGCCTGAGCGAAAGCCTCGTCCTGGCCACTGAGCAGCTGATACACCACACCACGCGCGGCCCCGTGCAGGTCCTCCCACCGCACGCTCGACGTATCCGGTGTGACATCCACCCTGACCCGCACCGCACCCTCCAGGAGTCCAAAATGATCACCGTGTTCGCTCAACGGATCGATGGCGAAGCGTAGTTGGTCATGGAAAGAAATCCTCTGGTTTCCCACTAATTGCACCGATAATTGTCTGCATGTGCTACAAGTTCGAGATTGACTGCAGTCATCGCAGTCCGGTCAACACAGGCCACGGACTGCACCAACACCCCCCGCGACACCGGGCCGGCGCCACAACAGTCTGCAATCACGGACAAGATCTCCGTAAAACGCCCTGACCTGCGACGATGCACTACCGGCCAGTCGCTGCAGAACAGCCACCACCCAGCCACTCGGTACACCCGGCGACCTGGTGCTTTACCCTCGGGTGGTCATCAGCCCTGGAGGGCTTGCAACCGGACGAGCCGGTAGCCGGTGGTGGTGGGTCGGAGGTGGTCATCAGCCCTGGAGGGCTTGCAACGGTCACTGCTGGCCGCCGTTCTGGCCGAGCACCGCGCGTGGTCATCAGCCCTGGAGGGCTTGCAACGCACCGCCGTGGCGTGGGCCCCGGCCTGCTCCCGCGTGGTCATCAGCCCTGGAGGGCTTGCAACTCGTCACGGCGGCCGCGGGTGCGCCCGCCCCAACGGTGGTCATCAGCCCTGGAGGGCTTGCAACGCGGGCGTTCTCCGCACGCTGGCGCAACTTCTCCAGTGGTCATCAGCCCTGGAGGGCTTGCAACATCGAGGAGAACTCGGGGGCGAGGACTCCGCCCCGGTGGTCATCAGTTCTGGAGGGCTTGCAACATCTCCTCGCCGTCCAGCGGCCCGCCGTACAGGGTCGTGGTCATCAGCCCTGGAGGGCTTGCAACGCCTTCGTCTGGGCGGGCACCGGGGAGGCTCCGGCAGGTGGTCATCAGCCCTGGAGGGCTTGCAACGACTGGGCTGACGACGTGTCCCACGCGTACGCGGCGGGTGGTCATCAGCCCTGGAGGGCTTGCAACCGCTCCTCCCGGATCTTGTGGCCGGTGAGGATCACGTGGTCATCAGCCCTGGAGGGCTTGCAACGTGGCCTGCCAGGACGGCCGGCTGTCGCGGGTGAGGGTGGTCATCAGCCCTGGAGGGCTTGCAACTCTGGCCCGCCTGACCGGCACCGCCCTGGTCCGCTGGTGGTCATCAGCCCTGGAGGGCTTGCAACGTCAGCAGTACTTCCAGGACCCCGCCCAGGCTGGAGGTGGTCATCAGCCCTGGAGGGCTTGCAACGCGACCTGGAGCGGGTGGTCGGCCTGCTGCAGCCGCGGTGGTCATCAGCCCTGGAGGGCTTGCAACGTCGCCGACAGCGTGATGCCGAGCCCACCTCTTCTCCCGGAACACCGGCTCAGCAGCGCACGCCCCCAGGTGGCAACCGCGCCGGCCCCGCATCTGGCCGGAGCCGGCCGGGCGTGGTTGTTACTTGTGCGGGCAGCCGGCAGCGGCCGTCTGCGTATCGACGCTGTGCTTCAGGTCGGCCACCTGGGCGGAGGTCAGGTCGGTGTTGGGGATATCGAGGCGGACGGGGTGGTCGACGCCCTGGGACCTGACGGTCAGCAGGGGGGTGATCGTGTGGGGGACGGGGTCGGTCCCGGCGGGGTAGCTCACGGTGATGGAGTACTGGAGACCGTCGGCGTGGTACTGGGCCAGGCAGCGGGTGACCGCGATCTCGAAGTACCTGTACGCGTTCCTGTTGACCTTCGGGCCCTGCATGGGTACGAGGTTCTCCCTGATGCTGGGCCCGTTGAGGGAGTCTGCGATCAGGTGACCGCCGTCGTAGTTGGGCAGCGGGTCGGCGTAGTGGCCGACGCGGGCGGTGCAGGCGCTGTCCCGGCCGGCCGCCTCCTCGACCAGCGTGCCGAACGGGGCCAGTGCCGTCAGGGGACGGCCCGCGCCGTCGGCCTGGAACTGGTACCCGTTGTGCACGCTGTAGGCGTTGGCGGGCAGGTACTTGACGGGGCAGTCGCGAAGGGCGGCGGGTGCGGCCGACGCCGCCGGGACCGCGGCTGCGCCCAGCAGCAGCCCCACGGCCCCCAGCAGTGCACCGAACCGCCACGCCGACCGCGACCGACGCCCCGGCCTGCGAGTCGGACGGGGGCTTGTCAAGAAGCCAGCGGGAGGTGAGATGCGGTCCGTAACAAGCGGCGATGAGGGGATCACGGAGGTCTCCATTCGAGGCAGGGCAGGCGGTCACTGCATAGACGCACTTGGCTACCACATGTGACTATCCATCAAATCTGCTGATGAACCCCGCCGAGACAAACGGCGACCCTCTGAAGAAGGTTCAGTGGCTCTGTTCACGAGAACGACAGCACCTGGGCTTGCTGGAGAGTCCCCGTTGCCCCGGACGCGAGGCCGGTAAGAGCCCTCGGCCGGGCTGGGTTGCGCAGTGCTGGGCTACGGTCGCCCCTGCCACGAACGGTCCTCCTCAGCGCGAGCCAATTCGGCGTCGTACTGACTCGCGTCAAAGTGGAACTCCGGCAGAGGGCAGGGATCGGGGTCGAGCGGAGACTCCCGCGGCATCTCCCAGTCCGACCACTGCACGATCTCCCCGAACCGCTGCACGACCACGGTCAGGAAGCCACAGCAGCCACCGGTGCACTCCGGTTCCCCCAGTTCCAGCCGGCGAGCCTCGTCGGTCGCCCGAAGAGGGCTGGGGTGGCCGACTGGCAGCACATCAGCCGCGTAAGGTCCGCGGTCGCCTTCGCGAACCGCCTCTGCGACCACGTCCTCGCCGCCGACCCGGAACCGCATCTGGGCAGCGAACCGGGGTTCCGGCGGCCACACCCCGATCTCCAGATGATCGAACATCAGACCACCCTGTGGGGACCGCTGACGTCGGCGCTCCCCAATTCGACCGGTGCTGGCGAGCCGTCCGAGTGCCTGGCTTTGGCGCATGAAGTCGGCGCGGGCCGGTCGAGAAGGCCTTCGTCGTGGTCTTCGGAGAGGCCTATGCCGGGAAGCTCTCGATGAATGCTTCCCGGCCTCCGGCGAGGTCGAGGGGTTGGAGGTCGGCGTCGTAGTCGATCCACCACACGACGGGCGTCTGGGGGGCGAGGTCGTGCAGCACGGTGTAGATGACGGTCAGCGGCGCGGAGTGCGGTTCCCTGTCCTCGAAGGAGAACGCGCCGTGCCGCAGGTTGTACGACAGCTCTGTCCACTGGCCGGTCTCGGTCTCGGCGTGGATCTCCAGGAAGTTCTCGAAGGCGTCACTGACCGTGGCGTCCGGCCAGTGCCTGCGGACGCAGTCCTTGACCTGTTCGCCGGTGAAGGTCCACGGGCCGGCGTGTTCGTGGTCGGCGCTGACGTAGAAGGTGGATCCCACGGGGGTGTTCTCGTTTCTGTGCGCGGGGGCGGTCGGGGTGCCCGGTCAGGGTTCGACGCGGACGCGTCCGGTGACGCCCTGGGCGGTCATCAGCCCCTGGAAGTAGGCAGAGGCCTTGGCGTCGTTCGTGATCAGTTCAAGGTGGTTGACCTTGTTGCGTGGGTCTTTGAGGGCGGACGCGTACTTCTCCAGCTTCTTCGACTCGCCGTCCATCGTGTTCTCGTACACGAAGTCGAAGACGCCGTCGGCGTTGTCGAGCCGGAACGGCGACTTGCAGCTCTTCTGCTGGCCGATGTACTTCGCGTCGATCGCCGCCCCGTCCGCCGCACGGACACCGTCGGCGTCCATGCCCAGTTCCCGGCCCGTCTCCGGGTCGGTCACGGCCGTGTACAGGCGGTACTCCGTCGACCCGGCGACCCTCACCTGGTAGGAGCGGCGTGCGTCGATCTTCGGGTCGCCCTTGACGGAGGGCCCCAGGGCCTGGAACGTGCGGCCGTCCTGTTCCATCTGCGTCATCCAGGTCCGGATGTCGGCCTGCTGCTGCGCGGGCAGCAGCGGGAACGGGCTGGCCGGGTCGTGGGGCAGTGGCGGCATCCCGGGGGTGACCGTGAACGGCGGGGGCTTGGGCCCGGGGGCCGCCGCGGCGTCCGCCGTGCCGGCCAGGACGACGGCCGTGGCCGCGGTGGCGGTGACAGCTGCTGCGCCGACGGGGATGAGGTTGGCGGCCGCCGTGTCGACGACGGCCGCCGCTTCGGCCAGCACGGCGAGTTCCGCGCTGCCCTCGACCGCTGCGGCCATGGCCACCGCCGCGGTGCCGGCCTCGGCGGCGATCGCGGCCTCCCCGCCCACAGCGGCCACGTCGGAGCCGCCGAGGGTGACGACCGTCAGGAGGATCCCGGCGCCGGCGACGAGGCCGGCGGCGATCGCGAGGTCCTCCAGCGTGTCCCGCAGGTCTTCGACCGACTTCGCGTAGGCCTCGCAGGCCTGCCCGAGTTTGTAGGCCGCGTTCGTCATGCTGTTCAGCAGCGGGCCGCTCGTCGCGCAGCCGTCGTGGACCTTCGCCCAGTTCTGCGAGAAGGAGGTGACGGCGCCGGAGGTGCTGGAGGCGGTGACGCGCTGGACGCGCTTGTCGCCCTCGGTTCCCAGGCGGCTGACGAGTTCGGCGAAGTGCTTCCAGTCCTTCGCGGCCTGGCGGAGCCTGGCGGGGTCGCCCTGCGGCCAGAACCGTTTGATGATCTCGTGGACGGCTCCGCTGTCGTTGTGCCCGGCTGCGGAGTTGAGCTTGGCCTTGGCGACTTGCTCGTCGCAGTCCGGGCTGGCGGACTCGGGAAGGTTCTGCGGGGACATCAGCGCGGAGGCGACGTCGGCGTCGGTCTGGAGGTAGCTGATCGCCATCGTGTACAGGCCGTTGGCGGTCGCTCCGAGCTGGCCGATGACCTGGGCCGTCGCGTCGACGAGCTTTTGCGCGGCGGGGTCGTACTTGGCGGCGAACTTCTTGCCGGCGTCGTCGTCGCCCGCCATGCCGGCCGCGTCGTCCAGGGAGAAGACCAGGCTGCGGTACAGCTGGGTGGCGGAGTTCTGCAGGTCGGTGAAGCCGGCGGAGGACACGATCATGTCCGCCGGTTTGACATGGAAACTTGTCATCAGGCCCCCGTTTGTCCATGTGCGTCCACCGTAGCAAGTGCTCCTGTCGCCGCGGCATGAACCGGTGACTCGTCTTGGGACGTGTCACCGACCTTGGACTGATCTGTTGAAGCCCGATGGGCCTTGACGGGCACTTCGGCCGAGCATCTGGCCGCTACGCTGCCAACCGGATACCCCTGTGACCCGTCGCCTGCGGATCCCCTTGGGCGTGGGCCGCCCGAAGGTGGTGGCGTCTGGTCGTGTCATGCGCTCGGCGATCACGACGCGGTGGCGCCTTCGAACCGGGACCGGTTGAAACTCGGATACCGGTGTGCCGAGTGCGGCCCCCACAGAGTGTTCTCAGGCTCGGGTGGGACGTTCGCGGGCCCTTGGGGCGAGCCTTGACCGCGGGGGGTCATGGGCGCGGCGCAGGCCCGGGCTTCGGTCGCGATGGCTGCGCTGAGACCGATCCGGGGTCCATAAACGGGCCGGGATATCGGTTCTGAATCTTTCGAGCGGTGGCCGCCGGAATCAGGGCATCAATACATAGCAAAGAATGCCAAACCTACCATCCGATAAGGCCTCCATCCTTCACCCGATCGGCGGCGGGCGTGTTCGATTTCACGCGGCCTAGGATTCACGCATCCCACGCAATTGCGCGGTGGGATTGCATTAGGCTTTTGACCTGCTATTTCCCGTGCAGGCAGGGGCTCTGCGGACACCTTTTTCCACGACAGGAAGGACGGCGGGAAATGATTGCCAATGGGGTTCAGGCGGACACGATCCCGGGCGTGAAGTGGCTCAAGGCGGCGGCGAGCAACGGCGTCGGACAGTGCGTCGAGGTTGCCGTCCTGACAGGGGGCGGCATCGCGATGCGGAACAGTCGACACAAGGACGGGCCCGCGCTCGTCTTCACGCCTGACGAGTTCAGGACGTTCCTTGGCGGGTCAAAGGTCGGAGAATTCGACCACATGTGCGCCCAAGTGGCGCGCTAGCCCGGGTAATTCGCGACACGACACGCGGGGCCGCGCTGTGCCACAATCGAGCGTCGATGCTCGCTATTGGGGGAGGTCCCGCGTGTCGGCCAGTAATCAGGGTCCAAATTTCTCCGAAAATGTGTTCGGGTTTGCGCGTATGGCGGCTTCCGGGGTGGACAGTCCAACCGCGTCCCGCATTCTGCTGGGCGCCGGCCTTCGTCTTCTGCGGGACAAGGCCACGCTGAAGGAGGTCGCGTCCAGGACCGCCGGGTTCTCGGCCTCGAAGCTCAGCCGCTTCGAGACGGGCAATAACCAGGTCACGCTCAAGGACGTGCGGGCGCTGATGCGTACGTACAAGGTGCCTCAGGAGATCCTGCGCGAGTTCGAACAGCTGGCACGTCATGCCATGCAGCCTGAGTGGACGGCCCCCTACCGGGACCTGCTGCCGCGCTTCGTCGAGCGGCTGATCGCCCTGGAGTCGAGGGCCTGGAAGCTGTACGGCTACGAACGTGTCGTGTTCCCCGGTCTCCTCCAGACCGAGGCGTACGCCCGTGCGCTCATCGCCGGCGACCTCCCCGGGTCCATGGACTCCGAGATCGACCGGCGGGTGGCGCTGCGGCTGCAACGCCAGCACCGGGTACGCGATGCCGAGGTCCGTACCGTGCACTACATCGACGAGGGGGTCCTCACCCGGACCGTGGGCTCACCGGAGGTGATGGTCGAACAGCTGGAACGGCTGATCCGCCTCACGCAGACTCCCGGCTACGGCATCCGCATCATCCCCCGTACCTGCACCGCCGCCTCCAGCGTCACCAGCATCACCCACCTCGACTTCCGCACCACAGGCCTGCCCGAACTCATCTACAACGAGGGCTTGATGGCTGCGGACTACCTGGCTCCGACCGACGACGAGGACGCGCAGTCCAAGGGGCCGTCGCAGTTCACCTACGCCAAGGAAATGCTGTGGCGCCTGATGGGGCACTCCCTCGGCCGGCTCGAAAGCCGGGAGTTGCTGCTGAGGGAAGCGGGCGGGTACCTGGTGCAGCTCTGACGGCGGTGTTCACCGCACGACGGCCAGTCCCCCGTAGGTGATCCACTCGTCGCTGCGCTGGCGTGGGAGCACTTCGGTGTCGGGGCGCCAGTGGCTGACGTCCACAAGCCCGGGTTCCTTGACGTCCAGGCCGTCGAAGAAGTCGGCGACCTCGTCACGGCTTCGCACCCGCCCCCACTTGCCGCCAGTGCATTCTCGCATGAAGCCGGTCACCTGTCGGCGGAAGTCGGCGCGATCGCTGACTAGTTGGCATAGGACGACGACGCTGCCCGGCCGCAGGTCACGGATGCTCTCGCGGACTACCTCGGCCGCCTGAAGATCGTCGGCCAGGCAGTGAAGGACCGACACGAACAGGGCCGCGACCGGCTTGTCGAAGTCGATGAAGCCCTCGGTGCCCTTGCGGACCGCTGCCGGATCGGTGATGTCGGCGCCGAGGATCCGCACGTTCTCGTTCTCGTCGAGCAGTGCCTGGCTGTGAAGGACCACGGTCGGGTCGTTGTCGATGTAGACGACCTTGCAGTCCCGGTCGGCGGCCTGGGCCACCTGATGGACATTGCGCTCGGCCGGGAAGCCCGAACCATGGTCCAGGATCTGGGTGATCCCGTGATCGCGCACAATGCTCTCGACCGCCCGCATCAGGAACGCTCTGTTCTGTAACACCAGTTCGCGGCTGCTGGGGGCGATGACGAGAAGGTCCTCGGCGCTCCGGCGGTCGGCGGGGAAGTTGTTGGTCCCGCCGCCCAGGAAGTCGTACATCCTCGCTGCGGCCGGGATCTCCACGTTCACCCGGCTCGTCAGATCGGACTCGCCCACGGTACCCCTCGGTGTCCGGCAACCCCGGTCTGGTCCCGGCGGCTTGATCCGCCCATCGTAGATGGGCAGCGCGAAGCACACCACCGCTGGATCGGGTGAAGTGGTGCGTGCATGACGGACCTTCGCGCGACCCGGGCGATCTCGCCCCGGAGCGCGCGCCGGTCCGTTCGGTATGCGATTAGAGCTTCGAGCAGTCCACCTCCCCACGCGGGGCCGCGTTCGCCCCCAGCAACCGCCGGGCCGCCAGCAGGCCAACACGCACGTCAGGCTCGTCGACTCCCATCAGCCGGGCGGCCTTGTCGACCGGCATGCCAAGCTCGTGGTGCAGGAGCGCGGCATCCGCCGGCGCCGGCGGCAGCGCGGCCTGCAGCCTGTCCCCTCCTGCCACCGGCGGGCAGGATCCGAGGACCGCGGCGACAGTGGCCCGCAGAATGCACCAGGCGTACGCCCCCGGGCGCTTTTCCGACAGCGCCCGGCCCCAGTGGACCTCCACGCACTCCAGGGCCACCTCGACCGTGGCCTGGCTCAACGCCCGGTCTCCGAGCCGGGCCTGCACATAGCGCAGGTAGCCCTCCTCCTGAAGGGCCACGAAGGCGGCGAAGCCGATGCCAGAGCGGCACTGGCACTGGCACCGGCACCGGGAGGGTCGGTTTCGGTCAGCAGTCATCTCGGCCTCCCCACGTCAACTCGGTTGCAGACACGGACAGGTGGCCCGGGCGGCGACCTCAAGAGGAAGCGGTGCGCGCCCTGTGCTGCCAGCCCCTTCGCGGGCATGCAGCACTGGCAACCTGGTCAGCGCCTCGAGGCCGAGCCGCCGCTTCCGCTCCTCGGGGCTCCAACCTGCATCAACAGCGTGACCAGCAGCACCTGCTCGGCGTCGACGCGCAGGCCCCGCAGTGCCATCCACGCGACGACGAGCACCGGCGTCACGTTGCCGCACAACGCCCCGGACGCGGCCAGGACAGCCGCGCGCAATCCCACGGGCTTCCGCGAGCCGCTGCTAGATTGAGGGGCCCGCGAGGGCGGGTAAGCCCGCCTTCGGGCAGTTTGGTCATGCATAGGTGCCAACCTTCTCGTGATCAAACGACTCACGCCCCGGACAGTGGTGACACACCGTCCGGGGCAGCTCCACATCGGAGCCACCGAAAACGCTACCGCCCGCGAACAGCTCCGATGCACCGCTAAGCACTCTCAACTCATGCCGTGGGAAACCATGTTGATTGCCGTGTCTTGCAGTGGTGGCAGAGTCCGCGAACGAAAGCAGGGCGGCCACACTCGATCGGCACTCGGACAACTTCGATCTGAGGAGACGGCGCGTTCACCGGCGCCACGCGCCCCAGGAAGCTCTGGAGCGCCGATGCGCACTCCCCCATGCGCCTGCCAACGGAGCGAACATGCCGTCGGCCCACGCACTGTGCGCTGAAGAATCAGTGCGGAATCAGATCACCGTCTGCACGACTTCTGCGCCTTGCTGCGGATCGCAGCCCGGCACGGCTTCTCGACCACCGGAGCGAAGAGGTCGGACGCCCTCGCCGTCTCCTCGCGCCGGCTCACAGTCACCCAGAGCGTGTCCGCGATCTCTCATGTCTCACCACTGAGAACAGCCCGCCGTAGGAGCATTGCGAAGATTCGAGAGCCTTCGGCCGGCTGACGCCGTGGGTCCACACTGGTTATGCGTCCATCTGCAATCTGGAAGGAGGACGTCATGCGTGGCACTGGAACGATCTACAAGCGGTGCGGTTGCCGGGACCTCCGCACCGGCCGGCAGCTCGGAAGGCTCTGCCCGGACCTCCGCCGCCGCGGCCACGGTTCCTGGTATCTCGCGTTGCCAAGGGCAGCGGCCGTCGACGATCGCCGGTCCCGGCTGCGTCGGGGCGGCTATCGAACCCAGGCCGATGCCGAGCGCGCTCTCAAACGCCTGCGAGACCGCGACCTCGTCGGCCAGGGCGGGCTACTCACAACCGGCCAGTGGCTTCAGCGCTGGTACAACATGGTCGAGCCGCACCTCCGGCCCTCGACCGCCCGCGGCTACCGGCAGCACTTGGAGCAGTACCTCGTGCCACTGCTCGGCCGCGAGCTGCTCTGTGAGCTGACCAGCAACTCGGTCCAGCAGGCTTTCAGCACCATCGTCCGTCGACACCAGAACACGGGCCGGCCGGTCAGCGCCGGCACGTTGCGCCGCGTGCAGGCGACCCTGCGTGCCGCTCTGAACCACGCGGTGCGCAGCGGCCTGCTGGCCACCAACCCTGCTCGCCACCTGGATCTACCGCGAGCACCTCGACCGCACCCGGTGGTCTGGACGGACAACCGGGTCGCGGAGTGGAGGCGGACCGGCGAGCGCCCGCCTGTTGCCGTGTGGACACCCGTGCAAACCGCCGCGTTCCTCGCGTTCGCGAGTGATCATCGGCTGTACGCCCTGTACCACCTGTACGCCCTACGCGGTCTTCGCCGCGGGGAAGGCGCGGGGCTCCGCTGGTCGGACTTCGACGCCTCGGGCCGCACACTCACGGTCGCCCGGCAACTACAGCAGCGGGAGAACGGACGGCTCGAGGTCTGCCCGGTCAAGACGCGGGCTGGCGAGCGAACGATCGCTCTCGACAGAAGCACCATCCATGCACTGAACACACACCGTAGCCGACAGAAGGAGGAAAGACTCGCAGCGGGAATTGACTGGAATGAGTCCGATTACATATTCACCGACGCCTACGGACGTCCGCTGCGCCCGGACTACATCGGCCACGTGTTCCAGAACATGGTGCGCGGGAGTGGTCTGGCGCCTGTCCGGTTGCATGACCTGCGTCATGGCGCGGCAAGTCTCGCCTTGACCGGCGGATCCGATCTCAAGGTCATACAGGCCCAGTTGGGGCACTCCACGATCATGACGACCGCCGACACGTACACGTCGGTCCTGCCCGAGACGGCCCACCTCAGCGCCGAGGCGACGGCCCGCGTGGTCATCGATGCGGCCCGAAAGCTCTCCCGGGGCATCCGGTACCAGTCCACGCCACGCAGGCAGCGCGCGAAGGCCCTGCCGGGAGCCTTGCCGAACCGAGGGATACATAGCTCAGCGTGACACTTTGACGGTCCGTCGCCAGACCCGGGCGCCCCACGAGCGGCCCACTCGCGCCCCATCAAGGACGAGCCGACCGCACGGCCGCATCCTCGTAGGCGCAAGAAAGACCAGGTCACAACGGGTGGCGGACCGAAAAACGGGCTCCGAACGAAATCGGCAGGCCTACGGATTAAAAGACCTCGCTCCTTGCCACTGAACTTTGACGGCCGCTAGGTTCCTGCCACTGACGATCGCCTGGCGGCCGGAGGAGCAATGAGGGGCACCAGCAGGTGCGTCGAGGGATTCCGCACCATCACCCTTGGGCTGGAAGAGGGAGATCGGCCGTGATCAAGAAGGTTCTGCGCGCCCTCACCAGGGCTACGTCACAGCCAGGCACGGCGTCCAACGGGCCCGGCGGTCGGCCGCTCTATCGCTGGCGCTGCGAGTGCGGCGCCCAGTCTCGCGACTCCGACATTAAGTTTGACACGGAGCACAACGCCTCGCGGCACCAGTGGCGCCATGGCGTGGATCATCCGATGCCTGAGGTCTACGGCACCGGAGAGACAGAGATCTGGGTCAACCCCTGAGCGCGGCATCGGCAACGGTAAATCACACCGGCCTGGGCCAACTTCCTGGCCGGGCGAGCAAGGTGGACCGCATCGCGCCTGCTCCCCTCGCCCGCCGCGGCTGACACAGGGCTCATCCCGAGCGCTCGCCTGCTCCTTCTCGGCCGGCGCTCCGGCGTCATACCCGAGGGGCTGATCCGCGATGGCCCGGATCACGTCGTCGTGCCACCCGGGCGGCAGCTCGCGGAGATCGGTGCCGAGCAGACCGAGGTACGCCGCCGCGTAGCCGTAGGGCAGCACGCCCGGTTGGGTGCGGCGCGCGGGCCCGTAGAAGGCCTTCTACGGGCCCGCGCAGGGTGTCAGGAGTCGGTGGGGCCGGTCAGGACCGGGATGGCGGGTAGAACGAGCCCCTGAAGGCCTTGGTTCCACATCAGGGAGCGGTGGCCTTGGGCCTGGAAGACGCGGGACCGGTGGTCGGGGTGCGCCCACAGGTGGCGGACCGCTCGGACGACGTGGCCCTTGTTGAGCCGCCACCACGTCTGGGCGGTTGGCGCTGCCCAGTCGTGTTCGTTGGGAATCGCGTGCAGGGAGGCGCCGTCGGGGCCGACGATGTTCGCGACTTGGACGGTGACGGCGCGCGGACGTGCGTCGAGGCTGAGCAGTAGCGCGGTTGCCTGCGGAAAGGCTCGGCGGATCCGGGAGGCGAGGGCGGCGGCCACGTCCGGGGCTGGAAGGTTGAGTAGGCGCCGGTGGCCGGCCAGCTTGGTGACGGGAAGGTGCGCCCCGAGCAGCACGGTGGGCAGCAGTCGGTCCGCCTTCTTGAGCCAGGGCGGTTCACAGGAGAGCGCGGGGGCGCGGCGCCACAGCAAGGGTGGGGTCGGGTAGCGGTGGTCGCGGGGGTTGGCCCACAGGGCATGGATGCGGTCGGAGTCGAGGGTTTCCTCGAACTCGATGGCGGCGGTCTCGGGAACGTGGGTACGGGCTTGGGCGGCGAGGAGTTCGTAGGCGGTGACGGCGAGGGCTTGTTGGGCTTCGGCCTCGCGGTGGAGCGCTTCTTGGTAGGCGCGGATCGGGTCGGTGCGCCGGTAGGGGGCAGGGCAGGTGGGCGCAAGGAGCGGCCGAGGGGTCGGCATAGTCGTCCTTGTAGGGGTTGAGGCCGGGCCGGTGTGCGGCCCGGCCCGGCGTCAGTTGGCGTCGTGCAAAACGCGGTTGGCGAGGTCGCCGATTCGATCGGCGAGTACCACCATGGCGCGCGCCTGGGCAGGTGTGTGGGGGTTGTCGGGCGAGCAGTGCTGGCTGAACCGAAGTCCGAGCTGGGTGAGCTCGTACATCGCCATGGGGTCGTGAGCCGGGATCTTCAGATTCCAGCTGGAGGCGTCAATGCGGTAGAGGGTGCCGGCGCGGTAGGCGAGCAGCAGTCGGTCGGCGGGTTCGTCGCCGGTGTAGTCGTTCGGCAGCAGGTTGTTCTCGGTCAGCCATTCGCAGAACGGGCCGGGGAGGATGAGCGTCTTCCGGGTGGTGGCGGGGGCGTGCTGGGCGGCTTGCTCGGCATAGGCGTGGGCGTAGCCGAGGTGGCGGCTGCCCGTCGGGGTGCCGAGGGTTTGGAGTGCCCAGTCGTAGGCGCAGGCGGCGTGCTGGTGGTAGCGGCGGGCGGTGGGTCCGAGGTCGGTGTCGGCGGCGGCCTGGCGGTGCCGGTCGCGGGCGGCGGTGACGGTTTCGGGGGTGGCGGGGCCCGGGGTGAGGGGCGGTTGTGTGGTCATGCTGGCCTCCGGAGTGTGTGCGCCGCTGTGCGCGACCTGGCGTTGGCGGGGTGCCCCGGCCGGTGTGACCGGGCCTGACCAGCCTCCCCAACTCATTAACTCCGGGGCACACCAAGTGCCGCTGAAATAAAGGAAGTTGTCGGGTGCGAGCAGTCAGTCCAAGCTGAGCAGTGCGGTGCGCTGGGCGAGGTCGGCGGCGCTGCGGCGTAGCGCGTGGGGTCAGTCGGTCGCCTTGGCCGGCGGCGGCACCTCGACGATGCGGCCGAAGGCGGCGGCGATGCGCAGCGCAAAGATCGCGTTGCCGTGGGCGTTGGCGAAGCCCCGGCAGATCGCGCCCTTGGTGCCGGGTGGGGCGAGGGCGGGCAGAGTCGAGTGGCAGACGATGTGCCCGTTGGCGTCGAGGGCTTCGGCGGCGAGTTGCCGCACGCGGCCGGGCGCGAGGTTCATCAGGTTGCCCGGCCGGTAGATGCAGGTGTCGCACAGGCGGGCGAGGACCCGGACCTCCCCTGTGTCGGGGTCCGCGACGGCCGGCGCCGCCTCATCGTCCGGTTCGAACTGCGCTTCGCTGTACTTCACGGTGCCCACCTGGTTGCGGTCGGACTGGCGGTGCGGGTCGAGGCCCGGGGGCGGGTGACTGGCACCCGCCCCCGGGCGGTCGGTCAGTTGTCTCGGCCGCGCAGGCGGTCTTCGCGCTGCTCCCGGACCACGTCGGCGAGGTCCTTCACGGAGCCCGTCATCACGATCTGCTCCATCAGGAGCTCGGCCAGAAGGTAGCGGGGGTCGACCGTCCTTGCCCGTTCGGTGGCGATGAGCGCGGCCGGGATCTCCCCGGCGACGGCGGCGGCGAACCCGGCGAGCGTCAGAGGGGGGGCGACGAAGGTGGTGCTGTCGCTGGCGCAGCGGCGGGCGAGCATCGCCCACAGCTCGCGGGCGCGCGCGAGCTCGTTCGGTGCGATGTAGCCGAGCGCGACGTCGCGCAGGGGCCGGTGGCGCAGTCCGACGATCAGCTCGGCGGTCTGCTCGGGGGTGAGGTCCGTCAAGGGGGTTCCGTCGCCGCCGTTCAGCAGCAGACGGTCGAGGATCGCTGTGAGCCGTTGCGTCTCGGCGTCGAAGCTGCTGTCCTGGACTCGCTCGGCTCGCAGGCTGACGGCTTCGCGGATCGCGGCCCGGTGGGTGTCGGCGTCGGTCCCGGTGACGGGTTCGAACGCGGCGGCGATTTTCGCCCCGCTGGGCGGGGTGGGGATGCCGAAGGCGAGGGCGTTCGCGGTGACGGGTCCGGGGTTGTCCGGGCCGTCCACAGGCATTCCCTCGCTCCGGTAGTGGGGGTTGCGGTCGTGGTAGGCCCACCAGTGTGTGGGGGTCACGAACGTGACGCCGAGGACGTCCACGCCGTGGGTCTCGGCCGAGAGGATCAGCGCGTCCGCGAGGCCTCGGTGCTGGCGCATCGCGTTGTGGCCGTCGCGGGCGTCTTCCGCGTTCGCGCACAGGTACAGCAGGATGCTGGTCGGTCCGGTGCTGAACTCCTCCAGCCGGTGCATCGTGGTGTGCAGCAGGTCGTTGGCGGTCTCCGTCGGGTCCTCCACGTCGCGGGGCAGTGTCAGCTTCTGGCTGAACAGCGGGCGCTCGCGCAAGGTGTCGTAGGTGAGGACGAACACCATGCCTTCGGGGCGGTCGGGCTGGAAGCCCAGCAGGTAGGGCAGTGCCTCGACGGCCTGTGCCGGGTTCCTGACGTCGAAGGCGGGCACCGGGTGGATGGTCAAGACTTCTCTCCGTTCGCGGGATGGGCTTGGGGTGGGTGCGGGGGCCGCCCGGGGGCGGCCCCCACGGCGGCTGGTTCAGCCCGTGACGGGGTCCTGCCGGGTGGCGCGGGCCTCACGCAGGTGCTTGCGCAGATCGTGGAAGCTCGATCCGCTGTTGAAGACGTTGAGGAGGAAGTCCGTCAGGTCCTGGCCCGGGAGGCACACTTCGGCAGCCTGGAGGGCGAGTCGGGACGTGGCGTCGTTGCCGAGTGCCCATGCGGTGAACGCGTGGAGGGCGAGCGGTGCGGCGGCGTGGTCGGTGTAGGCGGCGGGGCAGCGGTGGGCCAGGGCGAGCCACAGCTCGTTCGCGGCCGTCAGCTCGTGGTCCTCGCAGTGCATGAGCCCGGTGTTGAGCACGTCGCGGTACTGGAGGACGAGCAGCAGTCGGGCCGTGAGGTCGTCAGGGGTGTCCTTGGCCTGCCGGGCGCCGGTGACCAGTTCGGCGATGGTGGCGGTCACGAGGTCGATCGCGTCGTCCACGACGCTCTGGTGCCCGCCGGAGCGGATGTCGGCGTGCATGGTGCGCACGGCGGTGTCGAGGGTCGCGGTCATGGCGGCGGCCCGGGCCCCGGTGGCGGGGGCGAGGGACTTCAGGACGTCGCTGCTGCGCGGCAGGCGGGTCGAGTCGAGTGCTGCGGGCGGTTCGGGGATGGGGTGCCCGTCGTTGGGGCCGGTCGTCAGCATCGACCAGTAGCGGGACCGGGTCACGTACACCGCTTCGCTCAGGACCAGTCCCCGGCGGTGGCAGGCTTCGCGCAGGTGGTCGGCGATGGGCTGGTGGGTGAGGCGGGACTGCGGCCCGTAGTCCGGGTCGGCCGGGTCGGGGCAGACGTAGGCGACGAGCCGGTGGATCGGGAACAGGAACGACGCGGAGTCGTCCTGCTGGTGGCCGACGAGTTCGTCGGCCAGGGACGGCCAGTGGGCGGGGTCGGCGGGCAGACCGGTGCGGAGGACTCCGAGCGGCGTACCGGTCGGGGTGATACCGGCGAGAACCACGCTGTTCTCGGGGTGGTAGTCGAACAGGTGCGGCAGCAGGTGAACCAGGCCTTCAGCGCCGTTGAGCACGAGCAGCTTGTCGTTCATGGGTCCCTATCAGGTTTAGTCCGGATTCGCGGTCCGGAGCGGCAACAGGAGAGGACTTCCGTCTTCTTTCTTGACTTAAGTCTATTTGAGGGCGTGCCTGTTGGGCACACCCCAACTCCTCCGAGATTCACGGCGGCCGGGGCGCCGCCCGGGTGGCATCCCGTCGGAACGGGCACCCGGGCGGCGCCGGCCAGCAGTGCGACTACCCCTCGCGCTGCTCGCGAAGGACGGCCCGCAGCGAGTCCGGGACACCGACCGGCGCGCCGATCACCTGGTCGACCTCGGCCAGGGCCACCAGACCCAGCAGTGCCTGCGCGTCCTCATCCCCGGGCTTGGCCTCCAACGCCTGAACCGCTGCCCCTTCGGCCGCCGCCAGGTCGCCGTCGAGCATCAGCGCGGTACCGAGCAGGGTGAGCGGCGCGGCGGCCAGGCGGCGGTGGCGGCCGGTGCACAGGCGTGCGATACGCGCCCACAGCCACCTCGCCCGCTTCACCTCGCCGGGCTCGCAGTACGTCGAGGCCAGGTGCAAGACCTCCCCGTTCTGGACCGCGAGGAGCAGCCGCGCCGCCTCCGGTTCCGTCAGCGTGTCGACACCGCGGCGGCCGGTCAGCACGGCGTCGAGCACCGGCTCGAGATCCCGTATGACCGCCTCGCCGCCGGCCTCCAGTTCCTCCGCGAAGAACCGCAGGGCGTCGGCCACCACGCCACCGCCGTCTTGGTCGTCGCCGCCTACGACGTGGGGGTCCACGGTCGGCCGGTCGGCATCATCGACGGTGCGGGGTGTTCCCGGGCCGGGGTTGCCGCAGGAGGTGTCCGCGGGCAGGGGCCACCAGTGGGTGGGGGTGATGAACTGGCTCTCGATCACGGCCAGGCCGTACCGGGCGCACGCGGCGGCGAGGTGGCGCCACAGCGCGGTGTACCACTCGATGGCCTCGGGGCCGTGGCCGGCGCGGGCGTAGACGAGCAGTGCGATGCCGCGCTGTCCCGTGCTGGTGGGGGGCAGCTCGGCAACGTCGCCGATGAACGCCCGGGCGAAGGACGGCCAGTGGTGCGGGTCCTGCGGGATGTCCGCGACGATCATGCGCAGGGGCTCGCCGAACTCGACGAAGACGATCTGCCTGGCCGGTTCCCGGCCGAACGCACCGGCGGCGAAGTCGGCCAGATCGGCCGCCTCGATGGTGAAAGGGGTGTTCTCGGACATGGCGGTTCCTCGTTCCAGGTGGGGCCGCGCCGCCGGGCGGCGCGGCCAGGGTGACGTGGAGCGGCTCGCGGCCGGCCGGGGGCCCGTGAGCCCCCGGCCGCCGGGTCACGCCGCGAGCAGCAGGGCCTTCGCCGCGTCCTTGAGCGGGCTCTTCTGGTCGTGCAGCAGGGTGGTCATCGCGAGGTTGGCGCGGTGCTCCTGCTCGGTCAGGGCCTCGGGGGTCTTGACGGTCCGGAAGTAGTCCTCGAACTCCACGACGGCCTGGAGGGCGGCCCAGCGGGTGCCCCGGATGTTCTCCTGGGTCGTCGCCTCGGCGAAGAGGTGGTGCAGCCGGTCGCGGCGCTCCTCGTAGGCGGCGACGATGTGCTTGCGCGCGTCCTTGCTCGGGGCCCCGAACAGCCGGGTGATCAGCTTGTCGAACTCCTGGTTGGTCATCGCCTGCTGGTAGAGGGCTGCGGCCTCGGCCTCCAGGGCTGCGGCGTAGCGCTCGGTGAAGCCGAGGGTGCGGCGGGCCTCTTCCAGGTCACTGAGGGCGCTCTTCGTGTGGCGGATCTTCCAGACGCGGTCGGCCTTGCTGACGGCGAGGTCGAGGGTGTTGGTGCACACCGCCCGCACCGGGGTCTCGACGGCGACGGCGGCCGAGCGGCCGTCGTGGCTGTTGGCGAACAGGGTGTAGAGGTCGATGCGGTCGGCCGCGCCCTCGGGGTCGATGGTGATGCTCGGCGACATGACCGACATGAAGACGACCCGGCCGCCGTCGAGCGCACCGGCGGTCTCGTAGGTGACGTGGCCGCCGCCGACCAGCTCGTCCAGGAAGGCGAACGCGTCGCGGTTCTGGATGGGGGTCCAGGTCTTGCCGACAAGGCCGCCGACCCAGTCGCCGGTGTCGTCGCGGAAGGTGCCGAAGCGGCCGGGGATCTTCTTGCCGAGCTTCCCCCTGTTCATCGGCAGGATCGGCAGCTTCTCGACCTGCCAGTCCAGCTTGGCGAGGTGCAGGACCTCGTCACTGGTCTTCGCCTCCTCGGTGACGATCCCGAGGCCGTGCCAGGCGGGCTGACGGTGGGAGTAGAAGGCCGCCTCGCCGGTGGTGTTGTCGATCGCGCCGAGGTCGGCCCGGCCGGTGATGACGTCGCTGTCGCGCATGGGTGTCTCCTGTGAGGTCTGCCCGGATTCGCGGTCCGGACGGGCAACGAAGCTGACTTCCGTCTGCTTTCTTGACCTAAGTCTATTCTCGGGCGGGCGCCCTTGGGCACACCCTTCGAGGGGCGAAGTTCGGGGACTTCCCACCGGCCGACGGACGCCCGACAGCCCTTCCCCGGCGGGCGCCGAGCCCGAGTTCGGAGGGGGCCTGAGCGGCCGAGGCCGCTGGACGCCAACGAATCAAAGTCGCAGGAAGCAGCAGTTCAGCGCACTCGCCTGGATCTCGCGGCAGTCCGACGTCGATCGACCTCGGGACACGAACGGAGTAGCGGGGCGGGTCGCTATAGAGGTTGGATCGGCACGCAACCGGCCGCCATCTGTGCCGAGTTGATCCATCACCTCGACAACGCCGCCGACCCGCGCAGCGCGCCCGCTACGTCCCTCAGGAGATTCGCATGAAGTTCCTGCCCTCGCCGGCCAACGTTCTCGCCCAGAGCCGCCTGTCCGGCCCCGAGGCCGCGTTCCTGGCCACCCTGGTGCTGGTGCTCGCCGTGCTAACGCTGACCGGCAAGCCCGTTCCGGAGCCGCTGATCGTGCTGGCGACCGCGTCGAGCGGCTTGATCACCCGCGGGCACCCTGGCGGCCGCCGGCTCGACGGACGGGCGCGCTGATCGTGGGGCGCCACACCAACCCCGTCCCGGCGGGCACCGGCCCGCGCCTGCGGGCGCTCGCCCTCGCCCTGCGCCGGTTGAAGGAGGCTGGCGGACTCACCTACGCCGAACTCGCAGAACACACCAAGGCCCTCGGGATGCCCAAGGGCGCCGCGACCCTGAGCCAGGCCGCCGGCGGCCACCGGCTTCCCCGGCTCGGCACCATCGTCGCGTTCGCCCGCGCGGCCGCGGACCCTGCGGACGCGAAGGCACAGCGCGAGGCGGCGGTGCAGGGCATCCGCGACTTGTGGAAGGCGGCGGCCATCGAGCGGGCCGCCCCTCTGGCCTCCGAGCAGGCCCCGACTGCTCAGCGATACCGCCGAGTGCGTGAGGTTGGCGGACCGGTGGTCGTGCGGATCAGGAACCCCCATCCCAGGCGGACCTTGGCGAATCTGGCGCTGGGGTTGAGGAAGATGCGGGCCCGGGCGGGTCAGCCGTCGCTCAAGGCCATCCAGGACCTATCGGATGCCGCCGGGAACCGGGTAGCGAAGAGCACCATCCAGCTGATCCTAGCCGGGCGCGTTCTTCCGACTCACAATCAGCTGGTAGCCGTCCTCGACGCCTTCGACCATGCTGCGGGGCCCGGCCGAGCTGCATCCCACAGTCGGCGTAGTCGATGGATCGCGGTGCGCGACTCCATCGAGCGGCGGAGGCGAAGGGCTACCGTCAGCCCTCAACTCGCCTTCGGGTGCCTCGACTCGTTCGTCCTGGAGGTCCGCGAACGCCGCGAGCGCGAGGAGGAGATCCTGCGCAAGGTCGGGAAGCTCAGCAAGGACGGCGAGGCCATCAGCGACGACGTGGACGACGAGTACCGCCTTGGCGTGCCCGATCAGTCCCCGACCTCATTGTGGCTGCTGAACGATGAGGAGGTGGCCGCTTGGGCGCATGAAGCCCTGGAGTCCGGCCGATACGAGGACGACCGGGACCTGCGCGCCGAGCTGCGCGCCCTGGCCGACGGTTAGCTGCTCGCGCGGCGGTTGCGCAGCTCCAGCCCTGCCTGCTTGGCGTACCGGGTCACCAGGGCGGGGGCCAGCCCGGAGGCGTCGGAGATCCGGTACACGGGCACGGACCGGTCGGGGTAGGCGGCGACGACACCTTCAAGGCGCATCTCGCGCATCCTGGTGGCGGTGTTGTCGATCACCTCGAGCGGGTCGCGCAGCTGGTCGAGCAGGTCCATCGGCTCCGGTTCGGCTTCCTCGACGGCCGCGAGCGCGGCTCGCAACTCCTCAACGGCGGCGGCGAGCCGCGCTCCGGGGCTCGCAGTGCGGCGCGGCTTGCTGCGCTTCGGCGTCGCGGCCGGCTCCTTGCCGCTCATCGGTGCTCTCCTTCGGGCTGTGGTCCGACCGGGGCCGGGGGTCGTCTATGTCTATCAGGGGGTGCGGGGGCTGGCGAACAGCGCGGCGTGCCCGCGTCCTGCCGGGCAGGGCGCGGGCACGCCGAACGGGTTCTACAGCAGGGGGCCGATCGCCTCGATGGTCAGCTCGATCATCAGGTGGGGGCTCTGGCCGGGTGGGCGGCGTACGCGTTGGGTGAGGTGGCCGAGCACGATGACCTGGTCGTCGGCGTGCAGTGTCTCGGCGATCTTGTGCGCGAGGTCCCGCCAGGCGATGCAGCGCAGGGTCAGGTCCCGGGCCTCCGGGTCGCGCGGGCGGCCGGGGACGGCCAGCAGTGGGCGCTGCTGGAGGGTGAAGGTCGTCTTGGCGAGCCCGCCGCCGGGGGGCTCGTACAGCTCGGGGTCGCGCAGGATCCTGCCGATCAGGGTGGTGTGGTTGGGGAGGTTCACCGGCCACCGGCCAAGCGTGCGGTGTCCAGGTCGAGGGGGTCGGTGGCGGCCGCCGCGTCGAGGCACCGGGCGATGTGCAGGAAGTGGCGGGCCATCGCCATCGGGTGCGCGCCGGTACGGGGCCACGGGGGCAGGTCCGTGATGGGCAGGGCAAGGCGGTGGGCCTCCTGGCGCAGGCTGCCGACCCAGTCCGGCACTCCCGGGGGCAGCGCCCCGGCGCGGTGGCACATCCGCGAGAGGACGGTGTAGTCGGTGTCCCCGCGCCACGACCACAGTTGGGGGCTCGGGGTGTCCTCGAGGAACCACCGGAGCTCGCAGGCCAGCCGGTCGCGGCCGCGCACGTGCGGGTCGCGGCGGTCGAGGCGGCCGTCTCGCAGGGGCAGGTGGGCGACGCCGGGCCCGATCGCCTGGGCGGGGTCGATGCGGGCGCGCCCCATGGATCCGTCGATGGCGTAGTACGAGGTGCCATCCTCGCGCAGGAGGGCGACGCTCACCGAGGTGATGGCATGGCCGTCGTCCAGGCAGGTAATGCTGGTGAAGACACGCATGGGGTACTCCAGTCAGTGGGTTAGCGCGAGGTGGCCGGCGCGCGGCGCGGCGGGCGTGCCGAGTTCGAGTTCCTGCATGCGCCGTTCCAGGAGGTCGGCGCAGCGCTCGTAGGCGTCGTGGACGGCGTGGTCGCGGTCGGCGGCGAGGTCGTCCAGGGCGACGCGGATGCGCCAGGCGAGTACGTTGTGTGGGGAGGTGTAGCGGGTGCGCTTGGCGGTGTGGTCGTCGCGGCTCACGCGCTCGGACAGGATCATCCAGCGGCCGCTGTAGGCGTAGTAGTGGATCCGCAGGGTCCAGGGGCTGGAGGTGGGTTCGGCGTAGGCGAAGCGGACTTCGCCGATGCCGGGCACCCACGTCCAGTCGCCGTCCTGGGCGTCGCGGTGGAGCGGGTCGCCGTCGGGGGCGAGGACGGTGAAGCTGCGCGGGTGGACGTGCTGGAGGCCGCTGCCGTCGGGGGCGCGGAGAACGATGCACTCGTCCAGCTCGCCGAAGGGCCCGCCGGGGTGGCCGGCGCAGTCCTCGTTGGCGGTGACAGTGAAGGTCCGGCCGTGCAGTTCGGTCTTGCTGCCGTGATAGACGGCCCTGATCGGCTCCACAGGGGGCGCTCCTGGTCTGGTGACGGGTCGGAACCGGATGCGGGGCCCGGCGGCAGGAAGGCCTGCCGCCGGACCACTCAGCTAGCCGTGCTCCGGGGCGAAGGGGTCGAGTAGCTGCCCGTTCTCGTCCGTCGCCGGGGTCCAGTCCATGAGGTCCTCGGGGTGCACGTGGCTGAGCACCAGCTCGTCGTCGCGCAGGAGGTTGTACAGGTGCTGCTGCTCGCCGTTCTCGTCCGCGTACGTGTCGCAGGGGAGCGTGCCGGGGCGGGCGGTGAGCATCTGGTGTCGCAGGGACTCCACTCGCCCGAGGTACTCCACGGTCGATCCGTCGTTCAGGGGCGGGTGGGTCCCGTTGCTGAAGGCCATCGGTTCTCCTAGGTCGGGCCGGGGGTTCGCGGCCCCCGGCTGGCGGTACCAGCCTCCCGCAGAAATAGACCTAGGTCAATAAAGAAAACTTCAGTACATCTAACTGGGCTTGGTGCGCTCCTCAGCGGCCGCCAGGTGCGACGCCAGGGCGCGCTCGACCAGTCCATGGACCGCGCGCAGCGCCTCGTTCCAGCCCCGCGCCCACTCGTCACCTCCTCGCTGCTGCCCGAGTTCGGCGATGGAGGTGAGCGCGTGGATCATGGCCGGCAGCGGCAGGAGGACGACGCTCGTCGCCCCGTCGTGGCCGTGGATCGGCTCGACGTCGACGGCGTGGTCCCAGACGACGGTGGAACCGCGCTCGCCTCGCCAGCGGGTGACGCCCCTGGACCCGGCGGCGGCCGAGAAAACGCAGCCCTCCGCCACCACGCCCACACCGGAGACGCCGGAGACGTCGATGTCGCGGCGCAGGACGTACGGGGTGGGGGGCTCGGGCTGGAACTCGGCGAACAGCGCCGCCAGCTGTGCCACGAGGCCGCTCACGCCGCACCCCCGGTCGAGGTGTGGGTGCCCTTGGGGTCCTTGCGGATCGCGCTGCCGTCCTGCGGCAGGTCGCGGCGGCCGTCGGCGAGGTCGCGGAACCGCGAGTGGGGGCGGAAGCGGGGGACTCGACGCGCGGGCACGACGATCCTGCCGCCGGTCTTGGGGTTGCGGGCGTTGCGGCTCGCGGTCTCGACGGCTTCGAAGGTTCCGAAGCCGGTGACGGCCACCGGCTCGCCCTCGACGACGGCACGCACGATTGCGTCGAGGACGGCCTCGATGGCGCGGGCGGCGGGCTGCCGGCCTCCGAGCACGGGGGCGATGCGGTCGATGAGGACGCGCTTGTTGATGGTCACGGGTCTGCTCCTGCGGTGGGCTAGGGGGTGGTTCCGGGCCGGGCGACGGTGTGTGGTCACGTCGCCCGGCCCGGGTTCGGGGACGCCTACGCCGCGCGCGGCGCGGGCGCCGGGGACGGGCCCGGGGAGGGATTCGGCGGGCCGACGGCGGGCTTGGCCGGGGCCGCCGGGACGGTGCAGCCCGGGTCGGCGGACTGGGAGGTGGTGACGGCGGGGGCCGGGGAGGGGCCGTCGGCGCTGCGGGCCATGGCGGCACCGCTGATACTTCCGAGCACCAGTCCGGCGAGGAGGGAGCCGACGAGCAGTGCGGTGCCACGCATGGCGGTGGGCGTCCTTTCAGAGGGGGCCTGACCGGCCCCGCCGGGGCGGGGCCGGTCAGGCGCGGGGTCAGCGGCTGGAGGTCGGGCGGCCGGGGGTGACCGGCACGCTGGTCGGGGTCGGGTCGGTGCTCGGGTTCGGGCTGGGGGCCGGGCTGGCCGCCCCCGTCGGGGACGGGGACGGGGCCGGGACGCAGGCGCTCGGGCCGCCGGTCGGGGACGGTGCTCCGACGGTCGGGGCCGTCTGCACGTGAGTGACGGTGACGGTCACGGCCGGGAGCGGGGCCGGGGCCGAGGCCGGGCCGTTCTGCTCACCGGTCTGCGCCGGGAGGGTCGGGGCCGGGCTCAGGGCGGGAACGGTCGGGATCGGACTCAGGGCGGGAACGGTCGGGGCCGGGGCGGTCGGGGTGCTTGTCAGGACCGGGGCCAGGGTCGGCAGGGCGGGGGCCGTCGGAGTCTCGGTGCCCAGGTGCACGGGGGTGGCCGTCAGGCTCGGCACGATCGGGGTCTGAGCGGGCTGGGCGCCGGGGGCCGGGGCGGCCGCCGGGTGGCTCATCACCAGGGAGCCGGTGATGAACCCGGTTCCGGCCAGGCCCAGTGCCACGAGGGTCCGCACGTCGAGGCGCAGGGTGAGGGTGCGGCGGGGGCGGGTGCCGTCCTCGGTGCGGGTCTCGTCGGCGGGGGTGGTTTCAGTCATCGGGCTATCTCCTTCGTCGGGCCGGGGGTTCGCGGTCCCCGGCTGGCAGGACCAGCCTCGCATAAAACAGACCCGAGTCAAATAAGATGACTCCAGTAACTTTCAGTGCGGGGCAGGCACTCAAAGCGCCTGCCCCGCAGCTGAGTTGACCCCTAGCGGGACCGCAGTCCGTGAGCGGTCTGGTAGGCGTACAGCCACGTCAACGGCCCGGTCAGCCCGTCCGCAGGCCCGAGGTCGCCGACGTAGTACTCCTGGAGCGCCTGCACCTTCCGAAGGTCCAGCGCCTCCATGTCCTCGCTCGGCCCCACCCGGTACGGCGGACCCCAGTCGCCCGCCTGGAGCCAGGTCTGCAACTGCTGGGCGTAGGAACTGTGCGCGCCCAGCACGAAGTGCTCGCGCCCCGGGAACGGCGGGGCCGGAACCTGGAGCTGCTGGCCGGCCTGGATCCGGTCCGGGTCGGCGATGCCGTTGAGCGCGACCAGCTGCGCCACCCCGGTCTCGAAGCGCCCGGCGATGGCGCTGAGGGTGTCGCCCGACTGCACGGTGTAGACGCCAGCGCTGTCGCCCGACGGCTGGGGGTCGGGCGTCCCGCCGTCGCCCCCACCACCGCCGGGCCGGGGCGCGCCGCGCTGCACCCAGGAGTACAGCTCGTCCCCCGGGCACGACGTCGGATAGCCGTCCTTGTGGCCACGGACCTCGCCGCCGGCGCCACCCTGCGCCCGGCAGTACTCGACGGCGTCCACCAGACCGTCGAGCATCGCGTCGGTCGGCGAGGTGATCCCCGCGGTGCCGACCATCGCGCAGACCGCGTAGTGGCCCGCGTTCAGTGCCGGGTTGCCGTTCGCGCCGTTCTTCCTGTTCAGGCCACGCCCCTCGAACACGTACCCGTGCGGGCAGACGACGAAGGAGTAGGCGATGTCGATCCAGTTCTCGCTCCGGTTGTCGAGGTGGGAGCGCTGGATGTCGCGCACGTGGCCGGCGCATCGGCCGTGGTCGCCCAGCAGGCCGCCGGGCACGGACGAGCCCTCATAGTGGATCTTGACGCCGCGCGTGGAGCTGATGCGGGTGTAGGCGCCGGTGGGCGCTGCCGCGCCCCACTCGGAGCGGGAGACGAGCTTCATCGGCTCGCCTCCCGCCCGCGGTCGGCCCGATTGCTGATCGGCACGATTTCCTCCCCTGGTCGGGTGGTTGGTGTGCCGGGACGCTAGGCCGGGCCAGCCGTTAAGGTCGCGCTGTCAGGCGGCGGCCGTCTCGGTCAACACGCCGTCCTGGTATCCGAATCGACGCTCGCACAGCCGCTCACGCACGACGAACAGCGGGACCAAGCCGCCGCCCTCGGCGGGCGTGGAGCCGACGAGGTAGCCGGACGCGACGACCATCACCCACTCCTCGGGCTTCTCCAGGGTGAACCCGACCGCCACGGCAGAGTCCTCCGCGACGCGGCGCTCGCCAGCGCGGCGGGCATTCGGCCGGGCAATGTGCGGACACAGCATGAGCGCCGCCTGCGCGCAGGCCTCGTGCATCGGCGGGTCCGAGTAGCAGCCCGTCTGCGCCGACATCGGGCCGCCAAGGAACGCGGCCGGCCCCTCAAGCGGTGTGCCGCACAGCGAGCACCAGTCCGCGAGGGCCAGCCGCAGGGCGGCCTCGCCGTTGATGACCACGAAGTCGACGCCATCATCGTGCACGTTGACGGCGGGGATCGGCAGGCCTCGCTTCTCGTCTCGCGGCCGGGCCGCCAGAGCGGGGGGCAGGTCGGTCAGGTCCTTGTTGGTCATCTGGTCCTCCGGGAGGGCCCGTTCGCGGCGGGGCTCGGCAACAGGGGGTCCGCCAATTGGCGGACCCCACCACCCTCCCCACCCCACGCAGAGGCGGACAACAGCCTTACCTCACAGGCCGGATGATGCCTTCGGGGGCCTGCCCGTCCTCGTCGAGCAGGTCCTCCGACACCCAGTACGGCTCTATCAACCGCGAGTCGGAGAGCGTCTTCCCCGGCCCGTACCAGACAGTCTTGAGGTGCCCGCCCCGTTGGTGGGTGTACTGCCTCCAGCCCCCCGCCGAGCCGTTGCCGCCGGTGCTCGGGGCGGCGCTGCGCCGCGCTTCCTGGACGCGCACCCGGGCGGCCCTCAGGCGTGGGCCGAGCCGCCAGCCCAGGCGCAGGAAGCTTTCCGGCTTGTTCCAGCGCCGCTGCTTGCCGGGTTTGGCGGCCTTGCCTCGCGGCGCGGGCGGAGCCGCGATGTCCGCCTTCGAGGAGCACAGGTAGACGGCGACCTGCAGCGCCCTCGTCACGATCGCGCGCTGGGCGTCGGTCGGCTTCTCCTGGCCGCTCTTGCGGGCGATCCTCAGCGCGAGTTCCTCGGCGGTGAACTTGTCCCCAGTCCGAGCGGGGATCGACAGGTGGCAGAACTCCAGTACCGGTGTCGTCCCGCCGGGCGGAGGGGGCAGCGGGGTGCCGTCCTCGGCTAGCGGCTCGCAGATCACGGCGACGGCGATCTCATCCATCCGGTGGTCGCTGGTCAGGCACAGCAGCTTGTCCGGGGTGCGACGCCCGCTGAAGAGGATCGCCAACAGCCGCCCCTTGCCACCGTCTCCCACACTGAGCTCCATCGCGGGCGGCTCAGCGAAGACCACCATCAGGTTGGGGTGGCGGGCCAGGTTGCGGAACAACTGCCCCGGCAGCGTGCCGAGCCGGTACGTCGCCAGCTCCGACGCCATGTCGGGGTGCATCGCGGCGACGTTCTTCCCCTTCGCCCACAGCCGCCACAGCGCGGCCAGGGTGACCATCTGCCGCACCTCGGACAGGCTCAGGATCTCCTGCGGCACAGTGCTGAGCAGCACGCCCCCGTTGATCGCGTAGTCCGGCACTTCACCGAGACCGACGCTGTGCAGCACGCGGTTGGCGGATGCCAGCTCGGCACCGACCTGCTCAGCCACCACCGCAGTCGCCCGGCCCAGTTCAACGTCTTTGCTCGCCATGTGTGTTACTCCCTGCCCCCTTGGGCCCGTCGGGCCCGACTAAGCCCACACTCACCAAGGGCACAGAACCGGACAACAGCCTTAGAGCGCACAAGAGTTGAGCATTCTGACCGAAGGGGACACTCCTGGACGACGCCGCCCAGCCACAGCCGGCCGCGACGACGGACCAGCCCCTACAGCTCCGAGCCCTCCACCAGCTCCGCATCGACCACCGCGGCTTCCTCCTCCAGCTCCGCGGCGAACTCCTCGCGAATCTGCGCCAGACGCACGGCCAGCCGCTCGACACCCCCTCCCCGCTCCCCCGGGGCCGCCGGAAGCTCGCCACCGGCCGCCGGCGCCACCTCGATACGGGTCTGCGCCGCCCGGCCGAAGCTGTCCGGGTCCAGGCACGCGAGGAGGAACTGCGCCGCCCGCCAGTCCGGCTGGGCGAAGTCCCGCTCGACCTGCACCACCCGCTCGCCCGTCTCCGGATCGCGCACCGTCCGCGTGCGCTCCCGCACCACGTGACCGCCGCTCGCCGCCTTCCGCACGAGCAGCACCAGCTGCGCCTTGCCCTCGCTGCGCGCGCGCATGAACCTGTCGCGGAACTCGCAGAACGACTGCTCACCAGCCCTGGCCCGCAGGCCGGCCTCCCGCCGCTGCTGCTCCTGCTCCGCCCGCTCCAGCCACCGGTACACGGTGCTGGGGTGAATGCCGGCCATCGGCGCCGCGTCGCTCACTGGAACGCCCGCCCGGACCGCGTCCAACAAGCGCTTCTCCACCTCCGGATCGAGGGCGGGACGGCGACCGCGGCGGCTACTCACGGAACCGAACGTACGACTACACACAGGTCAACGGCTTCTTGAGCCGTTGCGGGAGCAGGAGCCCACTACGGCGACCGGACCCGGGCTCGGCACCGAGGCGACTCCCCCGGCGGCCGCGCTCCCATAAGTGGGTTGCAATATCTGGTATCGACCCCCCATTAAGCAGTATTGAGACCCCTATTCTGCCCCGAGCGACAGGCACCTCCATAAGATCCGGTTGCTTAATTCTATGAATTTGACTCCGCAGAAGCCTTCGGGCACTGCCCGCAGCGCCGGAGATCCGAACCAACGGATCGCCCGAACGGAATCGAAAACGTGCAACCTTGCACGCCTGGCCTGGAGTTTGCGCATCCCGCAGGGGTACGCAGGACATGACCGCAGGCTGCTTCTGGCATCCCGGAAGGTCTGCTCGGCTCGATATCGAGACGGCGCATAGGGGCCGCACGCTGGGGTGATTCACGAACGCGGGAAGGTGATTTTGCCTGAGCCCTGCGGAGCACTAGTCTTCAGTGCACGCAGAACGGGCCACCCGGTGCAAGGGTGACCCGTTTATCCCGCTATTCAGCCAGAGATTGAGCAGAAAGGGAACGATGCCCATCATGGCACAGTTCAAAGGCTCTGCGCCGCCGTCTGCGGTGGACCGGCCGGTGACCTGGCGGGACCTCGCGGTCTGCGGCCACGGAGCACTGACCACGGCGAGCCTGCACAACCAGGTCGGGTGGCCGACGGCCACCTCGGCGGTCATCGGGCTCACCGGCCCGGTCCTGTGGTCGCTGCTCCGCCACCGGTAGCAGACCTGCGGCCGCACGCCGGCTGCGGCAGCCCGCCCGCGCGGCGGAGCAAACAGGCGACCTACTCGCGTGAGTAGGTCGACGTCGAGCCCGGGCGGGCACTCCGTAAATTTACGGAGTGCCCGCCCGGGCTGTTGTGCCTTCGGACTACTCCCAGCCGAGGCTGTTGACGATCTCGTCGTAGGCGAAGCCGGTGGCGTCGCTGAGCTCATACGGCAGGATCGCTGCGGGCATCGTCACTCCGGAGGACTCGCTCACGTAGACGCCCCGGAACGGGGCGCTGACGGTGCTTTGGCGAATGCCGTCGAAGTCCTCCCAGGCGGCCACCACAAGCGCGTCGTCCGGCATCTCGCCCAACCGGCTGCGTAGGAAGGCTACCCGGACGACCCTGGTGTCCGTGACCGGCACCTGCGGAAGGGCGACCACAGGAACCCGTCGGCCGGATTCGTCGCTCACCGCAGCCATCACGGGCCAGCCGAGCAGAGAGCCCGCCATCCCGTCGAGGCCGGCGAAATCTACGGCGACCAGGTGCTCGTCCGGCATGAGTGAAAGGTGCTTACGCAGGTCCCGGACACGCAGGACCTCATCAGGAATCTCAAGGGGAACGTTCGGCAACATCATGGCGGGTCTCCTCAACTATCGGCGACCGGGGTTCGCGGTCCCGGTCTGGCTCTGCCATCCTCCAGCCCCTTCGACAACGTTGGGCACAACTCGACTGCTAGATAAATGAGTTGTTGGCAGATGGGCGAGGGCATCGGCACGGCGCGCTGGGTCTGCGCCGAGCGCGCCAGTCAGGTGGGTGGCGGTCACCGCGGTGTGGTGCGTGCGGGAACCCCGGCCCTGCGCATTCGGATCGGCTGGCCGGCCACCCTGGTCCTCATCGGCTCACCGGCCCGCCCATGTCGCTGCGGCGGCCTACATGGAGACCACCGCCTCACGCGAGGCGGTGGTCTCCAACGGTCAGCACGCGGGGGTGCATCCTAGGAACGGTTCCTAGGATGCACCCCCGCGTGTTGGAGCCTCGGGCTACTCCCAGCCGAGGTTGTAGGCGATCTCGTCGTACGCGGTGCCGGTCGCGCCGCTGAGCACGGCCGGGAGGACAACCACCCGAACCGTCAGCCCGGAGGCCTCGTTGATGAGGTCGCCGACCTCAGGAGCGCCGACCGTCGTCTGAAGGGGGCCGTCCTCGGTCTCCCAGACCGCCACCACGGGCGCACCCTCGGGCAAGTCAGCGAGGAGCCCGCACAGGAGCGACACCGTCATCGCGTCCTCGTCGTCACCGTCCACCTCCGGGAGCGCGACCACGGGGACCCGTCGGCCGGACTCGTCGCGTACTGGGGCTTTCACCGGCCATCCCACCCGAGTGCGACCGGGACCGTCCTGCCCGGGGCAGTCGGCGACGACCAGTAGATCAGCGGGCAGCACCCCCAGGAGGGCACGGAGGTCTCCGATCCGGATCGCGGTCGCGGGGAGCTCCAGGGGAACGTTGAGCATCATCGTTGGTCTCCTTGTTCAGGCGGCCGGGATTCGCGGTCCCGGTCTGGCCCTGCCATCCTCCAGCAGCGTCGGCCGCCTTGAGAACAACTCCCGTGCTAGATAAGGGCGGTGATGAGATAGAGGCGAGTAGATCGGCGCGGCGCACTGGGTCGGCATGGAGAGCATCGGGGTGACCCTCACGGGGTCGTGCGCACTGACCACCGCGAGCCTGCACGCCCAGGCCGGGTGGCCGGCGGCCACCTCATCTCTCATCGGGCCCAGGGGCGTCAACGCCCAGCTGGGCACCAGTGACGTCACTGGCGCCCGGCTGGCCTGCTGGGCCTTCGGGTCAGTCCAAGCCGAAGCCGTAGACGATGGCTTCGTACGCCCGGCCGGTCGCGCCGGTGAGCACGCCGGGCAGGACCACCACCCTGGCCGTCGCCCCGGTGGTCACGTTGGTGATCAGGTCGCCGAATTCAGGCGTTCCGACGGTCGTCTGACGGGGACCCTCCGGCGTCCTCCAGGCCGTCACCACCGGCGCTTCCTCCGGCAGGTCGGCGACGAGCCGGAGGAGGCGCGACACGGTCATTCCGAACTTGTCGGCGGTGTGGACCTGCGCCAGCGCAATCACCGGCACATGGCGGCCGGACTCGTCCAGCACTGACACCTTCATCGGCCACCCCAGCCTGGTCAGGCACGTGCCCTTCGGTCCGGCGCAGTCGCCGACGACCATCAGGTCATCGGGCAGTACCCCGAGGAAGGCGCGGAGGTCGCCCAGCCGCAACGCGGTCGGGGGAAGGTCCAGCGGAACCCTGAGATTCATCGGTCGTCTCCTTGGTGGTGGGTGGCCAGGGTTCGCGGCCCCGGCCTGGCCCCGCCATCCTCCCGCGTGGACGGCCTCCTTGGGCACAACTCCCGCACCCGGTCAGGAGGGTGAGGGCATAAGTGCGAGAACTTCGGAACGACGGGCGGGGTCTGCGTGGAGCGCGCCGGTCAGGTGGGTGGTCACCATCGCCGCGCCGTGCGCGCGGGCACCGCGCAGCGTCATGCAGGCGTGCTGGGACCGAATCAGGCACGCCGCGCCCTGGATGTCGAGGTGCGCGCCGAGGGCGTCCACGACCTGCCGGCCCAGCCGTTCCTGAACCTGCGGCCGGGCGGCGAACTCCTGCACGAGACGGGCCAGCTTGGACAGGCCCACGATCCGGGCCCCCGGGGTCGGCAGGTAGGCGACGGTGGCGTGGCCGGGGAAGGGCAGCACGTGGTGTTCGCACATCGCCACGAAGGGCACGCCGACGGCGGCGATCAGCCCGGCCCGTTCCCCCTCCGACGGGAAGGTGACAGCAAGGTGCCGGGCCGGGTCCAGGCGCACGCCAGCTGTCAGCTCGGCAAGGGCCTTGGCCATCCGCCGGGGGGTGGCGGCCGTGGATTCGGTGTCGCATGGGATGCCAAGGGCGGCGAGCAGGCCGGCGGCGTGCTCGGTCGCACCGGTCAGGTCGATGGTGTTGGTGGGGTTGGTCATCGGTTGCGTTCTCCAGGCCACAGCAGCACGTGCTGCCGCATCGTCAGGTTCCAGTTGCGGCCGATCACGTCGTCGGCCAGGGACCGGGCGACATCGAGGGTGCGCTCGGCCGTCGTCCCTTCGGGCATCACCCAGGTCGCGTGCGGGGGGATGTGGAAGCGGTCGACCAGGTCGGCGATCTCCTCAAGGTCGTCCGGGCCGGAGGCGACGAACTTGAACCGGGCGCGGCCCCGGTGGGCGAGGTCGGCGAAGACCTCCAGGGCATCCGGCTTGATCCGCCGCTCCTCCGGCATGCCGGAGTTCGTCAGCTTGGGACTGACGTTGAAGGCCAGCCTCGGCACGCCGAGGCTGACGGGCTGCGGCGCGAAGGTGCCGTTGGTCTCGATCTCGACGCGGCGGGTGGTGTACCGCAGGACGGCTATCAGCGAGCGCCAGGCGTCGGTACGCTGGTGCAGCAGCGGTTCGCCGCCGGTAATGACGACGATCGCGTGCGGGTGCGCGGCGGCCCACTCCGCGAGTTCGACCACCGGGACGCGGCGGATCTCCTGGCGCAGGTCGTACCGCTTGGCGTCCCAGGTGTACGGGGTGTCGCACCAGTCGCAGGCCAAGTTGCAGCCGCCCAGGCGCAGGAACAGGGCCGACTGGCCCGCCGTCGGCCCTTCTCCCTGAATGGTGGGCCCGAAGGTCTCGGCGACGGGCAGGCCGGCGTCCGGCAGGACGAGGACGCTCACGGGGCCGCCGTCCAGGAGGCCGCGTTGACGGCGGTCTCGGACACCCCGACATGGGAGACGTACGCCCCGGCGGCGCGGGGCAGAGTGTGCAGGGCCTCGGTCGCGACGCGGCCCAGCAGTTCGGCGACGGCCTCCACGCTCGGCCAGCCGAGGCCGGCGGCGTGCTGCTCCTGCTCGGTCGGGTCGTCGGCGCCGAAGCGGAACAGCTTGCTGCCCTGCCCGGCGAGGACCGGGGCGAGCGGGTCGGTGGCCCCGAGCATGGTGCCGTGGTCGAGGAAGGTGTCGATCCACTCCCGCAGGACGCGCTTGAACGCGCCGAACTCCACGACGGTGCCGGCCGCCAGCACCGGCGCAGACACGGTGACTTCGACCAGCCAGGAATGCCCGTGCAAGTTCTCGCACTTCCCCGCAAGGTGCGGCAACCGGTGCGCCGTCTCGAAGTTGTGGCGGACGGTGACGGCGTGGCTCACAGCTGCTCCCCCGCGTCGGCCAGGTGCACGACCGCGCCGGCCTCGCCGTCCTCAGACACCGCGGTCATCGTCACCCGCAGGCCGACGCTGCTCAGGTGCTCGGCGAGGGTACGGGCCAGGGTCTCGCACGAGGCCGCCCCGCACTCGCGGGCGCCCGGGCCCCACCAGCCGCGGATCAGGTCACCGAGGTCGTGGAACTCGGTGTCGCGGTCGTCGTGGGCGACGGCGACGCTGACCGTGATGTGGAACAGGTGGCGGTGCCGGGCCCGCAGGTAGGAGCGGTGTTCGGGCGCGGCGGGCCAGTGGTGGAATCCGGGCAGCTGGACCTTGGCCCAGACGTTGACGGGCTGCTTCACGAGGATCGTGTCTCCGGTTCGGTGAGGGGCGGGTAGGACGGCTGGCCGAGCAGCTCGTCGCGGGCGGTGCGAGCGAGGCGCCACACGGTGGTGGTGGCGTCGACGGTCTGCGCGCACATCAGGCAGCAGGCGGTGCGGCCGCGGGTGGGGTGGGCCGGCTGGTCGAGGTCGTACGCGAAGCCGCGGTCGATCACGCCGACCTTGCGCAGCAGCGCGGAGTCGACCCGTACGTCGGGCCACCGCAGCGGGCCGAGCCAGGTGGAGGAGTCGCAGGAGTCCGGCGGGACAGCCAGGCACCACTCGTTGACCGTCAGGCCGAGGACGTGCACCCACAGACCGGGGTACTGTCGGTGCCGTTCCCACAGGGTGTGCAGCAGGCGCAGCCGTACCGGGGCAGGCGCCTGGACGACGTTGCCGAAGCAGATCCGGTCGTACTGCTGGGCGAGCTCGTCGAAGTAGTCCCAGCCGTCCACCAGCGGGTGGTAGACGGGGATCGGTGTGAGGCCTTCGCCCTCGAGGCGGGCGCGGGTGCGGATCTTGTTGTCCCGGCCGCCCTGGTCCAGCTCGATGTAGCCCCACAGCCGGTCGCCGTGGCGCTGCACCAGTTCGACGTAGCGGGCGTACAGGTCATCGAAGCCGTCGATCTCCTCCGGGGCCAGGCGCAGGGCCTCGTCCATGGAGACGCCGGGGTGGGCCCGCTTGTACTGGTTGGTCAGCCAGAAGATCCCCGAGTCGAGCAGGACGCGGTGCCCGGCGTCCAGCAGGGCGACCAGCCGCCGTTCGTGGCCGGCGGTGAGCAGGTCGTTGGTGGCGAGCAGCACGTGGTGCGGGTAGTGCTCGGAGTCGCCGGCGGCGAAGTACAGGTGCCGGTCGGCCGGGTCGAACGCGCCGCCGCCGGTGCGCTTCGCCGGGCTCATCGCTGCGCCCCTTCCAGCGCGGTGCCGCCGGGAGCGCCGGTCAGCTCCTGGACACGGTGGGCGGCGTGCCTCCAGCAGGTACCCAGCGCCGTCGCGGCGTCCGCGCACAGCCGGGCGGCGGCCTGGTAGGAGTCGCTGTCGCCCGGGGCGTAGCGGAAGCCGGCGGGCAGGTTGCCAACGCGGCGCAGCATCGCCGTCTCGATCCGCTGGTGGTTCCAGCGCAGCGGCGCCAGCCAGGACGAGGAGTCGCAGGAGTCCGGGGCCAGCGGCAGGCACCACTCGTTGGCGGTCAGGCCGAGCGCGTGAATCCACAGGTGCGGGTACCTCTGGCGGCGCTCCCAGATCGTGTGCAGCAGCCGCAGCCGCACCGGGGCCGACGCCTGGACGATGTTGCCCACGCAGATCCGGTCGTACCGCTCGGCCAGCTCATCGAAGTAGTCCCAGCCGTCCACCAGCGGGTGGTACACCGGGATCGGCGACAGGCCGAGGTCGTGAAGGGCCGCGCGCTGCGCCCGCTTGTGCAGCAGGCCGCCCTGGTCCAGCTCGATGTAGCCCCACAGCCAGTCGCCGTACGTGCGGGCCAGGTGGATGTACCGCTCGCGCAGTTCCTCGAATCCGTCGATCTGCTCCGGGGCGAGCGCCAGGGCCTCGTCCATGGAGACGCCGTGGGCCCGGCTGTGCCGGTTGGTGAGCCAGAAGATTCCGGAGTCGAGCAGCACCCGGCAGCCGGCGTCCAGCAGGTCGCGCAGCCGCCGTTCCTCGGCGTCGCCCATCAGCTCGTTGACGGCCGTCAGCACATGCGGGCCGGCGTTGAACTCCCCTCCGCCTGCGGTGAAGTAGATGGGCCGCTCCGACTGGTCGAAGGTGCCGCCTGCGGTCGGCAGGATGGCCGTCACGACTCGTCCCGGAGCGTGGGCGCCTCGCCGCTGATCCGCTCCCACTTGTCCAGGAGGTGACCGGCCAGGTACCGCTCGGGCTGCACCATCACCAGGCGCCGACCGGCGGCCCGGTCCGCGAACGGGGCGAGCGGGGTGGGGTAGGGCAGGAAGAGGCTGCCCTCGATGAGCAGCGGGGTCCACTGCGGCCAGCCGTCGAAGACCTCGGCGACGACGAGGCGGTGGTCGCCGAGCTCCCACACTTGCCCCGTCTCCACCTGGTGCTCGGGCTCCCCGACAGTGACGCCGGCCAGGGCCAGAAGGTCGCCGCGGGTGGGCTGCTCGGACTCGGCGGCGCCGTCGTCGTCCGCGTCGTCGTCCGGGCCGCCCGGGGTGACCTCGGCGAGCATGGCGTCGATCTGGGCGTGGTCGAAGCCGGTGGCGGCGAACAGGGCCGGGTCAACCTGCTCCAGGTCGGACAGCATCGCGGCCAGTCCCTCGCCGTCCCAGCCGCCTTGCGTGGTCAAGTGGTTGGAGGCAATCAGGTACGCCTCGGCATGGGCGTCGTCACGGGAGGCCCAGCCGCGCACGACCGGGACAGTCCATGTGCCGTCGTCGGTGACGACCACGCCCTCCGGGGCCGCCTTGCCCGCGTCGCGACGGCGCGCGAGGGTCTCGTAGCGGCCGTGGCCAGCCACCAGCCGGTCGGTGCGTTCGTCCAGCAGGCCGGGCTCGGTGAAGTCGAACTGCTCGACGGAACGGTCCAGCCCGTCGTCGTCGTGCCCCTTCGGGTTTCGGGCGGCGGGCCGGATCTCGTCCAGCGGCATGTAGTCGATGTAGCGGGGGGCTGCCATGAGCGGGGAACCTAGGCCGCCGCCCGGGGTTAGGTCGCGCCGAGCAACTTCCCGCGCTGAGGTGGGGGTTCAGTCCCTGGCCGTGCCAGCGAGAGGCCGGCGCGGGTACCGGGAGTGGATCGGGCCGATCAGGCTGAACGGGTCGCCGAACTCGGCGACCAACTGCTCGTAGATCGGTGTGCCTGCGTCCCCGGCGGGCCGCGCTGGTGCCAGGTGCACGGCAGGCTGGAGGGCGGGCGGCCGCTCGGTGAACCAGGGCGAGCGAGGCGCATCGGGCGCGGGGTCGTACGGGCTGGTCACGGTGTTCCTCTCAACATGCCTGCGATGGGCGGACGTTAGATCAGCCGACGGACAGTGGGGACGCTGTGCTGGCCTTCTCTCCCCGGCCAGGCGCGCGCGGGGGAGCGCCTGGCCGGGGAGATTGATGCGCGCAGCGTTTGGCGTTCTTACTGGCTTCCGCGTACCGGCGGGGCTCCGCGCTTGGCCGCGCGCACCCGGCGGACCTGGGTGTTGCCGGACGTGCGGGACCGCTTGGTCGGGTAGTCGAGTTCGTGGAGTGCCGGCCGCTCGCTGGGCGGGTTGTCCCAGAACGCTTCGAGCTGCCGGACGCGTCCCTGATGGTCCGGTTCGGGGTCCTTGAGGCGCCCCGCGGTGCGCACGTACTCCCACTCGCCGTAGGTGTCGGGCGGAACCCCGTCGAGCAGCGCCCGGGCGACGTTCTGCGCCTTCTCGGCGGTGGACTTCTCGGCGCGGTGCCGGTCGTACTCGCCGAGGGCCCATTCGATGTCGGCTCTGTCGGTGACGAGGGTGTACGACTCCGGGGAGCGGCCAGCGGCCTCGGCCTGCGGCATGTTCCAGCAGTCGATGCGGGCTGGGCAGAAGCGCTTGCAGATCACATCGGTGCTCGGCCCGGACCGGTCCCGGGGCAGCGCGGTGCCCAAGTCGAGAGCCGTGGCGATCGCGGTCAGCCGGCCGAGCGCCCGCCGGGCGGCCCGCTCGTCGAACGGGCGGGTGAACTCCTCGTCGTTGCCGCTCTTGCGCTCGAAGTAGATGATCCTCACCTCGGTCACCACCTCGCCAGCGAGGCGCAGGGCGAGGGCGTACAGCTGCGTCTGGTCCCACTCCGTCTCCGGCGGGCCGTCGCCGCCGACGAGTGCCCACTTCCAGTCCCCGGCGGTCTTGTAGTCGTACAGGACGCCGGTGACCGGGTCGTACTCGTCGTAGCGACTCGGCCGGTCCAGGCCCGGCAGGGTGACGGACTGCTCGTACAGCCGCCAGGGGTAAAGGGCGCGCCGGCGGCGGGACACCGAGTCGTGGATCAGGGTCCCGGCCCGGGCCGCGCGCCGGTCCACAGGGGCCGGGACGTAGCCGGGTGGCGGGTTCTCCCGGTACCAGATCGCGCGGCGGCAGGAACTGGTGTCGGAGGCGCCGATCGACCACTGACCCGGCTTCTTGGGACGGCGGGAACGTCGGCGGCGGCCGGTGTGCTCGGACGCCGCGAGGTCCTCGTCGAGCCGGGCGTGGGCCGCCGCCTGGGCCCGTTCGAGGAGCACGTCGGCGGGGTCGCGGCGGTAGCGGGCGCAGCTGGTGGAGGGGTGGCCGCCGGAGCGTTTCTGTCCCCGGTGCGCGTGACGGGGCGCGCCGCACTGGCAGGGAAGCGGGCTGGGCCCGATGAGACGGGCGGCGGCGAGCGTACGGGCTCGCTCGATGGGGAGCTTCATGAGGTGTCCGTGTGGGAAGGCCGCAGGGCCGCGCAGACAGGACGCGGCCCTGCGGGCGGGGTGGGCAAGGAGGAACGGGCTAGCCCTCTCGGGCGTCCTCTCTGCTCCACACGGTGGTGTCGGGGTCGAGCCTGACCAGCAGGCCGCCGGCCTCGACGTGCTCAGCCGCCTCGGGGTGGGACCCCAGCGCCGACACGACGTAGGGGCGCAGTTCGTCGAGCAGGACTGCGAGCTGCGGGGCCTCCGTCTTCTCAAGGTCGGTCCCGGTCGCCTGCCGCCACCGTGCGGTGATCTTGGCGACGGTGGTGCCCATCGCGGCGGCGTAGGCCTCCAGCTCGCGGCGCAGTTCGTCTGCGGTGGGCGGCTGGTCGATCGGTTCCGCCTGCGGTGGTCCCGCTTCCTTCTCCGGCGGGCCCTGCTCGGTGGCGCCCTCGACCGTGTCGGCGGTGGATGCGCTGACCACCGTGCCGGGGATGACCGCACCGGGTTGTCCCTGGGAACGAGCCTCGCGGCGGCGCGCTGCTCCGGCCTCGCGCTCCATTTCGCGCTGAGCGGCGTCGGCCTGCTCCATCTCGGCGTGCTCGTAGATGTTCACCAGCTCGCGGGGAAAGGCAATGCGCCAGGCCTGCGCCTCGGCGACCTTGCCGATCATGTGGGCGCCCATCGTCGGCCACTGCCCGGTCAGGACTCGCTTGCCGGTCTTGTATCCGTCGCCCGTGACCGGGTCGTTGCGCCACTCGTCCTTGCCGACGGCGAATTCGGAGAAAACGGCGACGGCTTGGGTGACTGTCTCGTCCCCGGCGATGCTGCGGTGCTCGATGCGGCACATCGCGGCGGCGGGCGGGTGATCGTGGAGCCACACGTCCACCCAGCGGCGACGGTTGATCCCGTCCTCGCCCACGACCCACCACTTCGGATCGTCCTCGGGTCCGGTCCAGAACGGGCCGACGCGCCGGATGAAACGGCCGGTGCGCTGCCCGGTGTGCCGGAAGCCGTCGATCCCGGTCTGCGCGGTGTAGTACAGCTCGTCCTGCTTGTTCACCTTGCGCTTGCGCTGGATGTAGTAGATCTCGCGGCGGAACGGGTCCAGGCCGGTGCTCTTGCAGATGTGGAAGAACGCGACGAGGTCGTGCGTCGGGGCGTGGGCGAGGCCGATCGTGGCCATGGCCGCCCGCTGGGCCTTCGTCCAGAAACGCTGCTCCTGGGTAATCTCCAGGACCTGGTCGGCCGTCTCTATGGCCATCTCCGCGCGGTTGTCCGTCAGCGGGGTGACCGGCTCGGCCTTGGGCGGTGGTTGCTGAGTTGGTGCTGTCACAGGTGCCTTCCTTGTCTCCGTGGCGGCACCGGGGTTCGCAGGCCCCGGTGTGGCTGCCTGCCTCCACCCTCCCGCTGGCCCGGCCTACGTGGGAACACTCACCACGTGGCCAAATGGGCTGCGGAGAAGGGAGATTAGGAAGTGTGGCCGCCGGGCCCGCGGGTTGCGAAGCCGCCCGGGTCCGCGTGCTCCCCTTGATAGGAGACAGCCCCGAAGGGCGTGTTGCCAGAGCACGCGGCCGGTTGGCCCGGCGGCCACATCATCACTCTAAGGCAGTGCCGGCCGCAGACACAGGGCCGGTGACCATGAGGATGTTCGCGGTCGTCTCCCGGTGCTGGCGGGTGCGGGGCCGAGTTGCGCTCAGAGCGGCCAGGTAGCGGCGAGCGCGACGCTGGCGGCGGCCAGGTAGCCGGTGGTGACCCGGTAGCGGGTCACCAGGCCGGCGCGCGCTGCTACTCGCGTGGCGGCGGCCGTTCGTCCCTTGACAGCGCGGCGGGCAGTCCCGCGAGGGTCAGCCCCGTGACGATCACGCTCGGGTCCATCGGCGGCGTCCACACCTCCCGCACGATCATCGCCGTTCCGAGCAGGAACAGGATCAGGTCCCTGATCGTCTTCCAGCCGGTGATCTCGGTCCATCTGGTCCTCCGTCGGTGTCGTCGTCCAGCGGGAGGCTGCTGGTCGTCCGGGTCCCGGTCCACAGCGGGGGACGGTAGGGCGCGGAGGGGGCTACCGTCGCGTCGAGGTGGCTTGCAGCTCGGCGACGGTGGATTCGAGCTCTGCGATCCGCCGGGCCAGTTCGACTTCCCGCGCGGTGCGCACGGCGATCTCCTCGCGGGCGAGGGCCAGTTCCGCCTGCGTTTGGCCCCAGGCCTCGGCCATCTGGGTGCGCAGCCGGGCGATGTACTGCTCGGCGTCCACGCTGACAGGCTCGGCGGTCTGCGTCATGGTGGCGGGTTCTCCGTTCACTTCGTCGCCTTGGCGGTGCCGTCGACGGGCGGCCGGGTGCATGCGCTGGCGGCCGTCTTCCGCAGGTGCTGAACGCCTGCCCTCAGCAGGGCGGCTTCGGCGAGGGTGAGCCGGCGGCGGTCGGCGGTGCCGAGCAGGTGGTCGAGCTGGTCGGGGGTGGGGCGGTTGGTCATGCTGTCTCGTCTCCGCTGTCGCGCTGGTGCGCGTCGTCGCGTCGGGGCACGGCAGCGTCCCACATCGGCGTGGTGAAGGTCTCCGGGTGGCGGGGAGCGGCATCGGCGGGAGGCGGGGGTTGCGGCAGGGCGAGCTGCTGGCGGGCCTGCTCCACGACTTCGACCTTGGCCGCCACGCCTTCGGGGGTGATGCCGTGGCTGCGGCGGATCACGTCGAGGGGGTCCGCTGCGGGCTGCGCTGCTGCCGCGCGGAGTTTGCCTGCGGCCGGGCCGGCCGTGACGGTGACGCGGGTCCGTTTGACGTGGGCGATCCGTTCGAGGTGGGCGGCGCGGGCGGTCGCCCGGTCGGGCGCGTTGTGCAGGGTGACGGGAGCGGTGTCCCCGACGGCCAGGCCGTGGATCGCCTGCGTGGCAGGGGCGGTGAGGCCCTTGGCGGCAGCCGGGTCGGCGTGCCGGTGCTCGATGGGATCGGGGACGAACGGCTCGTGCAGGAGCATGTCGATGATCTGGTCGAGGCCGTCCGGGGTGCCGGGGTCGATGTCGTACTCGGCTGCGCGCCACTCCAGTGCGGAGGTCGGGAAGATCGTGATGTGGTGTCCGTCGGATCGCTGCTGGCGGACCTGCCAGCACTTGGTCGGCCCGATGGTGATCTGGTCGACGGCGAGGACTCGGTACTGCTCGGGCATGGGAACTTCCCTTCCTGTCAGATGCGGAAGCACCAGAAGCCGACGGCCCCACTGTTGTTGGCGTTGACCCCAACGGTGAAGCCGGTGCGCGAGGAGTCGGTAACGTGCCAGCCGAGGATCGCCTGCGTCCACCGGAAGCTGGCGATCGGCACCATGTCGGAGATCATCGTCGGCCCGTAGCTGAGCGACGCCCTGTTCCAGTTGTCCATCTGAACGGTGCCGGTGAACAATCCGCGATCCGGGTCGGCGTACCAGTAGTTCGGGAAAGTGCCCCTGTACTGCAGGGCGGGGTTGTCGAGCCACAGTTCGCTGGTGGTGCCGTCGTCGTTGTACCGGCCGAGGTTGGCACCCCACTGCTGGGCGGTCACGTAGCCGTGGAGTTTGTCCTCTTCGAGGTAGACGAGGGCGGCACCTTCGCTGGCGGTCATCCTGACCGCGCCACCCCACGGCTTCTGGGTGTCGGTGCGGATGGTCTCCAGGGCGGAGACGTAGTCGGTCAGGTAGAGGCGGTAGGCAGCCTGCTGCCCGCGCGCGGGGAAGGTGCCGCTGTTGAGCCCGATGTACGCGGATCCGTTGTTCCCTCCGACCGCGTTGATGAAGGCGTAGTTGGAGCCGGTGGTGGGGAAGAACCTGATCTCGGGGAGGCCCCCGCCGGGGTTGATCTCGATGCGCTGGCCGGTGGTGCCGCTGGACAGGCCCCCGATGAGCTTCACCTCGCCGGTGGCCGCGGACACAGAGACGGTCCTCACGCCGGCGGCGTTCCAGGCTTCGATGCCGCCGGAGTTGATCTCGACCCTCGCGCCCGTGTCGGAGGTCTTGATGCGGGCGGACACCGTGACGTCCGCGTTGAGCTTGCCCACGGTCAGCTTGCTGGCGGAGACAGTGCCGATGTTGGCGTCCTGGATGGTGGCGAGCGCGATCTTCGCGCCGATGATTGTGGCGTCCGCGAGTTGGGCCGTGCCGATGATCTGGTCAGCGAGGTCGGACCTGATGACGACGGTCGGAGCGGCGGAGGCCTCGGCGGATGGCCGTGAGGCGTTGCCCGCCCGGTCGCGGGCGACGAACTTGACGTAGTAGGTGGTGCCGTAGGACAGGCCGGTGATCGGGGCAGCCGCCGCTCCGGCGAGCCGGTCGACGATCGTCGCCGCGCTGGGGGTGAACCCGGCCGCAGTGGAGGCGTGAACCTCCAACTCAGCGAAGTCCGCTGGCATCTCCTCACCCTGGGAGCCGCGCCCGTCCCACACCGCGCGGACAGCGCCGATCAGCGAGGTCACCACGGGCTTCGACGGCACCGGGGGCGGCGTGGTGTCGCTGGCGAGGATGATCTCCTCCGACAGCCGCCAGGTGGAGGAGTTCCCGGAGGCGTCCACCGTGCGCACCCGGGCCTGAACGCGTTGCCCGGCAGGAAGCTGGTCGTAGTGGGTGATAGTGCCGTTGACGGCCTGCTCCGGGGACCACTGCGGGTCCCGGCCTCCGGTCGCCAGGCCGGGCAACAGGTAAGAGACGTAGTAGTTGCCGGCATCGTCGTACACGGTGCCGTCCTGATTTTGCGTCACCTTGGGCCAGGACACCGCCAGGGCGGCGTGCTGCTGCCCGTCCCGGTCCAGGTAGGCCCAGGAGCCGAGCAGCACCGCATCCGGCTGCTTCGGAGCGACGGTGTCGTTGCGGTCGCCCAGCGGCGGCAGCGGGGTGCGGGAGGCGGAGGCACCGCCGTTGGTGAGGGCGTCCAGCTGCCGCTGCACCCGGATGCGCTGCTCCACGAACAGGTCGGCCAGTTCCAGGCTGCTGGTGGGCAGGCCGCTGTCGTCGTAGGTGGTGGCGATGGTGCGCACCCGCAGCGGCTCCAACGCGGCCGGGCTGGTGCGCCGCTGGTCGTAGCGGATGTAGTCCCCGACGCGGTAGTCGATGCCGGGCCGGTGCTGGGTGGCGGCCGGGTCCAGCTCGATGGTGAAGCCCTCGGCCGCCGCCGCCATGCCGCCGAGTGTGACGCGGGCCAGTTCGGCGAGGGTGGCGGCGTCGGTGATGCCTCCCCGGCCGTCGAAGGCCTCCCGGCGCCCGTAGCGGGCTTCGACGGCCGGGTTCACAACTTCGGCCAGGGTCCCGGAATCACCGGCGGCCAGCAGGTAGGAACGCACCGAGCGACGTGAACGCTGCCGGGGCCCCTTGAGGACGTCCCGGCCCAGGTACAGCACGATCCCGGGATGGTCCGCGGCGCACACCGTGTCGGGCACGTAGGCGCGCAGCCGGTAGCCCTCCATCCGCACGTCGGCCCACCCGGCCCCGGTGATCGAGGTGACGGTCTTGAGCAGGTCTCCGCCAGCGTCGTACTGGACGGTGTACGTGGCGGGCCAGGGGCGGCCAGCGCTGTCGACGGCCGAGGTGAAGTCCCACGTGATCTCGGGCAGGGCGCCGCGGGCCTGGGCGCGTTGCAGCAGGGTCGCCAGGATCGCGCCGGGGGTGGCGTTGACGAACGGGAAGTGCGGGTCCAATCCCTGGACTGGCTGTCCCGGGGTGTGGCCGACCGGGTAGATCACGGCGCGGTCCAGCAGGGCGAGAGCGCCCCGGCAGCCGACCTGCACCAGCCGGGCGTCTCCGCCTCCGTCTGCCGGGTCGTCGCCATCGTCCTCCAGCAGGTAGCGCTGCGGCTGCTCGACGCCGTCGATGACCAGGGAGATGCGCGGGTCGTCACCGGCCAACAGGGCGGCGCCGAGGGCGTTGCGCGGGTAGGTGAAGGTCAGCGCGCCGGCGCCGTTGTGTTCGGCCTGTGTCTTGAGGTCGGCGGGGTAGGGCAGCAGCCCGAGCAGGGTGCCGCTCGGGCTGAAGACGCGCAGGTGCACGGCCACGGTGTTCTCCGGTCAGGTCAGGTAGGCGCGGCGGCCGGTGACGGCGAGCTGGGTGTTGACGCCGGTGTTGGTGCCGGCCAGCCGCACGCTCGGGGGGCTGCCTGGTCGGCCGGGGGCCAGACGAAGGACCGCGGGCCCGGTGAGGGTCAGCCGCCCGGGGTCGGGGACGAGGCCGCCGCTGCCGGTCAACTGCCAGGTGGCGGCGTCCACGGTGAGGGCTTGCCCGGCCGGGATCTGCCCGGTGTAGGTGAAGGAATCGCCGTCGCGGCCGGTGCCGTCGGTGGTGTCGGTGACGGTCGGGGCGGTGATCGGCCCGGTGATCAGGTAGGCGAGCTGTTCCATGGGCGCGGTGGCGTCGGCAAACGCGGTCAGTGCCAGGTCCTGAGGCACGGCCGCGCCCGCGGTGCTGGTCTGAGTGCTGGTGTCGGCGGACACCCAGTACCCGGCGGGCACGGTGACCTCAAGGCTGATGCGCATGCCGCTCTGGCCCAGCGGCGTCGGGGTGAGCGCAGAAAGCACTTCACCCTCGCAGCGCCGGACCTGGCCGGCGGCGGTGCGCCGCTCGAAGGTGAGCAGCCGGTGCGGGCGGGCGACCATGCGCAGCAGGTCCTCCCACGCCGCTTCGACGTCCTGCCAGCCACCAGACTGCGGGGCCAGCCACAGGGCGAGGGTGAACTTGCCGGGGCCGAAGTGCTTGGGCCGCCACAGCTCCCCGATGCGGTTGGGCACGGTGGCGTTGGCGCCGACCACGACCGGGGTGGCGGTCAGCCCAGCGCGGTACTCGACGTCGCGCACCAGGCCGTCGGTGAGGTCGTAGCCGTCCACCAGCCAGCGTTCGCGGGCCATCAGGCGCTCTCCTTGTCGAACAGGCCGAAGCTCGCGAGGGCCCGCAGCCGGTTGTTGACGGTCTCGCCCGGCGTCTCGGGCAGCGGGTTGGTGATGTACTGCACGATCGCACCGGGCGAGATGACGGTGCCGATGCGCTCGCCCTGGCCGCCGTCGGCGATCTGGCCGCGGGCGGCGTTGATCGCGCTGACGGCCGATCCGCCGCCGAGGCCTCGTACGGCCTGCGGGGTGAGGACGCCTTCACCGGGGCTGAGCCGGGCCAGGGTGGAGTCCTGGCCGGGCGCGTAGCCGGGCACGACGCCGCCGGTGGCGTAGCCGCGCACGAAGTTGAGGACCCCGTCGACGGCCTTGTTGACCATGCCTCGCAGCACTCCGCCCCACGCGGTGTCGGGCATCCAGTTGAACCAGGCCCGCACCGGGTTGAGTGCCTTGCCGAGGGCGCCGACGGCCCAGCCGCGCAGTTGGTCGACCGCGCCGTCGACGAGGCCGCCGAGGGAGAAGCCCTGCACGGGCGCGCCGCCGTCGGCGAGACGGCCGGCGCGGGCGGCGTCGTTGAGGGCGGTGATACCGCCTTCTCCGCCGAGCTGGCGCACGGCCTGCGGCACGAGCACGCCTTCCCCGGGGGAGAGCATGGCCGGGACGGTGTCACGCCCGGGCGCGTAGCCGGGCACGACGCCGCCTCGGGCGAACCCGACGGTGAACGAGGGCAGCTTGCTCAGGCCGAAGGAGTCGGCGATCCAGTTCCAGGCCTTCCGGAGCCCGCCGTCGTACACGGTGTTGACCATGAAGCGGATCGGTGTCGCGAAAATCCCCGACAGTTTGCCCCAGGACCAGCTCACGAACGAGACCATGTTGTCGACCACGTAGCGGACACCGTCGGCGAGGCCGCTGAACGCCCCGTTGACGACGCTGCGGAACCACTCGGACTTCTGGTAGGCCGTGACCAGCCCCAGCACCAAGGCGGCGACGGCAGCGACGATCAACATGACCGGGTTGGCGGACAGCAACACCAGGGCTCCTCGTACAGCGCCGATCGCGTTGGCGACGAACATGATGCCGCCCGCGACGCCGGCTATCGTCAGCAGCGCCGACACGAAGGCGCCCATGCCGGGGATCGACAACAGCACCTGCACGGCCGAGGCGACGGCCTGGATGACGAACAGGAACCCACTCAAGGTGTTGCCGAGGCCGCCGAGCTGAGCGGCGATGCCGGCGATCGAGGTGAGCAGCCCAACGAGCTGGCCCCACAGCTGGCCGTTGCCCAGCGCTCCGGCCAACTCGACTACTGCTGGCAGGACTTCGGTGCGCAGCCGGGCGATGAGCGGCGCGAGTGTCGGGTTGTTGGTGAAGTTGAACCAGGCGACGCCGAGGGCTACGACCAGCCGACCGATCTCCTGGAGGACGGGGACGGTGTTGGCGAAGTACCCGGCGAGCTTGGCCTGCGTCTCCCCTTCGCCCGTGAGCGTGCGGAAGGACGTCGCAGCGGCCGACAGCGAGTTGAGGAGCTGCTGTCCGGCGGGGACGGCGGCGCGCCCGATGTTCAGGACACCGAGGCCGATGTCCCGCAGGATGCCCCACAGCTGCGCCCCGGTGTCCCCCGCGCGCTGGAAGAACCCTTCGAGCTGGCCGCCGTCGCGGCGGGCCTGGATGAACGCGGCCGCCAGAGCCATCCCGCGCTCGGTGCCACGAGCCAGCCGCTCCAGCAGCGGCGCGGCGGCGACCGTGATGTTGCGCAGGCCGTCAGCCGCGCTCAGACCGGCGTTCGCCAGCGAGCCGATGACCCTGGTGTTGGTCGAGGCGACCTGGGCCAGGTCCGCGCGCCACGGCCCGGACGTGGCCATCTCCGCGCCGCGCTCGGCGGCCTGGCCGAGTACCTGCCCGGTCTCGCCGATCGCCCCGTTGAAGATCGGCAGCAGGGTCAGGCCCCGGCTGATCGCCTTCTCCAGCGGCGGCAGCAGCGCCTCCTGCGCGGTGTTCCGCAGCCCGCGCAGGGCCGGCTGCACCGTGCCGGAGATGAACTGGGCGAAGCGCCGCCCCGCTGGGGAGAGCGCGTCGAGCGCCTGCTCGGCGGCACTGGCGGCCCCGGCGGCGGAGTTCAGCGCCTGGGACTGATCCCGCACCGCGCGGGCGACGTCCCGCTGCGCGTCCGCTACTTGCTCGGCGGAACGTTTCTGCTGGCGCTCCGCTTCACGAACGGACTTGTCGAGGTCGTTGTGCGCGTCCTGGACCTCGCGTACCGCCTGGACGCGGGCACGGGCGGCCTGCTGCTCCGCGTCCTGGACGCCCCGGACCGCGTCCTGCTCGGCTTCCTGGGCGCGGGCGAGCTGCTCCTTCGCGGAGGTGACCTGGTCACTGCCCTCGACGCCCTGCTGGTTGGCCTTCTTGACGTCCTCGGCGAGCCGCTTGTTGCGGGTCCGGACGTCCTCGAGCTGGTTGACCGCCTCCTGGTAGGAGATCTGCGCTTCGCGCCGGTCCGTCTCCGACGAGAACGGGGAGACGTCGACCTGGTTGAGCCGGGAACGGGCCTGCTCCAGGGAGAGCAGCGCTTTCTGCTCCTCCAGCGGCCCGCGGGCGGCGTCCCGGTTCAGGTCCTCCAGGGTCCGGGCAGCCTGCTGCCGGGCGTCGTTCAGCGCCTGCTGCGCCTGCGCGGCGGCCTGGTGCGCGCGGGTGACCGTGAGCTCCGCCGCCGCCAGCTGCCGGTCGGCGGTGGCGACCTGCGCCGCCGCCTGCTCCTGGACGTCGGCCAGCCGGCGCCGGGACTGCGCGACCTGCTCGGCGCCACGAAGCGCCTGCTCGTCGCTGTCGCGCTGCGCGGAGCCGAGGCGGCGCTGCGCGTCCGCCACCCGGTCTGCGGCAGCCTGCCGGGCCTGCGCGGAGGCGGACGACGCCCCGGCGGACTGCTTGTCCGCCTGGCCGAGCGCCTTGACGGCGGCGCCGATGCCGGAGAACGCGGCCAACAAGGTTCCCGCGCCCTGGACGGCGGCGCCCGCCGCCCCGGGAAGGGCGCCGAGCAGCCCGACCGCGGGCGCGGCGGCCGCGCCCATCGCGAACAGCCCGGCGGCGACCTGGGTGAGGGCCTGGCCGAGGGCGAGCGCCCCGGAGGCCATCGCGGGCAGGCGGGCCAGACCGGCGACGGTGGAGCCGAAGCCTTCAGCGGCTTGGAGCAGCCCCCCGCCCCCGCCCCCGCCCCCGCCCTCGCCCTCGCCGCCGGCGGAGGCACGAGCGTTGAGCGGGACGTCGACCGGCCGGGACGCCAGCGTGCGAAACTCCGCGAGGCGGGTGGTCGCGGCGGCGGTGTCGACGTCGACCCGGACGCGCACCGACAGGCCGGCCAGCGCCTCCTTGACCCGAGCGCGCAACCCGGCCGTCTCGACGTCGAGGTCGACCTTGACAGTGGCGGCGGCGGCCTCGACGGCGGCCCGGACACGCTGCCGCAGCCCGCCGGTGTCCAGGCCGACACCGACGCGCACGTACGCGGCACGGGCGGTCGCCGCCCGCACCTTCTCCGCCAGACCGGACGTGTCGGCATCGACCGCGACCTTGATGCGGGCACGGACGGCCCGCGTAGCCGCCTGGACGCGCTGGCGCAGCCCGGCGGTGTCGATGTCGAACGTGACCTTGATGCGGGCGCGGGTGGCCTGTGCAGCGGCTTCGACGCGCTCACGCAGACCGGAAGCGTCCGGATCGAGCCGGATCTTGGCCCGCAGGTTGCGCACCGCCGTGTCGACGCGGGCCTTCGCGTCCGCCGCGAACCCCGACGAGTCGGCGACAACCTCGACAACGAGACGGCCGGAGTCGATCTCCTCAGCCACGGCCGGCCGCCTTCCCGCTGCGGCGCAGCACGGCGACCGCACGGGCCATGCCCTGCTCGTCCCGCTCGCGCGCGCGGCCAGCGCTCAGGTAGGCCGGGCGCGGCAGCTCGACCGGCCGGCGCAGGCGGTGCTCCGCCGCCAGCACCGACACCAGCTCAACCAGCTGCGCCAGCAGCTCCTGTGTCAGGCCCCAGCGATCCGCACCGACCTCCGCCTCGTCCCGGCGCAGCAGGGCGTCGGCAGGCAGCCCCCGCATCAGGGTCAGGAGGCGTCGGGTGCCGACGAATTGAGGGTCACCGGGCCGTCGCCAGACGCCTCGGACGTCGAGCTGGTAGTACCGCTGAAAGTCGGCCTCGAGGTCGTCCCAGCGCTCGAAGGCGTCTCGGACGGCCCGATGAGTTCCCCCAGGCCGCCACCGCCCGCCAGGTACTTGGTCCAGGCGTAGCGCACCAGCTCCAGGATGTCGGAGTGGCTGGGGCGCTGGGCCATCAGCCGGGCGAAGCCGTCCTCGCCCAGCAGTCGGCGGCCCATCTCGGCGGCGGCCGCGATCAGGTCGGACGGCAGGCTCGGCTCCGAGCCAAGCACGTCCACGATCAGGTTGGCGGCCTGCGTCTGCTGCTCACCCTGTGCCTGAGCGGCCTCCACCAGCGAACGCAGCAGCAGCGGCAGGTACGGGATGCCGATCAGCGGCTGCCACACCTCCAACGGCAGCTCCGCCGGAAGAACGGCCACCTCGGTGCCGCCGAGGATCACCGGCTCCTCCCCGACGGTGTACTCGGCCTGCGCGGCGCCCGCCCTCTCGGCGGCGGCGGTCAGCCGGCGCCGGCGGGCGGCGTCCAGGTCGATCCCGGCCATGTCGGCTCCTCGGTCAGTCGGCAACGGAACGCCGCAGACCGTAGAAGCCGAAAGCACTTAGCGTCGCGCCGGGCGCGCGACCTCTTGACGCTAAGTGCGGTGGATCAGCCACGTCACGAGTGCGCCGCCGGTCGCGTACGCCGCCCCGCGCAGAGCTTGGAACAAGGCGGCCCGGCCGAGCCGGCGGATCGTTCGGAGCTGCTTTTGGGCCATGTACGTGTCCTTCCTCGTAGGGAAGAACCACGGTGGACGCCCGATCCAACTCGCCGGACGAGCAAGAACATCGGCAACCGCGTCGGACTGCGACTTGCTAACGTTAGAGGCGGTGGAACACAGTTGAACGGTTGTGAACGGTGGTGGGGGCGGCCGTGGGACGTGCCGGACGACTTAAACGGCCAGACCTTCCCGATGGGCCGCACAAGGAGCTGAACGACTGGCTCCATGACCTACACCGGCGCGCGCACTCGCCGTCCATCGGAGTGATGACGAACGCGCTGGCGGCCCGTAGTGTGCCCGACGCGAGCAGGACCACGATCTACAACGCTTTCAGCCACCCTCGTCTGCCGATGGCCAGCCTTGTAGACGCCCTTGTGGTCGAGCTTCTCAGCCGGATCAAGGGCCTATCGCAAGACCAGAGCGAGTCCACTGCACTGACCCTCAGCCAGCTGTGGATCCAGGCCGATGACGAAGACCGAGCGAAGCCTCCCAGCTCAACTACGCCTACGCCAACGAACACCCGACCATCCCTCTGGGGCGACTTGCCTGGCCTCGAGCAGAGATGGGCCGCCCCTTCGCCATCAGCACCGCTCGCGGGTAGGGGGTCATCTCTGTTCGATGACCTCCCCCTGCCTGGCTTCGAGAGTCCGACGGCGCACCTAGACGTGGCCCAGCCACCAAAGCCACCCCCCGTATGAACACGGCGATGCCCCGGCCAGGGGGGTAGCCGGGGCATCGCTGGGTCGGGCTGCCCCAGGGGGGGAGGGCCGCCCGACGTGATCCACAGTAGGCGCAGGGGCCACCTATGGGCACAGGCCCAATGTTGCTACTTCCAGGGGAAGTTCACGCCGCCGCCGGAGCGAAGCCGGGGTCGTCAGTCAGGTCGTACCACGGGTCGCCGACGGCCCCGCCGATCACCTTCAGCTCCAGCGGCAACGTGGACTCGGAGTCGTTGGGGAACTTCTGGTTCACCGACGCGACCTGCTCGCACAGCGGCACCAGCCGGCGGTAGTGCTTCGAGCCGTCGATCAGCTCCACCGCCGCCTCGAACTGCTTGCGACCGCCCACCTTGGGCGGGCTGTACCGGTAGAACGTCTTGCCGCTCTGGGTGGTCGAGGTGACCTCGCCACCGCCGTACACCGCGACGATGTTGCGAGCGTTCCACTCCTGAAGCTCGACCTTGACCGTCGCCGCGTCCTCGGTCTGAATCGTCCGAGCCGCGTACCGCAACTGGTGGCTCTTGATGTCCTCGAACTTGGGGTCGGTGTTCCACTCCAACGAACCCGGCTTGAACAGCCCGACCTCCGTCCACCCGGTCGGCATCGCCGCCACCGGGTCCGTGGGCGCGATCGTACCTGGCGGCGCCAGGTACAGCCGGGCCATCTGGGCAACGAACAGGCTCTCCGTGGGCACGGTCGATCCTCCTCAAGGGACGCGCCAGGGACGTGCCGGACCGTAGGCCCCGCCGGGCGGTAGCGTCGCGCCGTCCCCGCCCCTCACCGCGCATGAGGCTGTCGCGCAACTCGCACAATCCCCCGGCCTCACCCGGCAGCGGGGTGCGCGGTGAACGCGACTACGCCCACGTACCGGCCCTGCCCGGTCGGCTCCGGCAGCCACCCGCCCGCCGACAACGCCCGCACTGCGGTCACCACCGGCCTCCCCGGCTTCCCCTCCTGCGCGGCCAGCTCGTGCAGGGCCTTGACCGCGGTGGTGAACGCCAGGCGCAGCACCGGGCGCGGTGTGGAGCGGTCGAGGTCGCCGAGCGCTTCGACCTGGAGGTGAAAGGTGGCGGTCCAACGCCACCCCGGGGCGGAGCCACCAGGCACCTGGGTGATGCGGATACGCGGGTAGGGCGGAGCGTTGCGGGCCCCCACCCGGCCGGGGCCTCCCAGGACACCGGTCAGCTCGTCGTGTTGGGACAGCCAGGTGACGGCAAGCTCCTCGGCGTCCAGGGAGGCCAGGTCACGCACTCGCCTGGCCCTCGGCGGCCTTGTTGGCCGGCGCCTTCGACAGGGCCGGCTTGCGCTCGACCGCGGGCGCGAGGGCCTTGGCGACGGCCTCGGCGTCGGATGGGTCCACACCGGCCACGTACCCGGCGCTGATCAGTTGCCGGGCCTCATCGTGCGGCACCTCGATCTCGTCGCCGGGCAGCAGTGGCTTCCCCTGCCGGTCGAGGTGGTGGGCGAGGATGATCCTGACGGTGTCGGTGTGTGCCATGACGGGTCCTTCGGACGGGAATGGGGTGACCGGCCGAAGGAAAGCAGTCTGGACCTCTACCGTCCCGCCGGGCCAGACCGCGGGCAGGCCCGGCGCCTGGGGCTTGCGGTCACCGGTGCCGGTTGGCGACCTGCGAGGTGGCGCCGCTCATGAAGTGCGTGCCCTCGCCGTGCGCGAACTCCGCCTCGGCTGCCCTCGGGAAGTCGCACGTCACCTCAGCGCGGGTTCGCTCGCCGTCGATGGCGGCCTTGCCTGCCGAGATGGTCGCGGCGACCGCTTCCGGGTCCTCGGTGACCGTGCACCGGCAGCCGGCTGTCTCCTCGGCCGAACCGTCCGGGTCGCGGGGCCCGACGAGGAAGGCGTCGCCGACCTTGAACGGCACCGGGGCGGGCACAGTCTGCCCATCGGCGGCCTGATGGGTGGGCCGTGCCTGACCGTCCTCCTGGATGTGCCAGGTCTTCGCCGCCGGAGCTCGTCGCCGGGCCTCCTCCGCGACCTCTTCGGCCAGGCTCTGTGTGTGCCGCAGCATCAGCGGGGCCAGAAGCTGGGCGATGTCGGCGGGCAGGTCGAGGTGCGCCATCAGGGGTGCCCTTCGGGCCGGGTACCGTTCGAGGTACGGGCTCGGGCCCTCACCCGCACGTACGCCAGGGTCGGATGGCTGGCGCTGGTCACCTCGTCGGCAGCAAGCACCGTCCACTCGGTGCCGGTGGCCGGCTCGGCTACGACGTCGCCGACCAGCAGAGTGCCTGCCTGCCCGTCCAGGGCCAGGTGCCACGTGCCGTCGGTCTGCGGCGCGGCCCGCCCGGGCCACGGTCCCCGCAGCGGACCGAGCGGCCCGGTCATCTCCGCGCCGTGCACGTCCAGGACGGGTGTTCCCCGGGTGCGGACGCCGAGTTGCCGGTCGGCGAGCAGAACAGCCATCACAGCCCGCCCGTGCCGTAGCCACCCTGGATGGTGAGCCCGGGAGGGTTCGGCCTGATCGGCACCTGGTAGATGCGGCGGCCACGCAGCCGCCACCGGTCGGTGGTGTCAAGGTCCGGCGGCGCGAGCAGCACCGGCGGCTCGGCCGCGGTGTCGTAGGTGACCGACTGGCCCTCGACGGAGGCGGAGGCGATACGGCGCTGCCGCACGGGTGCGTCCGCGAGCAGCGGGTGATGGCAGGCCGTCGCCCTGACCCACAGGCGCAGCGGGGCTGTCTGCGGGTCGGCGCGGGCGTCGATGCCAGCGGTGTAGGTGATGGTGTAGGTCGGCGAGCCGAAGGGGCCCGACGGCGTGCCCGTGTCGAGGACGGCGGAGATCACCGCGATGAGGGGCGCGTGGTGGAGCACCCAGCCGTCGGTGCCAGCGTGGACGCCGCTCTCGGTGTACTGGACGGGCAGCAGCGGGCGGCCGAGGTGGGCGACGAGGGTGTCTTGGGCGTCCTCGATGGCGGTCTCAATGCGCTGCCGTACGCCGTCGTTGAGTGGGCTGAGAAAGCCGAGGCGGCGGGCGATCTCCTCGGCCGTGACGATCAGCTCCACCGTCGTCCTCCTGGTGTAGCTCGGTGGCGGGGGCCCGAAGGTAGGCGGAGGCGCCGTCTTGTGTCGTCCCGGGCCGCCGCACGATGGCGGCGGCCCTGCGCCGTGCTGCGAGTGCCAACACCTCCACTCACCCGTGTCCGACTGTCCCCGGCACTGGTAGGCGGCCTCATCCAATCCGCGAGCGCTCACCCGGATGAGCTGGAGGACCGGCCGGTTCTGTGCTGGTGGGCGCTTGAGGTCAGATCGGCAGACGGTAGTCGAAGTCTCGGTGCAGGTAGAGGCGTTCCTGGAACGTGTCCGCCCACACCTCCACGAGAATCAGGCCGTGGTCGGAGACTTCGGGCAGAGGCACGACCTTGACGCTCTTCACCGCGGGGAGCAGCACCCGGGGGAATCGAAGGAAGTCGATCCGTTGAGGCGGGCCCTGTCGAAGGTTGACCTCGGGGTACATGCTGGCGGTCGGTTCGAGGGCGTCGTCTTGGCTGAGGTGGGTGGCGGCGTACAGGGCGACGTCGTCGATACCAGCCCGGGTGAGGATCTGGTCGGGTTCGGTGTCGTCGTGGACGCCGTCGCGTGTGCGGTGCTCTTGATGGGTGCGGTCGAGCGTGTTCGGCCAGTCCGGACCCGGGGTCTTCTCCTGGGCGGTGGCGCTCTTCGAGTTAAAGTCGCCTGCGGCGATCAGGACTTGATTTTGGTTCTGCCAGGTCGTCATGATCCGGGCCTCGACCGTGCGAACCTCCGGAGAGTGGTAGCAGAGGTGCACTGAGGCGAGCTGGATGGTGGTCAGCGCCTCGCCGTACCGCACGGTCACCGCGGCCGGCGACTGCCACCAGCTCCTGGTCTGCGGCCACTCGCCGACTACCCGGAAGGCGTCCTGGTTGACGAAGACCGCCGGCGGGTTGCTCGGGTCCGAGGGTGCCTGCGGGGCCTGTGGGGCGATGAAGCTCCGCATCCCCAACATGCGCTCGGCTTCGAACCGGAGGAACCCTCCTCGCTGCTCAGAGAAGCTCGTCTCCTGTCGGAACAGCGCGGCGAAAGGGTACTTGGACAGTTCTTCATGGGCGGCGTAGAAGCGGTCGAAGTTGCCGCCGCCGCGACCGTCCGGCGTGAACCCGTCCTTCTCGAGGTTGAAGGTGCCGAACAAGATTGTGGGCCTGGCCATTTGGTGTCCTTCTCAGTGGGATTGGCAAGCCGGGGCGGCGACGGCGAGGACGGCGCGGATCACGCCGTCGTGGGACAGGCCTTGCGGGTAGTTTCCGAGGTGGATTCCCTGGGCGGGGTCGTACTGCTCGGCGAGGAGGCCGAGGTCGCTGCGCACGGCCAGGAGGCGGTCGAGTAGTTCCCGGGCCTCGCCGTTCCTGCCGATGAGGGCGAGGGCTTCGACCATCCAGAACGCGGTGGCGAGGAACGCCCCTTCGTGGCCGGCCAGTCCGTCCACGTTGTCGGCGGCGTCGGCGTGGGTGGGGTAGCGCAAGAGCATGCCGCCACTGGTGGAGAGTTCGCGCTCCACTGCTTCGACGGTGCCGATCACCCGCTTGTCGTCCGGGGGAAGGAAGCCGACGCGGGCGATGTGTAGGAGGGATGCGTCCAGATTCTGGCTGCCGAAGTACTGGGTGAAGGTGTTGCGTTCAGCGTCGTAGCCCTGGGCGCACACCTCGGTGTGGATGGCCTCGGCGGTCGCCGCCAGGCGCAGCAGGGTTTCCTCGTCGGTGGCACCGTGGCGGGACAGCACGCGGACTGCCCGGTCCAGGGCGACCCAGGCCCAGACCAGGGAGGAGACGTAGCGGCGGCGGGTGCCCCGGCTCTCCCACATTCCGTCGTCGGGTTGCTCCCACAGCGCCTCGACGTTGAGGGCGATGGCGAGCAGCAGGCGGTCGGCGTCGGGGCAGGGCGGGATGCCTGCGTCGTCGATCTGCTGGAGCAGGTCTGCGAGTTCGCCGTACACGTCGAGCTGGTGTTGTCCGGCGGCGGCGTTGCCGATCCGCACCGGCGTGGAGCCGCGGTAGCCCCTAAGGTGGGGCAGGGTTTCCTCGGCGGGGACGGGCTCGCCGTTGAGGCCGTACAGGGGTGTGGGGCCGTCCGGGCCGACGTGGGTGGTCAGCCAGTCCCGGTAGGCGGTGGCCTCTTCGGTGTACCCCAGGGACAGGAGGGACTGCATGATCCAGGCGGTGTCGCGTGGCCAGGTGTAGCGGTAGTCCCAGTTGCGTACCCCGCCGATGGGTGCGGGCAGTGAGGTCGTCGGGGCCGCGACCGTCGCGCCGCCGGCGTCGCACAGGCCCTTGAGGGTGAGCGCCGACCGGACGACGGCGTCCCGGTGCTGGCCCTGGTAGGTGCAGGCGGACGCCCACTCGGTCCAGTACCGCTTCGTTGCCTCCAGTGCGGTGCTGTCCGTCATCGGGGTGGGCGCCGGGGCGCCGGTGCGCGTCCACGTCAGGGCGAAGACGACGCTCTGTCCGGAGCGCAGCGGCATGTCGCACGAGGCGGTACCGCCGAGGTTGACGTTGTGGCTCGGGCCGTCCAGCCAGTAGGTGTCGCTGCCGGCTGTCACGCGCAGCCTGGAGGTGCCGTAGTCCACCTGGTGCATCCCGGGGGTCAGGGAGCCGTAGCCGGGGCGGGGGCGGAACTCGGAGCCGAGGCGGACCATGCCGCTGCGGCAGGTGGCGATGCGCACGATCGTCGGCGGCGCGTACCCGGTGGCGTCCGGGCTGGGCAGGAAGTCGACCACCTCCAGCACGCCGCTGCCGGTGTCCCAGACCTGTTCGACGGCAAGGGTGTCGCCGACGTAGCGGCGCTGGCTCACGGGCGGCGTGTTGGTGTATGTCGCCGGGCCGACTCGCCAGAATCCGGCCGCAGGGGTGCCGAGGAGGCTGGCGAAGACCGCGGCGGAGTCGAAGCCCGGCAGGCACAGCCACGTCATCGTGCCGTCGGACCGGGTGAGGGCGGCGGTGCGGGTGTTGCTGAGGAAGGCGTGCTCCTCGATGAGCGGATCGGGCATGGTGGAACTCCTGTGGCGCGGTTGGGTGGTGGGAGTGCGGCCCTAACCCGGACGGCCGCCATGGGTGGTGCGTGATGTGCGGATGCGCAGGAGCGCGGTGTTCTCGCCCCGGAGCGCTCGGCGATCGACGGCGGGCCGCCGTCGGGTAGGGAGAGAGCCGGCCATGGAGTCGGCCGTCCGGGAACTCATCGGACGGCGGGCGGTAGGCGTGCTGTCCTCCAGGCCCGGACGGTGCTGCTGTGGGTCAGCGGACGGCAGGGATCTTCCGCGAGTCGGCCTGTGTGGCGTTCGGGTGGTACGGGGCGCAGGAAGGGCAGTCGGGGGTGCGGGGGTGGGTGACGGGGCCCAGCGGCTGGTCGGCGGGGGCGATGAGGCTGTGCCGCTGGATGGTGCCTGCCGGGTTCGTACTGCGGGTGCCAGTGAGGTGGGTGAGCGCGGCGTGGGCGGCGTAGGAGCCCGCCAGGAGTGCGCTGGTGGAGATGACGGGGTTGCCGAGGGGGCGGGGCAGGGCGGCGGCCAGGACGTCGCCGTGGACGCCGGGCAGTCCGTAGGCGGTGGCGTCGGCGTGGCGCACGCACTCCCAGCACGGGCCGTCGCCGGTGCCGGGCGTGTACAGCGCGGTGCTGATGACGGGGCCGTGGTAGCCGGGGTCGATCCAGGCCCGGGAGGTGGCGAGGGCGGCGCGGTTGGCAGTCAGGCACAGGCCGTCGGGTTCGTCGGCGGCGAGGATCAGCAGGTCGCACCGGCGCATCAGGCGCGTGAACTGCACCTGGCGGGTGATCTGTTCGGGCAGCAGGACGAGGTCGAGGTCGGGGTGGCGTTCCAGCAGTCGTTCGCGGGCGGCGTCGACTTTGTGTCGGCCGAGGTCGGCGCGGGTGTAGAGGAGCTGCCGGTTGAGGTTGGAGTCCTCGACGCGGTCGTGGTCGGCCAGGATCAGGCGGCCGACTCCGGCGGCGGCCAGCGCGGCCGCGGCGGTGGAGCCGACGCCACCGATGCCGACGACGGTCACCGCGCAGCGCGCGAGGGCTTGTTGGATGTCCGCGCCGGTTCGGCGGGGGTTGCGGTCGACCATCTCCCAGTACTGGATACCGCGCCGGTGGAGTCGGACGGTGCCGGCGTTCAGGCGGGCGGCCGGGCCGGGTGGGGTGGCGTCCTGCACGTGCCCGGCGCGGATCAGGTCGAGGAGCAGCAGTCGCACCTGGGCGGCCGGGACGTCCGGGCGCTCGGCGGTGATCGCGTGAACTGCCTGGTCTGCCGTCAGGGTGCCGTCCAGGAGCTGGAGGAGGCGCCAGCGCCAGCCGTAGAGGTCGGGCAGGATGCTCGCGAGGCCGGGTAGCGAGCCGATCTGGATCCGGCCGTCCGGCCGGATCGTGGGCTGGTGCTCGGCGCGCAGTCGCAGGTGGCTCACTGGGGTTCCTCGAGTCGAGGGCGGACCGGGGGCAGGGCGGGCCTGGCACGCTGCCGGGCCCGCCACGGATGGTGCCGGTGGGCTACTGGCCGGAGACGGTGCAGCCCAGCAGCTCGTGGGCGGCGGCCGGGCGCAGCCCGCTGTCCTGCGGCTGCTCGGTGTCCTGCGGGTCGGTGGCCGGGGCGGCGGCGAGGGGGGCGTCCATGAAGGTCCTCCTGGCGGTATCGAAAAGGATGGTGGCGAATTCGCCGACACCTATGAAAGCATTCATCAACTCCCCCCGGAAGAGTTTTCCAGGGATTTAACAGATCACTTTCAATGCCCATTTTCGGGCAGCGCTTAATTCCGGCCCAGGATTATCCTGGACCGGTTTCGAGAAGGGGTTTTTAGCGGTGGCTGATTTCCTTTCCGGTCTGGACGAGCGGCTGGCCGGCTATGCGGAGCTGGTGCCGGCCGCGGAGCTGGTGCCTTCGGTGGAAGAGCTCACACGGCGGCTTCGCGGCATCGCCCGGCGCGAGGCAGGGTTGTGCCGGATGCGGCGTATCGGCACGTCACGTGGGGGTCGGGCGCTGGAGGTGCTGTCGGTCGGGGCGGGGAGGCGGTCCGTGCTGGTGGTCGGCGGACCGCACTCGAACGAACCGGTGGGGTATGCGACCGTCGCGTTCCTGGCCGAGCTGGTAACCGCACGGCCGGAGCTGCGCGACGGTGTTGCCTGGAATTTCCTGCCATGCGTGGACCCCGACGGAGCAGCGCTGAATTCCGAGTGGACGAGCATGCCGCTCGACCTCCACACTGAACACCGCTACTTCTACCGTCCGGCGCTGGCGGAGCAGCCGGAATGGACATTTCCCATTCCCTGGCGGGGCGGGGTCCACCGGTTCGGACTGCCGGAGCAGCAGGCGCTGGCCGACCTGGTGGACGAACTGGAGCCGGCCGCTGTCGTGAGCCTGCACAACGCCGAGTTCGGCTCCCCGTTCTTCGTCGCGAGCCGGGCCGTGCCGGGCCTGGCCGCCCACCTGGCCGCCATCGCCGGACGGCACGGCCTGCCCGTTGGCGACGCCGCGCCGTCGGACGTCGTCGGCTGGCCGGTGCTCGGCCCCGGGGTCTACCGGATGCCGCCGATCGAGGAGTTGACGGTCCGCGACCACGGGCAGCAGGCTCCGGCCTACGGCGAGCACCTGGCCCACCATGCCGCCCGGCACGGCACGCTGACCCTGCTGCCGGAGGTTCCGCGCTGGCACGCCGCTACCCGGTTCGAGGACTCCCCCGCGGTGGCGCTCGCCGTCCTGGCCGAGGCCCTGACGGGTGAGGCCGCCGAGGTGCAGCGGCTGCTGGGGCAGGCCGGCCACCCTGGCGACGTGTTCGCGCGGGCGGCCGCTGATACCGCCGCCGTCGCCGACGCCGTCACCCGCTCCTGGCAGCAGCGCGCCCAGGACGACACCCCGGTTCCGGGCACCGAACTCGCCGAGGCGCACTACGCGCGGGTCATGCTGACACTGCGCTCGGCGGGGATGGCACTGCGCTCCGTGTGTGAGGAGCCGCCCGGCAAGGCCGTCCGGAGCACCCGCGCGCGCCTGGAGAGGCTGCTGTTCGAGCGGGCGCGGCAGTGTGAGCACCAGCTGCGCGCGAGTCCGGTGGGACTGCGGCGCCTGGTGGCGGTGCAGGCCTGCGCCGCGTTGGCGGCCGCCGTTCTCGCTCGGTAGGCCGCAGGCCGGGCGCGGGCGGCCATCAGCCTTCGGCTGCGGCACGCGCGGCAGGGCGTGGTTCACGATGCGCCCCCGGCAGCGCAGAACGGGCAGGGCGGGGTGGTGGCGTCCAGGACCGCAGGCACCACCCCGTGGAGCCGGTAGACCGCCGCCGGGTTCCACTCAGTACGCATCCGGGCGCGGACGGCCGCCAAGTGGTTGGCGACCGTGTTCTGCGAGATCTTCTTGCGGCGGGCGATCCGCTCTCGGGTGCCGCCGTGTGCCAGAGCCTGGAACGAGGCGAGCGCGGTGACGGAGATCGCCGTCTTCAGCACGCCCCGGGGCGGGACCAGCAGTCCCGTCCGGCACGCGATGTCGGTGATCTGCGGCAGCGTGGCCGCCCCGAGCTTCTTCCCCAGCGTGCTGATGTGGGTCCGGACGGCGTAGTCGGACGCACCGGTGCGCTCGATGATCTGCACGACGTTCAAGTCTGCGGCCAGCAGCGCCATCACCTCGCCCTCTTCTTCCGTGAGGTCGGCGTAGTGCCCGCACCGGCGGACCCGGGGCTCCTGCACCACCGGAAGCCGGCGCTCGGGGGCACGCACCGAAGGAGGCGTCTGGTCGTTGTCGGTCATCGCACGGTCCTCGGGAACGGGTCGGCGGTCGAGGGGGACTGGGTGGCGTCAGACGACGGGCAGGATGGGGCCCATCAAGGAGGTGAGGACCCGCTGCTGCATGTCATAGAGCTGGTCGTGCAACTGCAGGACGAGCCGTTCGTCGGTGATCTCCCGGGCCTGGGGGCTCGGCCGGGTCTCGGCCCGCTCCGGCTGCGCGGCGGCGGGCCGCGACCGGCGCGGTGGGCGCGTGGGCGCGTGGTGGCGCAGCCGGAGCCGGTTGAACCCGTTGCGGTCGGGAATCCCGTACCACTCGCACAGCTCGGTGACCGTCGCGCCCAGATAATAGGAGCGCAGGATGTCCGACGCCCGGTCCGTCCAGCCGGTGCCGTCCTGGTGCCCGAGCGGGTCGGCCGCATTCTCCGCCGGCCCGCGGGAGCTGGATCGCATCGTGGTTCCTTCCGGTCTGCGGTTGCCGCAGGGCTTCGTCGTTGGTCTTGCTTGGAGATCGAAGCCGACCGTCCCCAGGGGGCGCAGCGCGACCGCCGGAGCGTGCGCCCAGCCTGGGAACGGTCAGCTTGCGGATCGGCTGCGGGGACAGCCGATCCGCCCCGGTCCGGCCGTTCAAGGGGGGATGAACGACCGGGCCGGGTGCCCGTCGCGGCCTCAGAGCCGCCTTCGGCCGCGACGGGAGTTCAGTGGTCGGTGCGCCGCAGTCGGTCGCGGGCGTGCCGCAGGGCCACGGCCAGGTCGCCCAGGTCGGTCGGCCTGCGCTCGCCGTCCGGGAGCACGAGCCAGCTCCTCCCGGAGACCCGCTGCATGCCGGGCGCCGGCATCGGGACCGTGTCGGGTGGATCACCGTCCGCGGGCCGGCCGATCAGCTCAGTACGCGGCATGTCCCACTGCGCGGCGGCCCGGGTCGTGACCAGGAATTCGACGCACTGGCCGGTGCGGTTGTGCAGCACCGGGCCGACCGGCCTGTCGGCCAGACGCAGGCCCTTCAAGACGGTCATGCCGAGCTGCTCGCCGTTGACGCGCAGGACGTTGAACAGCTCGCCGGTTTCGATGTCGGCGAGCTGGCCTGCCCGCCATCGGTCGACGGCCAGTTCCGGCAACCGGTTGGCGGCGGCCAGCCAGGTCGCTCCCTGGTTGAAGTTGGGGCTCTGCCGGACCCGGCCCCGTCTCGTGTAGACCACGGAGTTCTCCCGTCAGACCGCGACCAGGGTGCGGGCGGACGGCCCCGCCCCGGCGTCGACGGTCTCGGCGGCAGCCACGATGTAGACGACGTCGCCGTGGTTGACGGTGATGGCGTGGGACCGGCTCGCAGCGAGATCGTCGTAGGCCCTGGCCTCGGCGGCCGGGCTGCGCAACCACAGCCCGGGCGTGCTGTCCTCGGGAAGGTCGAGTTCGCCCACCAGCGCCTCGACTCGCGCGCGCAGCACCTTGACCGCCAGTCGGACGCCGTGGGCGCCGCCGCTCCAGATCCGCATCGGCTGGCCGGAGGTGTAGTAGGCGGTGACGGTGCACCAGAACGGTGCGGCTGGTCTCCAGGGCCGTTCGCGGGTGAAGACGCTCAGGGCGGTGGGACGTTCCGCCTCGGTCCGGGTGGGCGCCGACCGGGGTGTGGGGGGCGTTCGGCGGCGAGCCTTGATCGAGAGGCGTCTGAGCAGCGTTCTCATGCGACGCTCCTGAGCAGGGGGCGCGGCAGCACACGGTTGCGACTGACCCCAGTGCTGACCGGCCAAAGCCGCGAGCGCTGAGTCTCACCGGCGAGGATGTCCGTGCGCGCGCCGCTGGCGGCCGCCGAAGTAACGGCTTCCTCAGCGGTCTCGTTGTCGGCGACGGTGGCGGCGATCTCGAACCAGACAATCTTGGCCCGGGGCGGGGCTTCCGGATCCGGAGGCACATCGTGCCACCCAATCTTGTCCATGTACTTCTCGACGAGGAGCAGGCCTCGCCCTCCGGTCACTTCGGTCCCGGCGTTCACGAGGCGGGGCAGTTCCGGTGCCGGGTCAGCCACCCAGATGCGTAGCGTCCCGTCGTCGTGGAGTTGAGCACCGTAGCTGATCCGAAGGGTGTCGTCCTCCGCCTCTCCGCCACAGCCGTAGGCGATGGCGTTGCCGAGGAGTTCGGTGAGGCAGAGCTGCACGTCGGCTGCTATGGCGTCTTCGAGGACGACGCCGAGGTTGTTCAGGTCCCGGATGATCTGCCGCCGGGCCGACCTGACCTCCTCAAATCTCGCAGCGACCACGCGAGTATTAGTCGTGCGCATGACAGTTCCTCCGCGACGGGATGGTGCACGAGCAGTAGAGACTGGATTCCTGAAGTTGCCGAGTTGGGGAGCCGACTTCGTCATCAGCCGATGCGCCGGCGCCTGGAGCCCTCAGCGCCCGCTAGCGCCTTCACCCGAGCCACGTCCCCGCATGCCGTCGCCCGAGACGTGAGCCCTTCCCCGCGGCGCTGCCGGGCTCGAACGGGGCCCACCGCTGTAGAGCGGCTGACCCGGGGTGTCCAGCGCACCCGCGACCAGAAACCACCCGCGGTCGGCCAGGATCGCCGTCAGCCGGTCCCACTCCTCAACGCTGCCTGCCACCATCGACCGTGTCCAGGTCACGATGCCCTTCACCGTGCCACGCGACAGCGCGTCGGAGAGGTCAAGCCAACCGGATCGGTCGTTGAGGTCGGCGAGCGGCCCGGTGTCGGTGAACGTCTCCGCGACAACCCACTCCCGAGCATCCGCGTACTGGCGACACGGGTCCGCGAGAGCACCACCCGCGTCCCCATTGGCGGTTGCGATGTACAGCGCTACCGGGACTCGGCCCGGTGAGCGAGGTGTGTCCGAAGGCATGCGACCACTGTCGCGGAACTGCGACGGTCGGTGAACCTGCGCCCTGTACGACTTCCGGAAGCCGTACAGGGCGGTACTCGCATGGCGCGTACGAGTTCTTCGATTCGTCGTCAACTAGACGCCGGTGGTTGCCTCGTCCGGTGTCATAGCACTGGACCGAGGCGCCTCCAGCTCCAGAAGGCGCGCGACCCTCGAGGCCGTCTCCGGGCCGTCCGCGTGGACCGTGGCGATGCCAAGCAACTCGGCCGGCGGGAGGTTCCTACGGTGGTCGTCCACGAAGATGCACTCGGAGCCGGCCAGGCCCATGCGGTCGAGCGTGCGCTGGTAGATCGCCGGTTCCGGCTTGGCTATCCCCTCATCGCCACTGATCACCCGCACGTCGAACAGATCCCACACCCCGGTCTCCACGTAGGGGTTGTACGGGGCGAGGCCGTAGGAGTTCGACAACAGCGCCACCACGATCCCGGCGTCCCTGGCGGCACGGGCGAGTTCGACCATGGCGGGAACCGCGCGGACCTTCGCGTGCGCGCGCCCCATCAGATTGTCGGGCTCCACGCCCATGATCGCCGCCGTGCCCCGGTTCCACTCCTCCTGGGACATCCGACCGAGCTCCAGCTCCACGTACAGCGCACGGCCGACTGGATCGTCCTCCAGGGTGCTGCGCCAGGTGTCAGCGGGCAGGCCCTCCCGGGCGCACCACGCCCGGGACGACTGGCCGATGGGAGTGGTCATCACTCCCGCGAAGTCGAGGATCAGGCCGCGCAACGTGTTCTCCCGAGGGTCAGGCGAGTCGGACAGTCGGAGAGGTCCCGAGGATCTGGGACAACTTCCGCAGCCGGCTGGTGCTGGCTTGGCCGGCCTTCTGGATGATGATACCTGGGATGGCCTGGTGGCGCGACCACTCGGGGTGGGCGGAGCACACCTCGAGCAGGGTGTCGACGGAGGTGTCCCACTGGCGGGCGTCGCACTGCGCGAGCGCGACGTCGAGCATCATGCGGTTGTGGGCAGCCTGGGTGAGGCCGGTGGGGTCGAATCGTCCCGCGATCTCAAGGGCACGCCCTGCGTTGCCGAGCGCCACGTTGACGCCCACGGCTTGGGCGGCGGCGTAGGCGGGTCCGAACTGCATCCCGTTGCTGTAGACGTCGCGGCCCAGCCGGGCGGCCACGGCGTGGGACTGGGACATCAGATCAGCGGCGCGCGCGGAGTCGCCGAGGCGGGAGGCTGCTACGGCGGCGAAGGTGATGTTCTTGCCGTAGGCGGCGAGGAGCCCGGAGCCCTGCTCCGAGAACGTCGGCTCGTACCGCGCGGCCGCGGCCTCCGCTTCGTGTAGCGCCTGCTCCACCCGGTTATCGCGCAGGAGGACCCTCGCGCGGGCGGACCCGAGCATCGAGACCCGGACCGGGTCAGCGGCAAGTTCCGAGTACCGCATGGCGTGGCCGATGGCCGCGTACGCGAGGTCCCGCGCGCCGAGGAAGTTGGCGATCAGCCCGCACGCGCGGTAGGCGTCGGAAAGCAGAGCGCTCACGGCGGCTTCCTGGCCTGCCGGAGCATGCTTGGCGTAGAGGGCGACCGATCGCAGGAATGGAGCTGCCAGCACTCCGGCGTCCGTGTACGCGCCCCGCCAGTAGACCCGCCAGAGGCGCGACGCGGCTTCGGCGAGGTCGGCCGGGCCGGGGGCGGCGTCTTCGGAGGGGTCGAAAAGGATGCCGGCCGCCGTGTCATGGACGGCGCGGGACAGGTCGCGCAGCATCGCCCGGTCGTTCGGGCTCATGCCCCTACGGGGTGCTTGCTGCCCGAGGATCACCGACACGTCGGTGTGCAGGCCCTCGGCGATCCTCAGCAGGGTCGGGAGGGAGACGTTCCCGCCTTGCTCGAGCTTCCGCAGGGTGTGCAGCGAGACTCCGCTTGCGTTGGCGACATCCTCTTGCGTTCTCTTGCCGCGGAGCATCTTGACCCGCTCGCCTGTCGTGAACTCCGGCCACTGGCTCATACCGCCCACCCCTCCTCTGGTATCTCCTCGGACCGTACCTGCCCCCGACCACTGATGAACCGGGTTCACCACGAGAAGGTCCTACCCGCAAGGCGCATTGACGATCCGCCACCGATCCGCTTGCACGGTCTTGAGTAGCAGCGGTACAGCGGTTAGCGCTAAGCCTCCCGTGCAGGTCAGCCGCAGGAAGTACTTGATCGCGGTTCGGTAAACCGCCCTCCTGGCGCGTAGTTGCCTGCGTACGGTCAGTGGCCGTGCCCGTTGAGTTCTTAACTGATGATCAGGCCGCGTCCTACGGCACCTTCAAGGATGTGCCGACCCGCCCTGAGCTGGAGCGTTTCTTCTTCCTCGATGACGAGGACCGCCTGCTGATCGCGAAACGGCGGGGGGACCACAACCGCCTCGGCTTCGCTCTGCAGATCTGCACTGTCCCACTCGCCCAGCAGCGTCGTCCGCACCCTCACCGCCCAGCTCGCCGAGCTCAAGCAGCGGCACCGCGCCGAAGTCCAGGCCCTGCGGCAAGCCCTCGAAGCCGCGCATAGCGAGAACCTAGAACTGCGACGACGCCTCGGTCCCCGGTCTCACACGGAGCGCGTAATGGGCGAGCTGGGGGAATTGCATAACGGCTTCGAGGAGGAGTTCCGATCCTAGCCGGGAAGGGAGGAGGCACCTTTGACCTCTGATCGTTCATTGATCAGAGGATGGTGGACTGATCTCAGGTGGGGTGCTGCTGGCCGCTGGGAACACTCGACTAGCGACATCCTCGGGAGCCGGAGACAAGCCGAGTATCTCCATCGCGGTGATGGACCTGAGGCGATCCCTGAGTGCGGCGTCATCAATCCGGTCGATCAGAGCAAGCACCTCCTCACGCGTGTGATCCTGGAGCAGTTCCTTGGCAACTCGATCAGCCTCAGCGGTCAAGCGCCGTTGTGATCGTTTTGACTGCAGCGCAAGGGCTCCACCACAAGTCCCGATGAGCACGCCCCCGAGACTAGTCATCAGGGCCGCCGAGGGGCCGGCGGACGGGCCGTGACGTATCAGAGCCAGGACACCACCGCAAAGCAGGATGGTTGCTCCAGCGGCCATAAAGATCAAGCTGAGCAGGGAAAAGCGCGACGCCTCCTTGAGCGCCAGGGCCCGGACCTCAGCAAGGAACACCTGGCGCGGATCTTCACGTGTAGGTGGTGGTGGAGCCGCATGGAACGCGCCCGATCCCAGCTGAACGATTCGGTTGTTGTCGCCAGTAAGGACGAGGCCGCCCGCGTGCTGCCGGATGTCGATGCCGAGCCGTCGCTCGTTGTCCGATTGCTCAGTAACCACATCGTCCTGATCCTCTGACATGAGAGCCCCTCGTAGGTCAGGCCAGCCACTTGGCGAGGTCATTCGCACCAACCGTAGCGACAAGCGGTGGCGGGGGAGGCTGCACGTCCCAAGTTCATCGCATCAGCGTTGGCGACTACCGCTACGACCTTGCTGTGGAGGCGGAGGCACACCCAGAAGAGAATGACTGACCGTCACCAGGGTTCCGTTGCCGGACGCGACCGCAAGCGATCGACCTGCACAAACGTCATGCATCTCTTATTTCACCCCGGATACGCTGTGGAACACCCGCTACTTGGACGCCGCGGTCGAGCAGCTGCGGGCGCTGCCCGCCGAAGCGCGCGAGCACGACGTCCTGGACGAAGACGTCGCCCGCCTCTCGCCCCTCAAGGCCGGGCATCTGAACGTCCTGGGCCGGTACGCCTTCGCCCCCTCCCAGCCCGAGGGCGCCCTGCGCCCGCTGCGTGACCCGGACGCGGTGGACGACGACGACCAGGACGACGAGTAGCCCCGGCGGCCCCACCGAGAGGAACGGGCGGGCCGGCGCGTCGTTGAGCTGGTGCGCTGGCCCGGGCCCGGCCAGCCGCCCGGCATCCGAGCCGGGCTTCCTGCGGCCCGGCTCGTTGACCAGCACGGGGCGGGCCGTTGCCGCCCGCCCCGTGCCCGTCCGGCTGGTGTGCTGCTTACTGCAAGCCGAGCAGGAGGCTGCCGGCGGTGGTCTCCCGCTGCGGGCGGTACAGGAATTCGCGGGCGCTCGCGGCGAGCCCGTGACGACTGACCATGTCCTCGCTGGGAGCATGGGCCCGGTCGAAGGCCTTGTTGGCGACGTGGGCGGGAGCGTCGCTGGTGGCCTGGACCAGGCGTGTGAACTTGTCCAGGTCCAGGTGCCCGCGCTTGTCGGTGTCCGCGAGAAGGAACAGCCAGCCCGAGACGGGCTCGATTGCACGGCCAGAGTCTTCTGCGCCCAAGAGACTCAGCGCCTTGACGAACTGCTCCTTGGACAGGGTGCTGTTGCCCTTGCCGAGGCGGTCGTCGCCAGCGAGGACGCGCTCCATGTTCTTGAAGAACGTTTGGTAGTGCTCTGACCGCATAGGTTCGCCGGGTTGGCGGTGGCACCGTCCGGACCGGTTGGATGTGGGGGACATCCGAGATTCGGGGGAGGCATGGTGGCGGAGCCGGTCAAGGTTCGGAGACTGACCGACCAGGAGGGCCAGCAGTTACAGCGGATTGTGCGGCGCGGCAGTACGAGTTCGGTGCGCTACCGGCGGGCGATGATGCTCCTGGCGTCGGCCGGCGGGAACCGCGTGCCGGTCATCGCCCAGCTGGTAGCGGCCGACGAGGACACGGTGCGCGATGTCATCCATCGCTTCAACGAGATCGGTCTGGCCTGCCTGGACCCTCGTTGGGCGGGAGGCCGTCCCCGCCTGCTCAGTCCTGACGACGAGGACTTCGTCATCCAGACGGCCACCACCCGCCCGGCCAAGCTCGGGCAGCCCTTCACCCGCTGGTCGATCCGCAAGCTCGCCGTCTACCTGCGCAAGGTCCACGGCCGGGTGATCCGCATCGGCCGTGAGGCCCTGCGCTGCCTGCTCGCCCGACGCGGCGTCACCTTCCAGCGCACCAAGACGTGGAAGGAGTCCACCGACCCCGACCGGGACGCCAAGCTCGACCGGATCGAGCACGTCCTGGAACGCTTCCCCGATCGCACGTTCGCGTTCGACGAGTTCGGCCCCCTCGGTATCCGCCCCATCGCAGGCTCCTGCTGGGCCAACGAGGGTCGGCCCGACCGCCTTCCGGCGACTTACCACCGCACCCACGGCGTGACCTACTTCCATGGCTGCTACTCGATAGGCGATGACACCTTGTGGGGCGTCAACCGCCGTCGCAAAGGCACCATCAACAGTCTCGCCGCGCTCCGATCGATCCGGGCTGCCCGCCCGGACGGTGCCCCGGTCTACGTGATCCTGGACAACCTGTCCGCCCACAACGGCAAGAAGATCCGCTGCTGGTCCCGCAACAACAACGTCCACCTGTGCTTCACCCCGACCAATGCCTCCTGGGCGAACCCGATCGAGGCGCATTTCGGACCGCTGCGGCAGTTCACGCTGGCGAACTCGAACCACCCCAACCACACCGTCCAGACCCGCGCGCTGCACGCATACCTCCGTTGGCGCAACGCCAACGCCCGCCACCCCGACGTCCTCACCGCCCAGCGCCGCGAACGTGCCCGCATCCGCAGCGAGAAGGGCATGCGCTGGGGCGGACGAGCACTGGCTACCGCTGCCTGACCAGCTGCCGCCGATACTTCCTCCATGGGAAGCAGCAGGAAGCCGTACTGGCACACGTTCGGGACTCCGAAGACCCTCGTCCTCTACCGCACGCCAGACCGGTGGCGGTTCGCCATCTACTTCGAAGCACCTGGCGGCACCGCCGACGGCGCTCTCGATCATCCCGCGCCCTCAGGCGAGCCCGAGACGGCACAGGCTGCACTCCACCGCAGGGCCGAAGAGCTGACCCACCGACAGCTGGAAGTCTCGTGGCAGCCCACCGATCGACCGGACTGGTGGACCGGAGTTATCACCACGGTCGGACCAGTCTCCGATGTCGATCGCTGAGCCGCCCTCGACAAGCACGCAACAACCCGGTGAACCTATGCGGTCACAGCAGTAGACGTCCTTCAGCGTCTCCGCGCGGGGGTCATCGGCCGCGAGGCTGAATGCCTTGGCGACTCGATCGGCCACACGCTCGTAGTCGGCCAACGTCACGGTTCCACTCTTGTCCGTGTCGATGGTGTCGAAGTACTGCTCATGCCGGGAAACGGTGGCCATCAGGGTGTCCTCTCGATACTCGGGCGGAGCCGGCGGAATGCCGGGAAACAGGTCGCCCGCGACAGATCTATCCGCCAGCCCACCCTCAGACAATGACCGCCAGGGACACAGCCGCGCGCCCACCCATCCGAGTGACACGGCGGCACACGGCAAGCCGGTTCGCGCCCCGGCGTTCGCCCGACTTTCCGCGCCACCGGTCCCGGCACGCCGGTCACGGGATCGGGTACCGCCTACCGCTCACGCAGCAGGCCGATGTACAGGTCAATGACCGGCTGCTCCAAGTCGTCCTGGATGGAGCGCACCACAGCCAGGGCGTGGGCCGCCACCGTCTCAGGTGAGACTCAAGCTGCGACGGCGCTGTGTGACGTGCAGGAGCGGCCCGCGGCTAGGCAGTGGGGGCTGCGGTGCGATCGAATCGCCCAGCCCTGGCGCCTTCAAGGAAGTCCTTCCACTCGGTCCACGCGAAGAGGAGAGGGTCCTTGCCAGGGTTCAAGGTGTCACCCACCCCGACGAGTCCACGGTCGAGGAAGGCGACCTTGACACAGTTGGTGCCACCGCTGCTGGCCGTCAGCCACTCCGCACGTTCGAACTGGTCCCTGACCCACGCCGGATCAAGGAGGTTCTTCTCCTCAGCGGCGACGATGGTGTCAGCGTCAACGAGGGAAACGTGGGGCGCGAAGTCGTGGGTCACAAGAGGTCCTTGGCGATTCGAGCGAGCAGTTCCAGCGATTCCTTCGGCGGCAGGGCATCGGTCTTCAGGTGATCGCTGCAGGTGTGGTAGTCGGTGACGGTTGCAGGGTCGTTGAGGTGAAGGGCGGTCTTCATACCCTCGATGGTGACCGAGTCATGGCCGGTCGGGAACGTCCAGGCCATGAAGGGCCCGTCTGTGCCGGCGTGCGCGCCGCGCGACAGCGGGACGACCTGGATGACGATGTCACGGTGCGCGCGAGCCAGTTCGATGAGATGAAGCACTTGAGCACGGGCTGTAGCCCGACCGCCGACTTCCTGACGAAGCTGAGCCTCGGTGAGTACCGCCCAGATCCGTAGCGGGGTCTTGCGGGACAGCGCGCTGAGGCGGGTGTTCCGCCGTACCGTGATGAAGCGCTCAATGTCCTCGTCACTCTTCCAGGCGCGGCCAGCGACGACTACGGCCCGCTCATAGTCATCGCACTGAAGAAGACCGTGGACGACTACGGGACACCAGATGAACAGGGTGTTGGCGATCTCCAGGTTGACGAGGTAGTCGCCGAGGGGATCGTCTGCGACGCCGGGGTAGCGCTGGTGCCAGTCACGGTCGCGGGCGTTCCGCACCATCTCGCGCCAGGCTTCCTGGACGGCGGGGTCGGCGATCTGGAGGACATCGAAAAAGTGCGGGAGTTGCTGCGGCTTGATCCCCTGCGTACCGTTCTCGATCTTGGAGATGGTGGACGCGGAGCTATACCCGAGTGCGACGGCGGCTTGTTCGACGCTCCAGCCAAGTCGGGTCCGGGCAAGCCGGACTTCGCTCGCAAGGCGGCGTCGCCGCGGTGTCGGCTCGACAGCCACCTTCAGCACCTCCCCCTTCTCTGGGACAGGCTAGCGGTTAGGCAGTAACTCGCATATGCCGGTTCCGCGAAAAGGACAGAGTGTCCTTTCCGACCCTCTTGCCGTTTGCCTGACGTAGCGTCATCATCGGTTCACGGTTGGGAACGGGACCGTGCGCCACCCTGCGGTCGGCAGGCGCCTCCCGTCGCCCCCTCGAACTTCGTTACACCACAGCCCGATTGCCGCCTGTGGGCCCTCAGCCCGGTGCCACGTCCGTCCAGCTCGCGACGGCCCGGGAAGGCCCTTCGCGGACGTTCGGGCAGATGGGAGGCAGCAACATGGACCAAGCCACCGTCTTAACGGCGCTCTCCTCGGGACCGGAGCGCAAGCCCGCGCTCGCGACCTTGGCCAAGGGACCTCGGGCCATCGACTGTCCGGACCTGGGCAGCGGGCGGCTTGTCTTCACACGTCACCAGGAGGTGCGCCACCTGCTTCGGCATCCGGGCTTCGTGTGCGCGCCGACCGCCGCCGGCCTGCTGGACGAGATCAGCCCAGCGCTCCGGCCGGTACTCGAACCGGTTGCATCGTGGGTGCTCTACGCGGACGCCCCGCAGCACCCGCGGTTGCGGGGCCTGCTGGCGAGGGCGTTCGCACCACGCCGGATCGCCGCACTGGAACCGCAGATCGCCACGGTTGCGGACGCGCTGGTGTCCAGGTTCGTGGCGACCGGCGGGGGTGACGCGGTGCACAACATCGCGGAACCCCTGCCGGTCCACACGATCTGCGCGCTTCTCGGCATCCCGGACTGGGACCGGGACCTCGTCAAGGGCTGGTCCGACGACGTCATCCTGCTCACTGAACCTGCGCTCACCGGCGACCAGGAGCAGCGGCTCGCCGCTGCCTGGGCGGGTTTGTGGGACTACTTCACCGGGCTCATCGAGCACCGCCGCGCCCGTGCGGCCGACGACATCGTCTCGGCCCTGGTCGAGGTGGAGGAACAGGGGGAACGCCTCGCGCTGGAGGAGGCGGTGTCCAACCTGATCGCGTTGCTGATCGGCGGCCACGAGACGACGACAGGGCTGATCAGTGCGCTGCTCACCGCGATGGCGGACCACCCGGAGCCGGCAGCGGCGGCGGCAGGCTCAGCGGAGTCCGTCGCCGGATTCGTCGAGGAGGTCCTACGCCTGAACGGCCCGGCGCTGATCACCGCCCGGACGGCTGTCGAGGACTGCGAGGTCTTCGGAGTACCGGTGTCGGCGGGCCGACGGCTTGTGCTGCTCCAAGCATCAGCGAACCGCGACCCCGAGGTGTTCGAGGAACCGCAGGAGTTCCGGCCTGGCCGCCGCCCGAACCCGCACGTCGGCTTCGGCCACGGCCCGCACGCCTGCTTCGGTGCCGCGCTGGCCCGTATGGAGGCCGCCGCCGTGATGCGCTCCGTCCTGCGGCGCGGCTGTCGGCTCCATCTGGAGGACGGGGTGACCTGGAAGCCCTCCCAGGTGATCCGCTCGGCGACCTTCCTGCCGGTGCGGGTCGAGCGGGGAACGAAACGGTGATCCTGACCGGCGAGGCCATCCGGCGGTTCATCGCCCAAGGCCATATCGTCTTCTCCCCCTACGATCCGGCCAGCGTCAACCCCAACTCCATCAACTACCACCTGGGACGCGGGCTGAAGGTCTTCCACGACCGCACCGGCACGTTTGTGGAGACGGAGCTGCCGGACGAGGGCTACGTGCTGGAGCCCCACCGAATGTACCTCGGGCACACCGAGGAGATGATCGGCAGCAGCCTGTTCGCGATGCGGCTGATCGGATGCAGCAGCAACGGCCGCCGCGGGCTGTTCCTCCAGCTCTCGGCTGACCTCGGCCACACCACGTCCTGCCACCACTGGACGCTGGAGATCGTCGCGGCGCTGCCGATCCGGATCTACCCCGGCATGGTCGCCGGCCAGGTGTCTTTCTGGTGCAACACCGGGCTCATCCAGCCGACCTTGGCGACCTACGCCCGCTTCAACCACGCCTGCGAGTCCCAGACGCTGATCGGAGTACCGTCGTGATCCTCACCGGACCCCAGATCGCCCGGGAGGTCGAACAGGGCCGCATCAAGATCGACCCGTTCGACCCCAGCTGCTGCACCACCAACAGCTACGACCTGACGTTGGGCAGCCGCGTGGGCGTCTACCTGGACGACGTCCTCGACCCGAGGCGCGAGCCCGAGGTCGAGTACAGCGAGATCCCGTCGACCGGGTACCTTCTCGAACGCGGCGACTTCGTCCTGGGCCACACTGTCGAACGCTTCGGCAGCGACGCGCTCGTCCCCATCGTGCACGCCAAGTCCGGGTTCGCCCGCCGCGGCACGTTCGTCCACTGCACTGCTGACCTCATCGACCTCGGCTTCTACGGCTGCTCCACCTTGCAGTTGTACGCCACCCTCCCCACGGTCCTGTACCCCGGTATGCCGGTTGCGCAGGTCAGCTGGTGGGAGACCTTCGGCGAGATTGACCAGTTGTACAGCGGCAAGTACCAGGGGGCGGACGGCCCGCTGGCCTCGCGCAGCCACCTCGACGCCTGGGCGGTGGCCGCCCATGGCTGACGACGGCTTCACCCCCATTCAGCTCCGATCCGCCTGCCTGTTCGCCGCCCGGGCCCGCATCGAGGCTGTTCCCGCCTACCCGGGGGCCGAGCCGTACGAGGCCGGCCGAGCCGCCGGGCCCCTCCTTGCCGACTTCGCCCGCCGCATCGAGGACGAGGAACTCGACGGCCTGGTCCTCCAACTCACCGACCCCGGCCTCGGTGCCACCCTCGACGCCCTCACCGCCACCATCCGGGAGACCGTCACCGGCCTGCTCGCCGCGACCGGCGCCGACCCGGCCGCCGAACTCTCGGGCGCGGGTGCCGACGGCTGGTGGCTGCGGCTGGCCGGCATCCGCTGGTTCCTCGTCGTCTTCGCCCCCTGCTATCCCGGCGCCTCCCCGCGCTCCACCCGCGGATCGACCTCCACCTTCCTCCTTCTCCAGCCCGTCCAATCCTTCGACCGGCACGCCACCCCCAAGGGCGCGGTCATCGCGCCCGCCATCCGGGAGCGCATCCGCGACGCCCACTACGCCGCCGGCACCCCCTACGACTCCGACCTTGCCCAAGGGACCACTGAGGCGGCCAAGTTCGTCGCCGTGATCAACCCTGGTGACCCGCCCGTCGCGTGGTGGCGCCCGGGCCCGACCGAACCGGAGACCGCATGACCACCACCGGCCTCTCCACCCTGGCTGACGCCATCGCCGCCACGCACGCCTCCACCGCCCCCACGACGTGGGACGCGCCCACCGATCTGCTCGGCGCCGCCGCCGTGCTGTTCACCACCCACCCCGCCGACGGCGCCGATGAACTCCTGGCAGGCATCGCCCGCCTTCTCAGCCACGGCCCCCACCCCGCCGTCACCCTCCACGCCGGCGCGCCCGCCCGGGGCCCGCGCGAACTCGACATCCTGCACCACGCCCTCGCGACCGCCGCCGGACCCGGCCGACCGCCCTGGCCCCACGGCCCCGCCGACCCCGCCCGGCTGGCCGCCGCCACCCACGCGCTCACCGCCACCATCCCCTGCCGCCTGACCGCCCTACGCGCCGCCGCGGTCCTCCACCTCCTGCACCTGCTTCCCGACACCGACGGCCACCTGCACCGCGACCTGATCCGCCGCACCACCTGGCTCCTCGACCCCCGCACCGATGACCCAACCGCCCTGCTGCTGACCCTCACCGCCCCCAACGACCCGCTCGTCCCCGTCCCTCGAAGCCGCACCCACACCCGCGAACGCCACCCCGAGCCGCTCCCACTCGCCGACTGGGCCCTCTGGCCGGCCCCCGACCAAGTCCTCACCCTGTCCGGGCGCATCACCGCAGTCCGCACTCACAGCCACATCGCCTTCGCCGACCTCGCCTGGGACGGCCACGACGCCCAGCTCGCCTTCGACCCCGCTGCTGTCGCCGACCTGCACGCCGGCGACCTCGTCGCCGTCCGGGGCACCTGCTCCACCAGCCGCACCGGCCGCCCGACCCTGTTCGTCCGCCACCTGGAGCGCCACGAACCCGGCGCCCCACCACCGTTACCGGACGCCGCCCTCCTCACCCCGCTCCTCGGCCCGCTGCGCGCACACCTCGCCACGGGCGGCTTCCGCGAGACGATCAGCCCCGTCCTCACCGACGGCTACTTCGGCGGCTCCGCACGGCCGTTCACCACCTGGGCGCACGCCGTCGGACGCCGCCAGTACCTGCGCGTCACCACCGAACTCGACCTGCTCGCCGTCATCGCGACCGGCACCACCCGCTGCTACGAGATCGGCCCGAGTTTCCGCAACGAAGGCCAACGCGGCCGTCCCGCCGTCGAATTCGTGATGCTGGAGGCGTACGCCGCCGACCTCGACCTCGACCAGGCCACCGCCTACCTCGCCGACCTCGTCACCGCCACGACCGGCCTCAACGCCCCGCTGACCCACCAAAGCTTCGACGACGCCTTCCGCGAGATCACCGGCATCGACTCGACCGACACCACCGCCGTCCGGGCCCTGGCCGCCAAGCGAACCCCGTACACCGCCGAGCACACCGACGACCCCGACCGCCTCGCCCGGCGCCTGTGGCGCCACAGCGTCCGCCAGCAACTGCGAGGCCTGACCGCGATCACCGACATCCCCGGCCCCGCCTCACCCCTGATCGCCGGCACCGGCCGCCAGGCACAGCGCATCTGGCTCTACGCCGACGGCCTCGAACTCGCCGAGATCGCCGCCAACGAACGCGATGCCGCCCGCCTGGCCCGCTCCTTCACTGCCCAGTTCGCGGCCGACCGTCACCTCGCCCACCGCACCTACCAGCAAATCATCGACCTGTACGACTGCGGACTTCCCCCGTGCGTCGGCCTCGGCATGAGCGTCACCCGCCTGGCCAGCCTCCGCCCCGTCCCCGTCCCCGTGCCAGCTCAGCGCCGAAGCCCTGTGTTCCGAACCGCAGAGAGGACTCCATGGCCACCACGCCCACCTGGCCCCTGCCCACGGTACCCAGGTCCGCCGACGCCGTGCGGGCCGCAAGCTACCCCGACTTCGTCGCCATGATCAACCAGACCAACGTGATGCCCGGCGCCCACACCACGCTCAGCACCTGGGCCCTGCACTCCCGCCTCGCCCCGCAGCACCGCCTCCTCGACGTCGCCTGCACCACCGGCTTCACCTCGCGCGAGCTCGCCCGCCTCACCGGCTGCGCCGCCACCGGCTTCGACCTCAGCCACGACTCGGTCAACCTCGCCCGCTACAACTACCGCCTCCTCGACCCCACCCTCCGCCTCACCTACCACCAGGCCGACGGCACCACCTACCGGCCCGACCACACCTACAGCCACATCGCCGTCGGCGCCGCCCTCGGCTTCTTCCCCGACCCGCCCGCCATGGCGAACCGGCTTCTCGGCTTCCTCTACGACGGCGGATACGTCCTCGCCGCACCGTTCTGGGCCCCCGAGCCCCTGCCCGACCACGCCGCCGCCGTCCGCCGCGACGTCTTCGGCATCACCAGCCCCATGGAGACCCGCGACCAGGCCCTCGCCCTCTTCGCCGGCCTCGACGTCCTCCACCAGGCCGACCACACCCTCACCCCCGAACCCACCGACGCCATCGAGCACTACTGCCGCTCCACCATTGACCGAGCCTGCACCCAGAGCGGCAACACCGACCCCGCCGTCCGCACCGCCATGACCGACCGCCTGCGCGAGATCAAGCACGCCACCAACACGTTGCGCGCCCATCAGCGCTACACCGTGCTCGTCCTGCGCTACGACGTGGGCGCCTACCCGGACCGCTACGTCGAACTCTTCTGACCACCCAGCGAAAGGCACCACACCCGAGTGATCGTCTTCGTCAACGGCCCATTCGGCGTCGGCAAGAGCACCACCACGGGCCTGCTCGCCGAACGCCTGCCCCAGGCCCTGGTCATCAACCCCGAGGCCATCGGCCACATGCTCTGGGCCCAACTCCCGGAACCCCTGCGTACCGAGGAGTTCGAGCTGGAACCGGTCTGGCCGCCGCTCACCCACTGCATGCTCGACCAGGCCGCCCGCGCCTACGGGCGCCCGATCATCGTCCCCATGACCGTCGCCCGCCGCAAAGTCTTCGACCGGATCGTCCAGCCCCTGCGCGACGCCGGCCACGACGTCCGGCACTTCACCCTGCTCGCCACGGCCGCCACCATCCGCGAACGCCTGCGCGAACGCGGCGAAGGCCCCGACAAGTGGGGACCGCTCAGCTGGGAGGGCAACCAGGTCGAACGCTGCCTCGACGCCCTGCGCCAGCCCGCCTTCGCCGACCACATCGACACCGAGGACCGCCCAGCCACCGAGATCGCCGACGTGATCCTCACCCGCACAGGACTCCACGCAACGGCCTGACACAACACCGAGGGCCGGGGCGGGGGCCGGGGGGGCGGCCCCCCCCCCCCCCGCGGGCGCCCCCCCGCCCGGGGGGGGGCCCCCCCGCGGGCGCCCCCCCCCCCCCCCCGGGCGGGCCGCCCCCCGGCCGGGGCCCCC
>NZ_JBIUSS010000002.1:126868-247827 GCF_044741445.1 Kitasatospora sp. NPDC088160 | reverse complement strand
CCGGAGCATGCTGCTCCGGCCCGGCCCTCGACGTCGTCAGCGACACGGCCGGGGCGGCCGCCCCGGCTCGGCCGCCAGCCCTACGCGACGGTCAGCAGCGACCGAATCCGGTCCGCCCCGAGCGCCAGCAACAGGGTCGGCAGCCGCGGTCCGGTGTCCCGGCCGACCAACAGCTCGTACAGCAGTACGAACAGCTCCCGCTGGGCCACCTTCAGCTCCGGCGACGCGGGGGCGTCCAGTGGCAGCCCAGCCTGGATCTTCGGCACGCCGTACACCAGCGCCGTCAGCCCGTCGAGCGACCAGTTCTCGTCCAGACCGTCCAGCAGCAGCTTCAGCGCCTCCCGCTTCACTGGAGACAGCTGCTCCAGCCGCTCTCGGTCCGGCTCCGCCCGCACCTGGGTCCGCTCTTCCGCCGGGACGTAGGTGCTCACCCACGCCTGCGCACGGTCTAGTCGGGGTTGGGCCTCATCCAGGCCGGCCAATGGCTCCCCGACAGTGAAGTCTTGAAGGATGCGAAGGGTCTGCTTCGGGTCGCCAGCCGCCACGTCCGCCACCGAGGCCAGCGTTCGAAACGGCAGAGGACGTGGGGTGGACGGCAGCGGCCCGGCCGCCGGACCCAGCGAACGGGCGCGCACCGCCACCTCCAGCTCCGTGGCCGTGGCCCCCTCTACCTTCCGGCCGAGCGCATCCCACTCGTCGTAGAGCCGCAGGATCTCCGCGTCTAGCGCGATGCTGAAGCTCTGGCGCGGCTGTCGGCGGTTGTAGAGCCACCGCAGCACCGCGGGCTCCACGACCTCCAGGATGTCGATCGGGGTGGGCACACCGCCCTTCGAACTACTCATCTTCGCCATGCCACTGATCCCGACGAAGCTGTATCCGAGGTACGACGGCGGAAGCCCGTCGAAGATCTCGCGCACCACCTGCGACCCGACGGTGAACGACGAGCCCGGAGAAGAATGGTCGACGCCGCCAGCCTCGAAGGTCACGCCCTCGAAGGCCCAGCGCATCGGCCAGTCCACCTTCCAGACCAGCTTCCCGCCGTCCGTCTCGGACAGCGCGAAGCCGCCCTCATGACCGCACTCGCACCGGTACTGCATCTGGGTGCTGGCGTCGTTGAAGCTGACGACCGTCGTCGAGTCCCGCCCGCAGACCTCGCAGTACGGCCGGTATGGGTAGTAGCCCGCGGCACTGGCGGCGGCCAAGTCCTCGTCGTCCTGCTCCACCTCGGCGTCGACGGCGGCCTTCTTCGTCCGGTACCGGCCGAGGACGCCGTCGATCTGCTGCCGGTGGCGCATCGCGTGGACGATCTGCTCGCGGTAGGCGCCAGAGGTGTACATCTGCGTCTGGCTGATCTCGTCGACCTCGACACCCAGCTTGGCCAGCGCCGCGCGGAGCGGAGCCTTGAAATGCTCCGCCCAGTTCTCGTGTTCTCCACACGGGTCAGGCACTGCGGTCAGCGGGCGGCCGATGTGTTCGGCGAAGTTCGAGGGGACACCGGCCGGCACCTTCCGGAGCCGGTCGTAGTCGTCCCAGGACAGCACATGGCGACACTCCAGCCCCCGGCGGCGCAGTTCGTCCGCCACGAAGTGCGGCACCATGATCTCGCGCAGGTTCCCGAGATGCACTGGGCCGGACGGGCTGATCCCGGACGCACACACCAGCGCAGCCCCGTCACGGCGTTTGCCCTCGGCGATCACCTGGTCCGCAGCCGCGGCCACCCAATCACCTTGCTTCACGCCCACGTCACAATCCTCCGGCTGATGGGTATTCAGTAGCTTCTAGATTAGAGGTGGTTGGGAAAGATCGAGAACATGTCGCGGCGCGACACCGGCCATGGAAGCCCGGGTGTCGCAGCTGGCGGCTGGAGAGCCGGAAGCCCGCCCCCCAGGGTCGGGGACGGGCTCCGGACGGCTGCCGGGGTTACTCCCAGCCGAGGGCCTGCCGGAATCGGTCGAACTCATCGCGCGGGATCGGCTGGGTCGGCACATACAGCAGCTGTGTGACCGTCCGGTTGGTTCCTGGGTAGGTCCGGTTCTGGTAGATCCGCAGCCGGGGGAAGACGACGGTCTGCTCGGGGCGGGTGAGGTCGAACAGTTGCTCCAGGTCGTGGGGCAGCGGGGTGCCGTCCTCGTCCACCAGGTCGACGTGGCCAATGGCCAGGGGTTGATGGGCGGTGATTCCCGGGGTTGGCTCCACCTGGTTCAGCTCCGGTGCAGCCGTAGAGCTGGACGGTGGGTCGAGCGGCGCGGCGGCCGAAAGCTCGGCGGGCGGGGTCTCCAGATCCGCGCCGCCCGCACTGGCGGCCTCCGCAGCGGCTTCAACGGCCGGCTTCGTGGCGGGCTTGCGGGCGGCCATCAGTGCGCTTTGAAGGTGCCGTAGACGAAGGACTCGGGGCGCGGCACCTCGAGGCCGATACGCTCGGAGCCGCGCATCGTGACGACGCCCCTCTCAAAGTTGTCGCGGTTCTCGGTGCTGACCTGGACGCTGACCTGCTCGCGGTCGTACAAGCGGGCGCCCAGACCGAAGCTGCCGACGAGGAACTTGCCCTGGGTGATCGCCATGGAGTCCACCACGGCGAGCCGCCAGACGATCTTCTGCGCGCCGATCGCGACGTTGACGGCGACCCGGTACGCGCCCTGAAGGTCGGTCTCCAGCTCCAGGTCCTCGAAGTCGAACGGGTGGAGCACGATCCCGGTCGGCGGGTAGTAGGCGAGCACCGCACGGGTGGCGGCACGCCGGATCGCCGCGCTCTGCTTGTCGGTGTCGGTCTGGGCGTAGGTCTGCACCCCCTGGGTGTTGACGATGCCGGTGATCTTCTCGTCGCCGCCGGCTCCGAAGAGGAGTTCGTTGTCCTCGGTCATCTTGACGCCGTCAACGAGTTCGCTGTCGATGATGTCGCGCAGCCGCGGCTCGTCGGCGAGCGTGTTCTTGTGGACCGGGATGGTGTGCGCGATCTCGGCGACCGGGTAGGTGACGGTCTTGAAGGTCAGCTGCGACTGCGGGGCCCGCGCGTACACCTCGACGGCGGCCGTGCCGCCGGGCGGCACCTCCATGGCCCGCTCGGGCACGATCGCCGCCGCGTTGGTGAAGCCGGTGACACGCACCCCGTAGAGCAGGTTCGCGGTGGTGGTCTGGGAGGGGAACAGGTCCCGGATGCGGCCGGGCCGCACGGCGCGCGGCACGATGTCCAGGTGCTCAGGGGTACCGAAGCCGAGGACACCGGCGGTGCCGGCGCTACGGCTGAACACGTCCTTCCGGCCGAGTTGGTCCAGGGCGCTGCCGTCGATGGTCACCATCTGGTCGAAGGAACCCCGGAAGCCGGCGGCCTTGAGGCCCTTGAACTCCTCGCTGTCGAGGAACCGCTCGCCGAGGGACTTCACCTGGCTGGCCAGGTGGGCCGCGAGAGCGGCGTCCTTCGGGGCGAAGGGCTGCGAGGTGGGCTCGTTGAGGAAGGCGTGGACGGTCGCCGCGCCTTCCAGGTCGGTGATCAGCTGCTTGATCTCCTGCGCCTCGCTGAGGGCCTTACGGAAGGCGGCGGCCTTCTCGGCCGAGACGGTCACTCCGCCGTCCTCGACGGCGAAGGACGCGCTGATGGTGTCGAGCTCGGCGGCCTTGGCGCGCAGCGCGCTGTTCAGCTCCTTGAGCCGACTCTTGTCGATGGTGGTGGGCACGGTGTTGCGCTCCTTGGGATGGTGCCGGGCCACCCCGCCAACGCGGGACGGAAGAGGTCCAGCCGTGCGACCGGTCAGCACCGGATCACCACGGCGATCGGCACACCGTAGGAAGAGCTGATTGTTAGTGTCGCGTCGAGGCTCACGCCGCGTTCCCCCACTGCTGTCAGCGCTGCCCGACGCTCTCAAGTCGTCTTTTCATCAGCCGATTTGGCTGTGCCCAGCTCGGCTTGGGGCTGGTGAGTGTGGTGCTGTTCGGCAGGGTGCCGGGCAGCCGGCCATCCGCCGGCCAATGCGCTGGAGACCCATGTACCCCTTCCCCCGACCCCAACTACCGCCTCTGGATGCCCCCATGGGCTGGCTTGCCGAAGCCGGCCATGACGTGAACCCGCTCCTGATCATCGACGGGCAGGAGTTGCGGGTCGTCCAGACCCCTACCGGGTGGGCACTGCTGATCAGCACTTCCTCCACGGTCGAGCTGTCCGGGCCGTCGGACACCTCCGCGCAGGCGCAGGAGTGGCTGCACCAGTACGCGGCATGGCGTCTGTGGCCGCTGGCCCGCACCCGCGGGCCCTGGGGCTGCCTCGCCCTGGCTTCGGAGGGCTGGATGACCGCGCTGGCGCGCACGGCCCTGCCCCCGACCGTGCAGGTGCACCTCGGCGTGCAGGAGGCCGAGGTGCACGCGGCCGCTCACCTGATTGTCCCGGCCGGGTCGTCTACCGAGGGCAGTACCAGCCTGCCGCCGGGGGTCCGGGCGGTCCAGGAACGCTTCTGGCCAACCGACACAATCCGTTGACCTGCAGTGACATCTGATCGGAGAGGTGACCGTTCCCACGATGTTGGAGATCAATTCCCGGCGGCCCTCCACAGGGCGATACTGACCAATGCGAAATCCTGCTGCTGTCCGTTGGCCGCGTGATGAGCGTTGCGCGCGCACTCCTGGGACGAGAGGAAGTCGGACGGCCAGCAGCATGGGAGCCAGATACGGCGCGGGCCCGGCGGCACAGAGCTGTGCCGCCGGGCCCCGTCAGGATCGTGAAACGTCAGGCGGTGTTCGGGTACATGGTCCAGCGCTGGTTGGCGTGACCGGCTGAGCAGTCCCAAATGCCCAGGGCTGTGCTGTTGGCGTCGTTCCAGCCGGGCAGTTCGATGCAGCGCTTGGCCGTGGGGTTGTAGATGGTGCCATCCGCCTGCAGGGTCCAGACCTGGCCGGTGGCGCCGCTGCAGTCTGCTGTGACGACCTGGGTACCGTTGGCGGTGCCGTTGTCCATGGTCGAGACGCAGCGTCCGCCGGTGCGCAGGGTTCCGTCGGAGGCGAAAGTGAACTTCTGGCTGGCTCCGTTCCAGCAGTCGTAGAACCTGAGGTTGCCTCCGTTGCTCGCACCCCAGTTGTCGAAGCAGCGGTTCGGATTCTGTACAGAGCTGATGTTGTAGCTGACCGGCGTCGGGACGGGCAGTTTGCGCGGGGTGCCGAAGCGGGGCAGGCCAGCCTCGGACGCGGTGCCCAGGTACTGGGTGAGGGTGCCGCTGGAGTCGGTCACGATGAGGCCGGGGTTGCCGTCGCCGTTGATGTCACCCGGTGAGTCCACGACGGGGTAGGCGGCGGAGCTGAATCCGCCGGGCAGCAGCGCGTTGGCGGTCGGGCTGGTCCACTGCTGGCTGCTGTTGTTGAGGCAGTCCCAGAGGATGAGGTGGTTGCCTGGGTTGTTCTGGCCGTCGGGGACGGCGAGACAACGGCTGGATTGGGGGTTCTGCAGGGTTCCGGTGTACGGGCCGTCGACCCACTTCTGGGAGCCGGTTCCGTTGCAGTCCCAGAGCTGGATGTTGGTGCCGTTGTAGGTGTCGCCGTTCTTGACGTCCAGGCACTTGCCGAGGACGTGGAGGGTGCCGTCACTGCCTCGGGTGAAGGACTGGCCACTGATGCCGAGGCAGTCCCACAGCTGGGCAGGTGTGCCGTTGCCGGTGTACGCGCCGTTAATGTCGGCGCACATGTTCGCGCTGGCAGCGTTCTTCACGGCCGAGACGAGCGCCTTGTGAGTGGGTACGTGCAGGGATTTTGCCGCTGGCGTGCCACTGGTAAGGGGCATCGCCAGGGTGGTGATTGCGCCGGTGGTGGTGTCGCGTACCCACAGCGTCGGGACACCTGCGATCACGCCAGGGGACAGCAAGGTGAAGCCGTCCCAGTCCTCGTTGTCGCCGCCGAGGTCGACACCGTCGCCGAGCGGGCAGCCCCCGACCGAGCTTCCTGGGTAGAACCGCAAGCGGCCGTTTTCGATCGTGATGACGTTCGGCCGGCTGGCACTGTTCGGCATGGCGCTGAGGGCTGTCAGCTGATCGACGTGGTCCCAGGTGCCGCCGAGGCCCTTAGGGCACGTGCCGCTGTTGCCGATCTGCATGACGCCCGAACGGTCGCTGAAGTGGCCCGGCGTTCCGGCTGGCACACGGGTGGAGTCATTGAAGTAGACGTAGAAGTGCTTGGTGCCCTTATTGTAGGCGAACAGGTCGTCGACGCTGTTCTGGCTGATCGAACCGCGGTGGGCGATCAGGTAGTTGTTCCAGCTGTCCTGCTCGGGGCTCTGCGCCTTGGTGGAAGCGATGCCAGGCTGGGCAGTGAAGTCACTATTGCCCGGAAGCAGCGTCAGCGAGCCGTCCGCAGCAGGGATCAGGTAGTCGGGGGTGCCGTCGAAGTCGACGTCACCGGCGACGACCTTGGTGGCTTGGTTCCAGGGCGCAAAGAAGTCGTAGGTCGCGGCCTGGGGCTGAGTGTTGCCCGCGTTGTCCGTGGCGCGTACGTACAAGCGGTGGGTGCCCCACTGGTCAGGGTTGAGGTTGATCGGGATATCCGCGTAGGCGTTGCCGTTGGCGTCGACGCCAGCGACGGGCTGGGCCTTGTAGCCGGTCGGCGGGATGTTGTCGTCCAGGTTGTACTGGAACTCGCGAACGCCACTGGCCAGGCAGGTGCCTCGGGTGCAGCCGCTGGGGACCGGGTCGGTACTGGTGACGCGGATGGTGGCGCCCTTGTCGCCAGCGTGGCCGGTGGGCTTGATGCCGCTGCCGATCGGGGGGAAGACGGTGGAGGGCGCGATGTAGGCGAGGGTGGGTGGGGTCAGGTCGACGTTGAAGTAGCAGTAAGCGGTGCCCGCGCTGCCCATCAGCCCGTCGGTGGCCCAGGCGTTCCAGCCGTACTGGTGCCCGTCGGAGGCCGGGAAACCGATGTTGGCATCACCCCAGCCCCGGCCGTTGATCGCCTGGCTAGTGGGCCAGGTGACGGTGGCGGGAGCCCCATTGGCGTCCGCCGCCATGTTGTCCCATATGTGGAAGCCGACATTGATGTTCGTCCCCGGCATCGGGGTGGAGGCATAGGCGTGCAGAGTGATGTCGGAGGCGCCGTTGCCCAGCGGCACGGTTCGCCCGATCCAGCCTGGCTGACCGCTGCCGCAAGCGTAGCCGTTCGGGTTGATCGGCATCGGGCTGGTGTACATCGAGTCGGGGGTGTTCGGCGGGAGGTCGTAGGTCGCGATGACATACGGATTGGTGTTGAACCGCATGAAGTGATCGATGCTGGTGGAGCGAGTCTCGTCGCCGAACAGGCCAACGGTCAGTGGCCGACCTTCCTGGACTACCTGGCGCAGCGCGCCCGTGACATCGAAGTCGACACCCTGATACCCACAGGAACCGTACGCACTCTTGGGCCACTTGGTCTCGCCGTCTTGACGTACGCCGGGCTGGTTGTTCCAGGTGGTGCCGCCGTCGATGCCCCAGGTCCACTTGAGGGTGACCGGCGCGGTGGCGCTGCAGTCATGAGCTGCGCCGTAGGTCTCCGAGAAGTACGCCTGGGCGTGATCGATGTACATCTGCGGGGTCAGGGCCCCAGTGCCGATCTCGTAGAACGAACGCTCCATGCCATAGCAGTTGCTCCGGTAGTGCTGGTAACCCACGCCCTCGCCGTTGTCCTGGGCGACGTCGTACTGCGGCGAGCCGGCGCACCCCTCCATCACCTGGGCGAAGTGGCTGGTGCCCATGGTCGGGGCGGGCTGGAAGGTCGGGTCGATGAACAGCGGCCAGACGGTGCCGTTCCCGGCCATCAGGTCCGTGTCCGGGGTCAGGGTCAGCTTGCCGTTCGTCGTGTCGACAGGGACCGGTTTGACGTGTGCTCCGAAGCCAGGGCCGTCCGTGGAGGATGCGTCCGGGCTGGTCGAAGGAGAGACCGAGGCGGGAGCGAGCGAGCCGACGCGCGGCGCGGCAACCGACGTCTTCTTGGCCGGAGCTGCGCTTGGTGCTCCCGACTCCGTGACTGCTGAGTCCCACATGAGGGGAACGGGTGCTCGGAAAGCGGGTGTGCCGTCCGGCCCTGCAGCCGTCAGATTGCCCTGCGAATCGGCGGAGACGGTGAGGCCCTTGGCGGTGGTGCCGAAACTGAGGGTTTTGAGCACTGGGTTGGCGGCGGCGTTCGCATCCTTGACGACCAGGACCTCACGGACGGCGCCCTGGTCGGACACATCGACCCGCAGGTCCACGCCAGGCAGGACCGCCGGATAGGTGGCGGTGCTGCCAGACACCGTGGGTGCGGGCAGAGCAACCGGGAAGGTCAGCGCAAGGCTGCGCCCGTGGCTGTCGGTCAGCGTCGCCAACGGGCCGGTGCCACCGCCGGACAGGGAAACCTGCGACGGTGTGGCGCTTGGCGAGTAGGACCCGTCCGGGCCGCGGTTGAGTTTGGCGTCGACCGGGGTCCACGTGCCGTCCTGCTTCTTCACACGCGTCGGCCGGAGGTGTGAGGTGACGGTGAGCTTGCCGTTGGGCTCGGCGACGGTGAGCGAGGTCTCGGTGGTCAGGGCGTCAACCGTGACCGGCTTGCCTGTCTTCTTTGCCGTGAGCTGGGCCGCCTGGACGGCGTTGCCCGGGATCATGTCGGACGACTTCGGGGCGTCCGTCGACGATTGGCCGGGCGGTACGGCGAACGGGCGGTCGTCGGCCGCCGCGATGCCGGGCGTGGTCGCGAGGAGGGCGAGCGCGCACACGGCAGCGAGGCGTCTCGTCAGCCTTCGAGCGGCTGACGGAAGAACGGGAAAGAGTTCCCCCATGGTGTGTCAATCACTTTCAGACAGGGCTGAATCCCCACGAACGGTTGTGCGATGCGTCACATTGACCGGAGTGAGGTGTGGTCTTTGTCCATTTCTGGCGCCATATCCAACACATCGTTCACTGACGATGAGTCATGTGAATAGGTCACGCGTAGCCGAACGCTATTGCGTCCCTTGGCCTGCTGGCAATACGGTGCCCGCCGTCCTTCATGGACTTGATCTGACCACACATCAACACAGTTCAGATCAATACGGATAAAGGAACGATAAGGGTACGCATGAAACTCAGAAGGACATGGCCAGTCGGTCGGCCACCAGGAGGGGGCGGCCGACGAAGCGTCTTGACCGCAGCGGCCTTGACGGCCGTGATGTCGTTGGTGGTTCCGCTCGCCAGCTCTAGTACAGTCTTCGTCGCCCGCGCCGCCGATCACGGCAATGACCGGCTTCCCGAACTGCCGCGCGTCAGCGGACACAACGCCGACGGCAAGGCGAACCGTAAGGACCTGCCGCGCCCAACCGGGGCCCGCGACCTCACGACGCACGCCCCCACCCAGGTGCAGTGGCCCAGTCAGGCCACGGCCTCGGTCGATCTGAAGGCTGAACCTGCGAGTCCGGGCAAAGGGAGCACTGCCAAGGGTGGTGACAGTGCTGGCGTTCAGGTCGGCCTGACCCCGGTCCGGCTCAGCGCTGCGTCGCCCGACCACGTCAGTGACAAGGCCAAGGCAGCGGCTGGAGACGCCTCCCAGATCGGCAAGCCTTCCTCGGTCGAGGTCAAGGTCGCCGACCGCAGCCAGAGCAACAAGGTCAACGTCGACGGCCTCCTCGTCGGGCTGAAGCGCACCGACGGCGGCCGTCAAGCCGCTAGCCTCAACATATCCCTTGACTACGGTGCGATAGCCGACGCTTACGGCGGCGGATGGGCCTCCCGGCTCCACCTGGTCGCCATGCCCTCGTGCGCGCTGACCACCCCCGAGCTGGCCGAGTGCCGGACCCGGCAGCCGCTCGACTCCGTCGTCGACCCGGTGACCAAGACGATCAGCGGAACCGTCGCGGTGCCGGGCGGCACCCCGCTGGGCGCGGAAGCCTCGCCCAGCGGGGTATCCGCCATGAAGCTCGACTCGCTGTCCGCATCCGCATCTGCCGCCACCTCCGCGAACAGCGGAATGGCCGTGGCGGCGGAATCCGCGCCCGGCGGTTCCCAGGGCTCATACACCGCGACCGACCTGTCGACCACCGGCTCATGGTCGCAGAACGCATCCGGCGCCTTCACCTACAGCTATCCCATCACCACGCCACCGTCGGTGACCGGTACAGCGCCCGGGGTGGCCCTTTCGTACAATTCCCAGGCCGTTGACGGCGAGACGTCGGCTCGCAACTCTCAGGCGTCCTGGATCGGCGACGGTTGGTCGTACGGTCCCGGCTTCATCGAGCGCTCCTACAAGGCGTGCAAGAACGCGGGCATCGACAACTCCGGCGACCAGTGCTGGGCCGGCTGGACCGCCACCATCTCGCTCGGCTCCCGCACGGGTGAGCTAGTGCGTGATGACAAGGGCCTATACCACCTGCAGAACGACGACGGAACTCGCATCGAGCGGCTGACCGGCGCGGTCAACGGCCTGTGGCAGGGCGAGTACTTCAAGGTCACCACCACCGACGGTACCTCCTACTACTTCGGCCTCAACCACGCCCCCGCTACGACAGCCGACGGCGCCACCAACAGCGCCTGGGGCGTCCCGGTCTACCACCCGAACAGCGGCGACCCCTGCTACAACGCCGCCAAGGGCAAGGACTCCCAGTGCGACCAGCAGCCCGGCTGGCGCTTCAACCTGGACTTCGTCGTAGACCCGCACGGCATCGTGCAACGCTACGACTGGGCCACCGAGTCCAACCGCTACGCCATGGGCGCAGGCCAGGCCGGCGCATCCGGCGGCAATGGCACCCTCACCACATACACCCGCGGCGGCTACCTCACCCGCGTCTCCTACGGCTACCAGCTCACCGACGTGCTCGCCGGCCGAGAGCCCTCCGCCCGGATCACCTTCGACACCGCCGAGCGGTGCGTGACCTCTGCGGACACCTGCAAGCCGGAGAACCTCAACTCCTCCACCGCCACGAACTGGCCCGACGTCCCGTACGACCTGGCCTGCCAGGACGGCTGGACCACCAGCGGTACCGGCTCCAACGTCTGCCGGTCGGCGTCGCCGACGTTCTGGTCCACCAAGCGGCTCACTGCCATCCGCACCGAGCTGCGGACCCAGAGCGGCTGGCAGGCCGTGGACAAGTACGAGCTGACGCAGGTCTTCTCGGACGCCGGCGGCATCATGGACCCAGTCACCGGCAAGACCCCGGACAAGCAGAACGTCGGGAGCCTGCAGTCCGTGATGTGGCTGTCCAAGATCCAGCACACCGCGCAGGACCCTTCCACCGGTGGCAGCGAGGTCAAGCTCGACCCGACCACCTTCGCCGGGACCGAGATTGACAACCGCGTCGACGGCTCCGACACCGGCGCCCCGCCCCTCTACCGGCCACGGATCATCGGCGTCAACACCGAATCCGGCACGTCGATCGTGGTCACCTACCGCGACCCGGAGTGCTCGCGGACCAAGGGCACCATACCCACCTCGGCGGACAGCAACACGATGGCCTGCTACCCGGTGTACTGGACCCCGACGGGCGCGGCCGCGCCGATCGCGGACTGGTTCAACAAGACCCTGGTCGCCAAGGTCACCGCTTCGGACACCACCAAGGCCAACTCCCCTTCCCGCGAGACCTCCTACAGCTACAGCAGTGCCGCGTGGCACCGCGACGACTCGGACCTGACCGACGACCAGTACCGCACCTGGAACGACTTCCGCGGCTACCGCACCGTCACCACCACCACGGGCACCGCACCCGACCCGGTCAGCCAGACCACCGTCTCCTACCTACAGGGAATGAACGGCGACTACCTCGCCGACCGGACCACCCGGCGAGTCAGCAAGCCGAAGAACTCCCTCGGAGAGGAAGCCGTCGACAGCAACTGGCGCGCCGGCACACCACAGGAGACCGCCACCTACACCCAGGCCGGCGGCACTCCCATCACCAAGCAGTTCAACGACGCCACGGTGCTCGCTCCCGGCCCGACTGCCAGCAGGACCAGGACGGCCTGGACCTCCAAGACAGGAGCTACGGTCTCAACACTGCCACCGCTGGAGGCACACCGCGTCAAGTCGACTACCAGCCGCTCCAGCGCGTTGCTGTCCGACCAGAAGTCCTGGCGCACCGGCCGCACCGTCACCACTTACGACGACCTCGGACGGCCCATCACGGCCGACAACCAGCCCGACCTCACCACCGGTGACGGCCGAACCTGCGCCACCACAACCTACGCGGCCGCACCGTCCGGCAACCCGATGATGCTCAACTACCCGAGCGACATCCTCACTGTCGGCGGAGACTGCAACACCGCACCGTCCGCCACCACAACCATCAGTGACCGACGGCTGATCTACGACGGCAGCGCCGATCCGGCCAACCCCGGCACGGTCAACGTGCTCGGACAGAACGGCACCACGCTCGGCTACACCACGGCGACCCAGTCGCTAAAGTCGTACGACGCCCAGGGCCAGGCCACCTACCAGACCCTCACCGCGCAGGCCTTCGACGCCTACGGACGCATCACGCGCAGCATCGACGGCGCAGGCGCGGTCAACCTGACAGCCTACAACCCGGCGACAGGAACGCTTCCGACCGAGATCTCCACGACCAACCCGCTCGGCTGGAACGCCAAGAGCGTCCTCTCCCCAGCCCGTGGCCTGGTCACCAGGGCGATCGACGCAAACGGTCGCGTCACCGATGCGACCTACGACGCGCTCGGCCGTCGCACCGCCGTGTGGCTGCCCGGCAACAGCAAAGACGCGGGCAAGACGGCGGACCGGACCTTCAGCTACGAACTCCACGGCGTCGATCCAACCCCGTCGAGTCACGCGAACCCGCCTAGCGTCACCACGCAAACACAGTTGGAGAACGGCACCTACCGGACCGACGCCACCATCTACGACGGTTTCGTTCAGCCCCGCCAGGTCCAGTCCACTCCCGCCAACAGCGCTGGCGGCCGCGTGGTGACCTCCACGCGGTACGACAGTCACGGCAAGGTCACCAAGACCACTGCCGCTTGGTCCGACCCGACCACCAGCCCTGGCACCGCCCTGTTCGAGGAGGATGACAACACCGTCCCCTCTCAGACCCGGACCGTCTACGACGGCGCCGGTCGGGTGATCGCCAGTAAGCTCTTCGCCAAGGCCACTGAGCTGTGGCAGACCGCCACCGCCTATCCCGGCGCAGAACGGACCGACACCACTCCGCCCGCTGGCGGCGTTCCGACGACGGTGTACACCGACGCCCTCGGCCGGACCACGGCCTCCGTGCAGCACGGCGGGCCGGGCATCGGCGACGTGACGACCCACTACGCCTACGACGCGCGCGGCAAACTCACCAGCACTGCGGACAACGCCGGCAACGCCTGGACCTACAGCTACGACGTCCGCGGCAACAGGATCTCGCAGAACGACCCGGACACCGGTACCAGCACCACGGCGTACGACGACCTCGGCCGGGTGGTAAGCACCACCGACGGCCAGGGAAAGAGCCTCTCGTACACCTACGACCTGCTCGGCCGCAGCACCGGCCGCTATGAAGGCACCGACACCGGCGACCAGTCGAAACTGCTCGCAACCTTCACCTACGACACCCTCGCGAAGGGCTACCCGACCTCGAACACGCGCTTCGTCGGCGGCGCCGCAGGCAGTGCGTACGTACAGAAGATCAACGGCTACACCACCAGGTACCAGCCGACCTCCACAACCAGCACCATCCCCGCCACTGAGGGCAAGCTCGCCGGCGACTACACCCAGACCGCTTTCTACACCGACAACATCGGCCTGCTCGCCGGCTACGGCTATAGCGGGGACGGCGGCCTGCCCGCCGAGAAGCTCGGCTTCGGCCGCGACCTGATGGGCGAGGTCGTCAACACCGGCACCGACAGCACCAAACTGCTAGACCTGGCCAACTACAACGCGCTCGGCCAGCTCCTGCTATCCCAATACGGAAACCGCGGCGAACTGCTGCGTACAGCCCGCACGTACGACGACACCACCGGCCGCCTGACCACGAGCAGCGTCAAGCTGCAGCAGTCCGACGCCAACCCGATCTCGTTCACCAGCTACGGCTACGACCAGGCCGGAAACCCCACCAGCACCTCCGAGCTCCAGTCCTCGGGCGGCACCGACCAGGTGACCGACACCCAGTGCTTCCGCTACGACGGCATGGACCGTCTGGCGGAAGCATGGACTGACACCTGGGGCGTGAGCGCATCCGGCGCGGGCCAGACCTCCCGCTGCAACAACAGCAGCGTCGGACTCAACTCGCTGGGCGGACCGGCTCCGTACTGGCAGAGCTTCCAGTACAACCTGCTCGGCGACCGCACCCAGCAGGTCAGGCACGACCTCACGGGAGACACCTCCCGCGACATCACCCAGACCAGCACCTACCCCGGCAACGATCGGACTCCCGCCGCCAAACCCAACACACTCACCACCGTCACCTCCCGCACCGGCACCCCGACCAGCACCCTTCCGTCAGCTATGGCGGGCACCGGCAACACCCAGCTCTGCCTCGACATCACCAGCGCACGAACCGCCGACGGCACAGCGGTGGATACCTGGACCTGCAACGGCAGCGGCGCCCAGAAGTGGAGCCGACCAGGTGACGGGACCCTGCGGGCGCTCAGCAAATGCGCCGTTCCGAGCAACGGCAGCGGCGGTGCAGGCGTCGGCATCATGCTGGCCACCTGTGACGGCAGCAACAATCAGAAGTGGCAGGACGGCGCCAACGGCGCTCTCGTCCATGCCGCCTCCACGCTGTGCCTGGACATCCCAGGATGGAACCAGAACCCCGGCACCCCGATCGGTCTCTGGTATTGCACCGGCAACGCCAACCAGAACTGGCCGGCCGCTGTCAACGCACCGAGCGGTCCTGCATACACGGCGACATTGACTCCGCAGTACGACGCGGTCGGCAGCACCACCGCCCGAGCAAGCACTGGCACTACCACCCTGCCGTCTGCCGTTCCGACGGGTACCACCGCGCTGTGCCTGGACGCGTCCGGTGCCCAGAATGCCAACGGCACGGCAGTCCAGACCTGGACCTGTAATCGCAGCGCGGCACAGGACTGGACCATAGACACCGACGGCACCCTGCGGGTCCTCGGCGCCTGCGCCCGCCCCGTCGGCGGGACCGGGGGTTCCAACGCCCAGATCGAACTCTGGGCCTGCGACCCGAATGACGGCAGCCAGCAGTGGCGCACCGGAACCGACGGGTCCCTCGTCCACAAGACCTCCGGCCTGTGTCTGGACAATCCAGGGGGCAACCCCAACCGTGGCACCCGCGTCGTGTTGTGGACCTGCAACCGGGGCCCGAACCAGAAGTGGGGTCCGAACGGAACCCAGCCCACCGCCGGCGCGACCCAGGCCTTCAACTACAACAGCGAGGGCCGCACCGAAAGCGTCACCACCCCGAACGGGGCGGGTACCAGCACCTCCCAGTACCTCTACGACGCCAACGGAAGCCTGCTCATACAGCGGGGCCCTGACGGCACCCTCCTCTACCTGTTCGACGGAGCCGAGCAGCTCACCCTCTCCACAGACGGCACGACCGTCTCGGGCAAGCGCTACTACCAGCATCCAGACGGCACCACCGTCATCCGGACCAACAGCGGAGCCGTCACCTACGAACTGACCAACCCCCAGCACAGTTCCACCCTCCAGGTCGACGCCGCCACCAAGGCCGTCGCCCGGCGCGCCTTCGACCCGTACGGCAGCCCCCGCGGCACCGCCCCGGCCACCTGGGCCGACAACCTGGGCTACCTCGGCAAACCCACCGACAGCAGCAGCGGGCTCGACCTGTTGGGGGCCCGCAACTACGACCCGGCCCTGGGCCGGTTCCTCACTGTCGACCCGGTCTTCGAATCCGGCGACTCCAACCAGATGGGCGGGTACACCTACGCCGCCAACAACCCGGTCGCCAAGTCCGACCCGTCAGGCTTGATCCCGCTGGGATGCGGAACGGAAGGCGCCTGCTACGGCTACACGCCCGACAACGGTTGTAAAGGTGGGACGTGCGGAGGCTCCGACAACGCAGAGTGGGGCGCTCAGCACGGACTGACTCCCAACAATGGCGGCGGATGCAAGCCGGGCGATTGCGGAACCGCCAAAGCCGCGCCCAGCTACTGGGACTGGCTGGTCATGAAGCGTGAACTTCAGAAGTATTGGAATTACACTCACGAGAAGGTCTGCCTTGACCGGCGAGGCTGTAAAACTCTTGCAGAGTGGAAACAGGACGGTGCAGATCGGGCCCAGAATCTTAATAATTTCCTTTCGAGTGTCGCTCATGGCACCGAGATGGTCGCAGGATCCACTGTCACGGCGCTTGGCGGAACACTTCTTGCGTCTGGCGCAGCCGAATGCGGTTCGGGAGTTCTATGCCCAGCGGGTGCTCCTTCCATGGCCGGCGGAGCCGCACTTGTAGCTCCCGGAATGTCACTGGCTGCGGACGGCGCCAGGGGCCTAGGCGATGACCTCGGGAAGCTCTTCTCGGAGGCGGATTCGTCCTGGATTCCCGAAGATGCAAACGCTAAACTCCCCGACGCCTGGGGAGCTGGCAAGGGCACCAAGAAGGGCGTCGGATGGCGCTGGAATGACGGCAAGGGGAACGGCGTCCGCATCGACCAAGGAAATTCAAACAACTCCCAAGAGTACCAGCAGGTCGATCATGTCGTAGTCAACTACGGTGGGAAGATCATTGGTCGAGACGGGAAACCGATTGAAGGCCCCATCAATAAGGACCAGCACAACGCATACATGGCCCACATTCCACTGGAAAATTGGCTCAAGTGGAATAATTGGTACTCCCCCTCTGGGTGAGTGAAATTCAACTTCCCCATGCCAATGAAGGGATGACCACTGAAGACAAAGACGCCTCACAGGCTCTAGCGTTGACATAGCCCTTCAAGCTATATCCACCCCGAGCATCCATGTGAGCATCTGGTCGAATTCTTCCAGTCGTGCCCACTCTCTCCTCGAACCCCTATCAAACTCATGTTTGATAGGGGTCCTTGGTGTCAATCGCCCAATCCGCACTAGCCACGGTGCGCCGCCTCGGCCACCTGGCTCTCGGTAAGCATTTCCCTCCGCGCTATGCCGCCTGACCCGCCACACTGGCAGCGAACAACTGAAACACCGCGCCTACCCGGATCTGGTGCCGACCTACGAGGTGCCATCAGGGGCCTGTTCGAACGATCGCGAGGCGAGTACCCTTGGACCGTGATTGATCATGGCATTGCCCTCCCTTATCACCGCCTTCATGTCGTGCCTGCGGTTGTGGCGCTAGCCAGCCCATCATTGCAGCGGGAGGTGTGGCTTGACCCGAGCGAACTGCAGGACCTCAACCACATCGCACACGTTCTATTCGATGACTTCTGCGATGCGGACGATCCGTCGCGCTCGTTGGGGTACAGCCTTCGCACAGACGAGGAAGTCGAGCTGATGGCGCGTCTTGGCGCTGCCTACACGGCCGTTCAGGATGCGGTCGGCGCTGATGCCCCTGACGAGGTCTACCTGGACTCGCCGGACTGGCCTGCCGTAGTCGCCACAGCGGCTCGGCTGGCTCAGGTGATGGTGACCAATGACCTCACGGCTTTGGAAAAGCTACATGAAGCCGGCTATCGCTGGCCGCCCGCCACCGGGCAGGCTCCATTCGAGACCAGCAATGGGGAAGTTAATTCATGACGGCAGCCAGTACTCCACCGAGAGTTCTCCTTATGCCCAGCTCGGCGGCACTCGCTTCAACAGTCAGACGTTGGACCTGATATCCGGAAAGACCCCCGGATGTTCCCCGAGCGGGCGAAAGGCCGTGGATGCCGCGGAAGAGGACGGTGGCAGCCGAACACCGACTGGTCGCCGATCTCCGGCAGCCGCTGCCCGCTTCCGGATAGCGGACAGGACCCTGGACGCCATCGACCTCCTCAATAGAGGGCCCGAGGATGCGGCCGGGGCGGTCGAGGCGGCCGGAGAGGTGCTCGACGCCCTCGCGGCCACGGCCTTGCCTGCCCAGAAGGCCGATCTGCTGGCCGCAGCCCGGCCCGACGACGCCCCACACGCCCTACCCGATCAGCGGAGACACGAAACGCCCCTCACGAACCCGTGAGCGGCGATCCAAAAGTCAAGACAACAATACGCCGGTCAACCCGACAAACTGTCGGATTGACCGGCGTATTCGGTCGGATGGCCCTTCTGGGTGCGGGAGGGCTACCGGGCGTTGGCGACGTGGGCCACAGCCGACCTGGGGGCGATTACGCGGGACGCCTACCGGAACCACGAGCTTGGGCGCGGCAACTACTCGCCGATCGACCTGGCCGAGCAGCTCGGCGTCTCGCACGCGGCGATCTCTGCCGCTGCAGCCAGGCGCGGCTGGAATCCCGCGATCAGCAAGGCAGTTGGCGTGCTGGCGAGGCGGTAGCGCTCTCGCCAGGCAGTGAGCACGGCGGGGTTCCGGGTACCCCCTGCACCTGGTGGCGGCGACGCTCGGAGAGAACGAGGTGCGACGACGTCTGGACGCCGTGCGGACGGCCTGACCGGGGTCCGGGATGCCGAAGGGGCGGATACCGTGTGTCCGCCCCTTCGGCTACTGAGTAGCGGGGACAGGATTTGAACCTGCGACCTCTGGGTTATGAGCCCAGCGAGCTACCGAGCTGCTCCACCCCGCGTCGGTGAGACCGACTGTACGGCACGAACCGGTGGTCACAAACCTGGTTGCTGCACGGTCGGCGCCGATGGGATCAGCGCGCGAGTTGTCCGGCGAGGGTGGGCGACGGCTGCGGCACCTCCCCGAAGTCCTCGTCGTCGCACAGGATGGTCAGCCGGTTGATGACGCTCTCAAGGGCTGCGGGGAGTCGTGGGTGGAGCCCTTCATGGCAGCGGGCGAGTATGTCACGCCGGACGTCCTCGGGCAGCAGCGGAGTCAGTGCCTGGAAGGTACGGCGGGTGCGCGGTGTGGCCGAAACGCTCTCGGCCTGGCCTCGCCAGTGGGCCGCGTCACGGGTCTCGCCGAGGGTGAGGTGGTGCAGGTGCAGCAGGTAGGCGGCTGTGGCGCTTCCGGAGCCAGCCGCGAACTGCCACCAGAACTGGGCGGCGTCCGCGCGGTTGGTGACGAACAGCAGGCTGCCGAAGACGAGCGCTCCTTCGGGGTGGACCTGGTCGGAGTTGACGAGGCGGTCGAGGGACCGGCCGGCCTGGGGCGCGTTGAGGACGAGGGCGACCGCCAGGTCGAGTTCGTGGAAGGCTTGCTCGTGATCGGAGGGGAAGGGGGCCGGAGCCGCCGTGATGTGGGCGGCTGCGGCGGGCGGCGCGGTGCTGGTGCAGGTGAAGATCCTGGCCTCGGCGGTGTCCGTGTCCGGGCCCAGGTCGAGGTGCGGGTCGGCGTGCCAGGTGAGGAGGCTGGGGTGTTGGTCGGCGGCGGGTCGGCTCACTGGTCCTCCTTTGGCCGTTCGGCGAGTTCGGGCCTTCCGATGGCGTTGGCGAGGCGGCGGCGGGCGTGGCGGAGGTTGGAGCGCAGGGTCGACAGGGGGGTGCCGAGGAAATCGGCGACCCCCTGCTCGTCCAGGTCGAGGCAGTACCGGAGTACCACGCTGTCGTGCTGGCGCTCGGGCAGTTCGAGGATCGCGGTCATCAGGCCGATGCGCTCGGGCAGCGTCTCCAGGCTGATGCGGGCCTGACGGCGGAAGTGGTCGATGACGGCGTCCAGCGCCGCCGCCTGCACGGCGACCGGCTCGCTCTGCGCAGCGCGCCAGGCCGCGAGGTGTTCCTTGAGGAGCCTCCAGGCATAGGCTGCGGGGATCTCCTGGCGCAGGGCGAAGGACCAGTTGCGGCGCAGGTGCTGCTTGGTCGCCGCCACGACCAACTCGGGACCGCCGTCGCGATAGCCGACCTGGGTACGGACGAAGCCCAGCCAGGCACGTTCGTGGGTGGCGCAGAACGCGTCGAAAGTGAGCGTCAGGCGTGCTCCGCCCGGAGTCGTCCCGTTGGTGTCGGTCAAGGCCCGGCCTCCCCTGCGGCCGCCGACGTTGGGCGGCTCGTCCCGGTTGATCAGCATGACGGTTCCCCTCCCCGTACCGGCGTGTGGCCGGTGCTGGTGCGCTTCGGGGGAACTCGTCTCCCCCCGAGGCACATGCAAGCGCAGTCAGGGCCCCTGGGTGCAAAGGAGGCGCAAAGAAAATGACTGACGGTAATAGTATGACTACTGCATTACCTGATCGATTGTCAGGTCGTCGTGTCTTAGGTTGGTCATCGCGCTCCCGCGCCGGCCGGAGCGGGCGGGTTCGCCCGTCCGGGCGGCGTCGGGGTTGACATGCAACGGCCCCGGGCAGGTACCGCAGGAGCATCCGCCGGTGGCGCGCCGTGGCGCGCTCCGCATGGCGCAGCGCGGACAGCAGTGCAGGACGAGACGGCCGGGGGGCCACGGTGGGCACGTACAACGACGAGGACGAGATCGACCTCCAGCTCCATCGGGCCCACTCCGCCCGGATGTACGACTACTACCTCGGCGGGACCACGAACTTCGCCGCCGACCGCGAGGCCGCCGGCCAGGCGATCGCCGTCTTCCCGGCCGCCCGGGTCGCGGCGCGGGCCAACCGGGCCTTCGTGCACCGCTCCACACGCCTGCTCGCTGGCCAGGGAGTCGCCCAGTTCCTCGACATCGGTACCGGGATCCCCACCTCGCCGAACCTGCACGAAGTCGCGCAGGGGATCAACCCGCAGGCCCGGGTGCTCTACACCGACAACGACCCGATCGTCTTCGCCCACGCACAAGCTCTGCTACTGAGCAGCGCAGAGGGCATGACCGCCTACCTCCAAGCCGACGTCACCGATCCCGCCGCGATCCTCTTCTCGGAGGAACTCGCGCAGACCATCGATGTCACCGCGCCGGTCGCCCTCAGCCTCAACGCCCTGCTCCACTTCATCCCCGACGACCAGGACGCCTACCGGATCGTGGAACAGCTCAAGAACGCCCTCGCCCCGGGCAGCGCTCTGGTGATAAGCCACGGCACCCCCGACTTCGGACCGGCCGAGGCCGAACGGATCACCCAGGTCTACGCCGCCGCCGGCACCACGGTCCGCATGCGTACCCGTGAACACATCGAGCGGTTCTTCGATGGCTGGGACCTCCTCGACCCCGGGGTCTGCCCTACCCACAGGTGGCGGCCGGACGGCGCCGAGCAGGGGATCACTGAAGCCCAGGTGAGTGCCTACGCCGCCGTCGCGGTGAAGCGGTGACCAACTGCTGCAAGTGAAGCATCTTCGGTGCCAACGGATGCAATCGTTCGCCCGCGAAATCCCGAACGTTCTGAACTGACCGATCACCCGGTGGTCCGCGCGTCCGCGAACAGGGCGAGGGCCGCACCGATCTCGCCTGGCTGGATCACCACCGTGGCCAGGGTCTTGCTCTCGTCAGCGGGAGGCTCGGGCGGCTGCCAGTCGATGCCGGCAGCGGTGAGCACCGCGACCAGGTGCTGCACGGCGGAGGCCAGGCGGTCGGCGTTCTCCCCGGAGAGGACCTGCCCTGCCTTGTGCTGGAGGTCCGCGAGGGTCTTCATCTGGGAGGCGACCCGTTCGATGTCGGGCGCGAGGGCGGCCAGCGCCGCGTCGGGGCCGGTTCCCTCGACGTCGAGGACCAGGCGCACGGGGCTGGGCTGGCCGACGGTCGGCACTCCGTCGCCGGAGAGCGTGTACGGGACTTCCCAGCTGGTCGAGCCGAAGCCGCCTTCGGTGTACCTCCAGACGGTGGCGATGACCCGGTCCGGGTAGGTGCCGATGATCTCCACCGTGCCGGACTCGAGGCGGTCGTCCTCGGTGGGACGCAGGCGCTGCTCCACGGCGGAGGCGATGGCGTCGATCCGCTCCTCCAGCGTGCCGGCCAGAGGCGCCAGTTCCACCTGGGCCTCGCCCAGGACCCCGCGGGCCTTGCCGGGGTGCTGCTTGAGATCGAGCGTGGACGTGTGCTCATTCGCGCCGAACAGCACCGGACTGTACTCGTACAGGTCCAGGTCGGTGATGCAGCGAACGCCCTTGATCCGCTTGGCTGTTCTGACCTGGTAGCCGATCGACCACTGCACCTGGTCACCGAAGAACAGCAGGTTGGCGTACATGTCCTTCCCGGCCTGGGTGGCCAGGTTGCAGCGGCCCTTGACGAGCAGCGCGCCGGCCTCGGCGGGCCAGGGCTGCCCCTTGGGCAGAGCGGCGGGCAACCGCGGGTCGCCGGGCAGCAGTTCCTCGGTGCGCTCGGTGCGGGCCGTCCACACGTTCCAGTCGTGCGACCACACTCCCTTCGGCGTGATCTCCGTGAGGGTGCGGGCGTAGGCGCCGGGCTCGATCACGTCACCGTCGTGGTCGCGTAGTCCGGTGATCGACACGAGCGTGGTGAAGGTGCCCTCCTGGTCGTCGGTCTCCAGGATGCCGAGGGCCGCCTGCTTGTGGTCCAGCGTGCTGCTGGGGGTCGGTGCCACCGTGTCGCTCCCGGTTCGCTGGGTTGGTGGCGGTCACGGTAGGCGGAGGGCTGGCTTGGGTCTCGTTCTACTCGTCGTACCAGTTGTCGTCGTCGGTCTCGGCGCGGACCTGCTGGACGTGCCAGTCGCCGGGGCCTGCGAGGATGACGATCTCGGACTCGTCCAGGCAGCCGATGCCGGTCCCGGGCACGGCCAGGATGCGGGTGACCGGCACGTCGCCGCTGATCGTGTAGCCGACGGGGACCTCGCCGCCGTGCGTGGCGAAGTCGGTGGCGACGTGTTCTTCGGTGGTGAAGGACGACAGCGGGCGCAGGGGCAGGTCCGTGACTGTGCCCTGGCCGTCGATCTGGCTGACGTGGGTGTCGTCGTAGCCGCCGGTGAAGCCGCGGTGGACGGTGATGTGGGTGACGCCGAGGCCGGCGAAGTGGTCTTGGGTGTTCTGCCACATGGCGGTGAGGAAGGCGCGCAGCACGGGCCCGTCTTCGGCGAGAGCCTGGGCGGTTTCGGCGTCGAGGTGGGGGTCCCCGTGTTCCCAGGCCATGGTGTCGGCGAGGTTGAAGGCCTGGCGGGCGCTCTCCTGGAGGGCGAGGGCGTTCGCGTCGTGGTCGTTGGAGGTCGCCGCCCACCCGGCGACGTGGTGGGAGACGGCCTCGGCGCGCGCGAAGTCCCGGTACTCCTCGGCGTTCATCCTCACATAGCCCCAGGGCTCGCGGCGGGCGCCGCTGTCGAGGTCGGCTTGCTCTACGTAGTCGGCGTAGCCGGTGGCCCCGGACTCCGGGCGGTACGCGGCGAGGTGTCCGGCACGGACCCGGGCGAGGCGGTCGCGTTGGCGGTCGTTCAGCAGCTGCTCGTCGGGAACGCCGTCCATCCGCCGGGCAAGCGAGTCGCACATGGCGGCCTTGAGCTTCGCGGGGGACCTACCCCGCTTCCCGAGCAGGTCGTCCTGGCTCACGGCGTGGTCGTCCGCGAGGGTGCCCGGAAGGCCGACTCGGCCGGCACCCGGGTGGTGGGCGAAGCGGCCTTGGAGGTCGCGCGCGTGCCGGGCCTCGTCCCAGAGCCAGCTCTTGCGGCGCAGCCGAAGGGTGACAGCGGGGAAGTCGTGCACCGCACCGCCTTCTGCCGGGGATCAGGACGCCGGCAGCGTGGCACCGGGCCCGGGGCGGTGTCGCGCCGAGCGGTACGGGGCTACTCCGCGGTCTGCCAGTGCCAGGTGCCGGGGCCGGCCAGGATGATGACCTCCGACTCGTCCAGGCAGCCAAGCCCTGTGACCGGTGTCGCGATCACCCTCTCTGCGGGCACGATCGCGCTCATCACGAAGCCGGGTCCCTCGTCCGTGGCGAAGCTGTGGGCGACGTCCGGGTCGAGGGAGAAGGCGGAGAGGGGGCGCAGCAGCGGGTCGGAGAGGGTGCTGCCGTCGGCTGTCCAACCGGCGGGTGGCCGCCCGTCGGGGGTGGCCAGGCCACGCCACACTGTCAGGGAGCCACGGTCCGCCTCGGCCAGGTGGTTCTGGGTGCGGTCCCACATCGCCGCGAGCATCGCCGCGTGGCCGGTACCGAAGGCGGCCCGCTGGTCGGCGGTCTCCCGCGCGATCTGGTCGGTGCTGGGCCAGTCGGCGGCCGGGTGCAGCCCGAAGGCGTCTCGTGCGGTCTCCTGAAGGGCGAGGGCCCGAGCGTCCTCGTCGTTGGAGGTCATCGCCCAGGTGGCGACCACCTGGTTGACGGCGTCGAGCCGCAAGAGCTCGCGTGCCCGGTCGGCATCAACGTGAATCCAGGATGCGTCCGCCGGGGAGTCGCCCGGCCAGGCGGTGTTGGCGATCCCGGTCGCGGGGTCCTCGTACGCGTGCACCTCCCCCGAGCGCACCTTGTCGAGCCAGGTCCGGTCGGGCTCCAGCAGCAGCGTCTCGTCCGGCATGTCCCGCAGGTCGCGGGTGATCCCCTCCACCACGTTCGCCTTGTACGCCCGGGCGACGCGCTCGCTGTGACCGTCGCGGAACACCAGGCCGTGCTGCTCCTCGTCGAAGCGGGGTTCGGAACGCGGCGCCCTGGATGGCCGGCTCGCGGCCGCCCGGATGCGTTCCAGGAGCGGGTTGAGCCCCGCGCCGGGGCCGTGCGCGAACCGCCCTCGGCCGTCTCGCGGGTGCAGGTCTTCGCGGAACGGCTCGGTCTTCCAGCGCAGGCGAAGGCGCACTTCACGAGCTACGGGGAGAGCCACTCGAACTCCTGGTGATTGTGCGCAAGTCGAACCGGTACGATCTCAGGAGAACTGCCTACCGTCGTGGTCTACTCACGGTTGGGGACGCCTGTGTCAACGAAGCCAGGCTGTGAAGTGCTGGCGGACCTCGTTCTCTAGTTCGTCAGGGGTCCGCTTCGATCGCATCTCGGCTGCCCAGGAGTCAGGACCAGCGTGCAGTTCATGCCACTTCGGTCGGGGAGCGTGCTGGATCCTGGTCCGCCCCGGATGACGGATGCTGAAACCCTCAAGGGTCGTGTTCCACAGCGGCTTGAACTCCGAGTTCAGCTCAGCCACGGCTGGCGCAATGAAGAGGTCGTCAATGAACAGCACTCGGACACAGAAGTCCATCGGGTCGAGGTTCCGGCTCTGGTCGAGGGTTCGGCAGTGCTCCTCGAGTCGCACGCTCACCGCGGGGGGCTTGAGATATGCGTCCATCGGCACCGACCCCGGCCCCTTCTGAACACCGCCCACGTACAGCGGAATCGACGTTCCGGAAACCGGGGCGTAGAGCTCGTTAGCACCGATGTAGTAGATCGCATAGATCCCCGAGTTCCGCGCCCATGAAGCGGCCTTCACAAGACTGGCGGCCTCGACCGAGCGGAACCGCTCGACGACGCTGTGTACCAGGCTCTCGGGCCGCAGCGGGTCGAAGCTGTACTCACGCAGGCGCGGGTCCGGCAGCTCCCGGATCCGGTACTCCTGGTCGCGGCTCCGGCGAGTCTCGGCAACCACGGATCGCGGTCGTGCTGCTTCCTCGTTGCGGGCGATCGCGAGAAGGTTCCGCAGCGGGACTGGGTCGGCGTTCAAGGTTCCCGCGAGCACCTCGATGGTTCGGTCGGACGGAGGCGGGCCGTCAGGGCTGAACGCCGCCGAGACCGTCGTTCTCGACAGGCTTCCCTCGCTGGCCACCTGCGCTTTGGTCTTCTGTGACCGGGCGAGCAAGTCGGCGAGGGCATCACTCAGTTGCTGCCGACCACTCTGGTCACCCATGGGGCTCACTCCTCGACTTACAGGTGTACAGTGTGTTCAATCCGGCGGATTGAACACGCGCTGAACGCTGGCGCGTTTCACACTCTCCCAATTCTCCAGGAAGGGCAGCCATGCGGGCTCTCGTGTTCGTGACCATCGCTCTGGCGAGCCTCGTCGTCGCTCTCGCCAGCGGCCTGCTCCGCTACTGGCGAACCCGTTCCTTCCCCGAAGCCGTAGAGCGAGGCGCTGCCGCCGCTGGCGCCACGCTCGCCCTCGGTGCCGCCTACCTGGCCGTCCTCTGGGTGAAGTGACGAGTGCGGCCAACCGGCTACTGACGGTCTCCGGCATCAGACAGCGACTCCGCCTCTCGCCGCAGGCTGTCCGACGCGGCCTTGCCGAACGGCTGGGTCAGGACGCGCCGGGCCGCTTCCTCCCGGGAGACGCGGAGCACCTGGGCGAGTCCGTCGAGCGTCGTGACGGGCTCGCCGTTCGCGTAGCGGATGTCCCAGCGCCGGCTGCGCAGCCAGTCCTCGTTGAGCTGCTGGCGGTCGCTGGGGGGCGTTCCGGTGGTCATGCTTCATCCTCACACGGGGGTACGGGCGCGGTGCTCGCGGTCCTGCGGTTGGACCGGGTAGTCAGTGTTCGAGTCGCCAGGCCAGGCGGCAGCGACAGTTGACGGACTGACCGGGCGGGGCGGTGGTGTCACCGGGGTGGCGCAGCAGGGCGCCGCCGATGGTGAAGGGCTGGCCGTAGGGCTGGGTCTGGCCGTCAGCCGCGTCGTGGTCGGGCCTGGTGCGGCCATCGTCGTGGGCGACCCAGCGACGGACCAGGCCGGTGTGGGCGCTGGCGGCGGCCTGGTCGCGGGCGCTCTCGACGGTGGCGGTGGCGAGGTGGTTCGCCTTGACGCTCGCCCAGCTCGCGAGAGAGCGGCCCCAGTCGCGGGTGGCCTCGGCGATGCCCGCCAGGCTCTTGCCCTCCAGGTCGGCGCCGGCCACGTCGTCGGCGAGGGCGTGGGCCTGCTTGGCGAGCCATGTGGTGAGAAGCGGGGCGATCGTGGGCCAGACGGCGACGGTGGCGGTGCTGGTCGAACCGAGGGCGGCGTGCAGCTCGGTCGCGGCCGTGGTGGCGGCCTGTTCGATGAGGGGCTGGAGGGTCTGGGCGGCCTCCTGCTGCCAGGTCGGGACGTCGATCACCTGGTCGACGGGCAGGTCCTTGACGCCGGTGCGGGCGGCGGTGTCGCCGCGGTTGTCCCAGTGCCGGGTGCCCTTGCGGTGCCGGGGGGAGTTGAGTCGGGCGACGGTGCGTTCCGTCCAGCGGGTTGCGAGCGTCTGGAGGGCGTCGTCCAGGCGGTCGCGGAGGGAGTCGGCCGCGGTGTCGTCCAGGACGAGGTCGGAGGTGGGCGTCAGGGCCTTGCCTGCGGCCGGCGCCGGGGGCGGTGTCGTGGCGTCGAGGGCCGGGGCGTCGGCGGCGCGGGCGGGCAGGGCGGTACGGCCGGAGGCCAGCCACAGGGCCCGGGTCGCTGGCGTATCGTCGATCTCGTCGGCGTACCCGGCGAGTTCGGCGTAGGAGCGGACGGAGCGGACGCCTGCGGCGACTTCCTCCCGGGCTTCGGACAGGCGCTTGGTGCGGGGCTCGCGCAGCACGTCCACGTCGGAGGTGTCGAAGTAGACCTCGTTGTCATCCCCGGCGTCGTCCTGGAAGGCGTCGGCCATCAACCGCAGGTGCGGCGGCATGGTGATCTCCCAGAACGTCGTCTTCTCGGCGCGGGCGTTGTCGAACGTCCTGCCCGAGGCGTTGCCGAGCTGGGACTCCGGGACACCGAACGCGGCGAGCAGTTCGACCTTGGAGATGGCGGCGACGGTCTCGTACGCCATGTCCCGGGGCGTGACGGAGGTGTCGGTGACGGTGACGTTGCCACCGCTCAGCACCGTCCATGCGCCTGCCGCGGACGGTCCCGTGGCGAACTTGGAACGCAGCAGGCGCAGTTCGTCGTCGTCCATGTCGCCGTCGATGCCGATCACGCCGCCGGGCCTGGCGTCGTTGTTGACGAACGACAGGTTGTAGTGGCGGGTGAAGAAGTCAAGGTCGGCGGACAGGCCGGCGGCCTCCAGCGGGGTGATGCCGCTGTACGGGTCGAGTGGGTGGGGCGTGCGGATCCACCGCACCTGCTCAACGTCGAGGTTGCGCAGTTCGCCGGTGATCGTGACGGTCTCGAAGTGGGAGATCAGGTCGCTGCCGGTGGAGGGCACGGGTCGGGTCCGGCCGGGTGGCAGCAGGTCGATGCGCAGCAGGTCGCCGCCGCGCGAGAAGGTCGGTTCGAGGAACACCCCGCGCTTGGAGAGCAGCAGTTGCATGCTGACCCGTTTCTTGAACGTCCACGCGCCCTCGGCGGGGTTGGCCCTGACGTTCATCGCGCGGTAGAGCGGGTGGGCGTCGTGGGGCGGCAGGGGCTCGTCGGAGGTGCCGCTGCGCGGGCGGACCCGCAGTGGCCGGTCGGCGGCGTGGTTGGAGATCGTGTCGACCGCCTTGTAGATCCACACCGCGCGTTCCATGCCGTCGCGCACCGCTCGTTCGACGGACCATGGCCGGGCCCGGTGAACGCCGGCGGGTGCCCAGTTGAGGGCGTACTCCGGTGCGGACTTGGTGGCCGGCGCCGGGCGGCGCAGGCTGGGGAACCAGCGGCGGGACATGGACCTCTCCTACTGCTCGTCGTGGTGGCCGAGGACGGCGGCGGCCGCGAACGCGGAAAGGCTGGTGCAGGCGAGGCCGAAGCGCGGGTCGGTGGCGTAGGCGGCCGCGTTGAGGCCGATGGTTCCGAGTACGAGCAGGATGACGGCGACGACGTCACGCACCCGGCGCGCAGTCAGGTGCGCGACGTCGTCCGTCAGATGGGGCTGGTGCCTGCTTGGTATGGTCACGGCAGGCAGGCTAGGCACTTCGTCGCCTAGCGTCCCGGCGGCTACTCCCGCATCCGGGTACCCGCGTCTCCGGGGTCCGGCTTGCGGAAGTTTTCCGCTGCGGCAACCTGGTGGCGGTGCTCGGGCGCGGGACGGCGCTTGCGGGTGCCGATGGGTCCGCCGTGGAGCATCGGGTCGGACGCCGCGCAGGGCTCTTCGCAGACCTCGTCGTAGGGCCGGCGGCAGCGGGTGCAGATCACGTCGGCGCTTTGGATCTTCGTTGTGGCCGGGACGCGGTAGATGCCGCGCCGGCGCGCGTAGGCGGCGCCTTGCGTGTCCACGGGGACGTACGCGGCGATCACCCACTCGTGGATGTCGGGGTTGGCGTCGTCGGTCGTCGTGCTGTCGGTGGTCAAGGCTGCACTCCCCTCGCCAGCGGACGCCCTGTGGGTGGGGGCCCGGTGGCAGCAGCGGTTGTTCGTCGTCCTGTTCTGCACGGGCCCGTGGTGCTGGTGGTCCCGTCTCGTTCGTCAGGCGCGGCGCGGTGGCCGCGCGTGTGGCCTTCGGGCGATGCCCGAAGGGGCGCTGTGGTCAGTGCTGGTAGGCGGATCTGGCGTCTTCCAGCATGGAGGCCTCGATGTCCCAGCCCTGCATGCCGAGGACGGCGAGTGCCGGCTCGGCGTTCGCGACTCGCGGCAGCGCGGTGACGGCGAGGTGGGCGGCCTCGGTGCCGGTGTGGATCACCGCTCCGATGGCTCCCAGGATGGCGTCGCAGGCGGCGCGGGCGCAGCGGTCGCCGGCTGCGGGGCCGATGACGACCAGGTGTCCGTCCGCGCCGAGGAGCGGGGTGTGCTGGTAGGCCACGGCGTGCCTGCGGGCAAGGTCGCCAAGTTCACGGCTGGCGCTGGGCGGTGCTGGCGCGAGGTTGAGCCACCAGGCTCCGGGCTCCAGGGCGTCGAGTGCACCGGCCGCCGGGTGGGCGAGTACCTCGCGAAGTTCGTCGATGTCCTCGATCAGGGTGAGGAGCGCTTGGGCTCCGGTAGCGGCTTCTCGGGGCGTCGGGTGGGTGGTGGGTCGGCGGCAGGCGGTGTCGGTGTCTGTGGTGCCCCAGGCGCGGACCGAGTAGTTCGCGGCGACAAGCCTGTCGGCGGTCTGATTTGCGCGGGAGTTCGACCCCAGCACGGCAAGAGTTCGCAAGTGTCCCCTCCATTTTGCGAGTTGCAGATTGGGGATTCCCCCCTTGATCGACCATAGATGGTGTGCGCTCTGTTGGGAATCTGCTCAATGCACAAGCCAGGTATCACCGTTGCACATCGGGCACAGTGAGCACTGGCACGATGGCTGTCCGTGTCGGGCGGACACGCCCTGCGGCACGAGCATCCCTCGGGCCTAACGGACGGGTAGCGGCAGCCGGATGCCGAACTGCACAGCGATCGCCAGGACGACGTCGTGTGCGTCGGCGGACTGGGCGAGGAGGTCCCGCTGGAGCAGACTCGTGGCCGTGCGCAGGCGCTTGCGGACAGTCTGCGCGTGGACGCCGAGAGCTTGGGCCGCGCCAGCGGTGTCGCCGTTGGAGAGCACCCACTCCCTGAGGGTGCGTCGCAGTTCTTCCGACAGCGGGTACAGGAACTCCCGCACCCAGACCCCGACCTCTGGGCTGGCCAGGTAGGTCTGGAGGTCGGCGGGTCCGGCGTGCGACGCTTCACCGCAGCTCTCGTCCATGAGCACGGCCTCCAGCGCGAGCGCGGTCACAGCGCGGTCGCGGATGCTGTCGAGATCGACACCGAGAATGCCGGCCGCGGAGCGCACCCTGTTCGTGATGGTGTTGCGGTGGGCTCCGGTGAGTTCGGCTGCCGCCCGCACGGAGGACTGCAGGGTGAGGGTGAGAGCCTGGATGAGCACATCCCTGTCCGCCGTCGCGCGCTGCCCAAGGAGAGGGTGCAGTACGACGGTGGCCCAGCCCGGGTAGAGCTGGTTGAGCAGTTCCGGCAGGTGCGCCTGCTCGGTGTAGAGCGCCGTCCTGTCGCCGAGCCGGGCGTTGGCGAGCGCCCGCAGGGCGTGCCGGTAAGACTGGGCGGTCTCGGCGATATGACGGACCGGGCTGCCCCCGAGGTAGCACTGGGGGTGGCGGGCGACCAGGGCGCGCAGCCTTTCGCCTACGTCGTCCCAGGTATCGCCGCCGGTGCTGGGCTGTGGGACGACGAGGATCAGGTGCGAGTCGTAGACCGGGCACCTGACGACGAGCGCGGCACCGTTGGCGTCTCGCCAGCACTCCTCGCGAAGGTGGTCACGTTCCTGCGGGCGGCTCTCCAGAAGGTAGACGCGCGCATGGTCCTGGTCGAGGAGGCCGGGGTAGAGGCTGGCGGCGGTGCGCCGGGCTTTGAAGACCTCGCCGGTCATCAGGAGCTGGAGGACGGCGACGTGCAGCGCGGACGCGGTGACCTCCTGGCCGTGGATGGCCGACTCGGCATCGGCCACGCTGAGGTGGAGCGCGAGCAGGTCGGCGGCGCGGCTAATCACCTGGGTGAGAGTGCGGTCGAAGGGCGATTCCCGGGCGACGGCGAGGACGGCTCGCGGCTTGGTGGTGCCGACGGCGACGAGGCGGATCTCGTCGCCGCCGTTCTCGAGCACGGCCGACTCAAGAGCGCCGGCCGCGACCTCCTCGATCTTGTCGGCGACGGTGGTGAGCTTGTGGGCGGAGCGCTGCGGCGCGGTGGCGACCAGTGCTCCGTCAGAGCCGACGAGTGCGACGCGGGCTGCGTGCTCGGTGGCGAGCCAGCGCACGATCCTGGCCAGGTGAAGGGCGTCCGGGGAGGGCCGGAGGTGTCCGAGCAGCTGGTCGCGCCAGGTGATCGCCCGGCGCAGGTCGTGCAGCCGCTCGCGCGTCACAGCCTCGGCGATGTCGGTCCAGGATGTGCGGCTGGGCAGGGTGAGGAGCGGGACGCGCAGGCGCTCCATGGAGTGCGCCAGCTCGGGTGGGATGTAGCCGGTGGCGGAGACGACGGCGAGGGCCGCGATGCCGGCGCGGGCTGCGCGGGTGGCGAGCTGTTCGAAGGGCAGGTCGCTGTCAGCCCAGTCGTCTAGGTTCGCCACGGCGAGGGTTTCGGTCAGGCTGCCAGGCCGGACGCGGTCGCCGGGATGGAGGGGCGAGACGGATTTGATCACGCGGGCCAGGGCGCCCGGGGCCGTACCTGGGAATTCCCTGAGTCCGAATTCACGCATCCCGGTGAGATGCTCCAGCGCTGGCATTCGTCCCCCTCAGCATGGCGACACGGATCGCGCTCATGCCAAGGAATCAGGACCCCCCTGCTTGGCATGGCTGATTCGCCCCGGTGGATACGCCATCCAAACCCTCGCCCATCTCCCCTGTCAACATGAATACTTGAGATATGCATTGCAGGCATATTGCCTTGCACATTCACGCAAGCAAGGGATTATCTGACCTTCCATCAGACGATCATGCGGACGCGGCGGCGGCCGGTCTGCGGCTCGTAGGGGGCGAGGAGGACGGCCTCGGCTCGGTCCGGCGAGCGGACCCCGCGCCGCTGCATCGAGCGCTTGGATTCGATGACGGTGTGTCCGCTGGAGTCGGTCGACATCTTGGGCGCGGACAGCTGGGCCTGGGCGCGGCGGTCGATGCGCAGCCGTATCGATCCCTGGCCGTGGGGAGACAGCAGCGCCCTCATCGCCAGCCACATCTCGTCCCGTTTGCTGGAGGGGCGCAGCGTCGCGGCCTCGTCTTCGCGGCCGGTGCCTTCGCTGGCGATCACTGTGACGATCTCCCCGCGGTGGAGGCCTTCGCGCCGCCAGGCCTCCAGCAGGCCGGCGACGCCCCAGCCGACGCCGACGCCGTCGATCTTGACGCGCACCGGCGTGGTGCTGCCGATTGCGTCGGCGAGCCGTTGGGCGGCTTCGATCTCGCGCAGGACGACCCCGGCGACGACCACCGGGTCGGCGTTGTCCTGGCCGGCGGCGGCGTGGCGCAGCTCTATGAGGTCGCCGACGGATCGGGCGATCGCGAACTCGTCGCCGCCGCCCGCCGCCACGTCCACTCCGAGTCGCACCCACGCGCCGTGCTTGACCCGGTGGCGGCTGGTCTCGCCGTCGAGGCCGAGGGCGTTGAGGGGCGTGAAGTCCGGGCCGTCCCGTTCCGGGGCGTCGCTGGCGCGCTCTACCCAGGAGGAGGGGATGGCTCGGGCCTGGCCGCCCCGGGGGAAGCGGGCGTGGACCTTCGCCGCGACGAACGGCGCGTCCTCACCGTGGTCGCGGATGGTGTCCTCGACCCACTGCGGGTCCACGAGGTGGGAGGCGAGCAGGTGGGCGGGGGTCTGGGGCGGGCAGGCGCGGCAGCGCCGGGTCCGCTCGCCGGACAGCAGCGGGGTGTCGTAGACGCTGATGGGCAGGACGTGCACCCCAGGGTCGGCGCAGGTCTGCTCGAACCACGAGCCCTCGTCGTCGCTGGGCGGGTTGCCGATCAGCAGCGCGCGGGTGTGTTCGCCGGTGAGGGCACCGCGCATGGCGGCGCCGATGACCCGGCCGATGCCGCCGGCCTCGTCCACGATGAACATCAGGCGGGGTGCGTGGATGCCCTGGACGGCGGACTCGTCGTGGTCGGGGGCGCTGAAGCCATAGGCGACCACCACGTCGGTGCCGTGGTGGTCGGGCATCTTCCACTGAGTGACGCCGACCTCGCCGGGCAGTCCCGCGCGGGCGACGATCTGACGAATGTGGGGCCACATCTGCCGCTGGACCTGGCGGGCCCGGGTGGCGGTGGTGACGGTCAGGGCGGTGCCCGGGGGGTGGACGACTGAGGACCAGACGGCCGCCCGGGCGGCGATGTGGGTCTTGCCGGATCCGAAGCAACTGGGGACGGCGACGCGGCGGTGGTTGACCAAGGCGTCGAGGATGTCGCGCTGGCGGGTCCACTGGGACTCGCCGAGGACGTCCTCGACGAAAGCCACGGGGTCGTCGGCCCACAAGGCGTAGGGGGTGCCAGCCTCCGCGCTGGCCGCTGCGAGGACCTGCGCCCAGTCGGCGGCGTCGAGGGTGGCGTAGAAGCGTCGGCGGATGGCGGGGGCCGAGGCAGACAGGTCGGCATAGAGGCGGCGCCCCAGCCTGCCGGGGCGGCGCGCGGGCACCGCAAGCAGTGGCTTGGTCACGCTACCCCCTTGGGCGGGCTGCCGGTCGGCGGCAACGGTGCCTGAACAGCGGCGGGGTGTCGCGCCGAGAAAACCCGCCATAACTTACCTGCATCTTCTTTATAGACTTAGGTCAACTTTCCTGCGAGGCTGGTACCGCCAGCCGGGGACCGCGAGCCCCCGGCCCCGACCTCAAGGAGACCCACCATGGCCCTGACCACCCGAGTCACCGCCCGGCACGCAGCAGTCGCCTTCGCCATCACCACAGCCTTCACCACCGGCATGGCCATCAGCACCCAACCGACCTCGGCCCCTGCCAACCCGGCGACCGTGATGCTCAGCCCCGCCCCTGCGCAGCCCCTGACTGCTCCCGTCCTGACCGTCCCTACTGCCCCGACCGCCCCGGACACCCGCTTCTCCCCGGCGGCCACGTGCCCCGCCCCGCCCCTACCGAGGCTCCGAGCCCGGCGGCCGTCACCTTGCCCGAGGTACCCGGCACGGCCACCGTCACCGCCCCGGCCGTCACGGTCACGGCCACGGAGCCCGCCCCGACCGTCACCGTGACCGTCACCACCACCCAGGTCGTGACCGCCCCGACCGTCACGGCCCCGACACCGTCCCCGACCGCCACCCTGCTCCCGACGCTGGCCCCTTCCCCGACCCCGACCGTTCCCCGCAGCCCCCAGCCGACTCACTGACCTGACCCCGGGGCTCCTCGGCCAGAGGAGCCCCGGCCCGGCAGGGACAGCACCCAGCCCCGGCTCGTCTTCGTCGCCACCACCCCGAGCTGTCGGCGGGCACGCTGCACCGTCCGAGGAGCGAGCCCGACGGCGGCCGCCGCAGCCAGCACCTCCCGAGCCGACGCCGGGCCGCCCGCCAACATGCTGCTCAAGAAGGCGTAGGCGCTGGTGCTCGCCGGCCGCCGACGCCGCAGATCCGCGCCAGCCATCGCCTCGTTGCGCCCGCGCGCGAAGCGGCTGCTCCACACCACCGGCCGCGTGCGGCCCGCCTGGTGGAACTGCAAGCCGCCCATCACCGTCCACGCTCCGGTGGACACCGGCACCAGGGCCATCGCCCCGTCCGCACCGTGAACAGCCATGTGCACCGCGGCCGTGAACGAGGACCGCGACGCCTCCTGCGCCCGGCGCGAAGACGACCAACCCGCGCGCTTAGATGCGTCCCGCACCGCCAGGACCGCCGTGCCGACGCGCTGCGCGAGTTCCGCGAGCACCTGCAACGCCCTCTCGACGGGTACCCGGTACGGGCAGATCGTCATGAGGTCCAGTACCACCAGTTCGGGGCGACGCTCGCGTAGGAACCGCTCCACCTGGTCGGCGTCGCCGGGCAGGCGCAGCCCTTGCTGCCCACCGCGCCCGCCCAAGATGGCAGCCACCTCGACCCGCTCGCTGCCCGGTCCGCAGGCCTCCAGCAGTTCCGCCGCCTGCCCGACCGTCTGCGGTGATGCGAGCACCAGCACGGTGCGCGCCGCCTGGGGCTGCTGCCCGTCCGGCAGGACCGCCGCCGTCGCCGCCCGCACCGCGACGTCCAAGGCCACCGCCATGGTGCTCACGCCGTCCTCCCCGTCGATCAGGCTCACGCCCGCCGACGGCACGTACCCGGGCCAGATCCAACCCGGGCCGTCCTCGAACGCCGGCGGCGCGGCCACCACGTACTCCGGGCCCAGCCGCAGCGCCGCCGAGATGTCCTGCGTCTCGCATCCGTCGGCCAGGCAGTCCAGTTCCACACGGCCGTCCCCGGCGGCGAGCACCAGCAGGGAGCCCTGCCGGTCGTCGTGAGCCGGGCACCGCGCCAGCCAGCCGCCCTCGGTCGGCCGGACGTTCCCCCATCGGCGCAGCGCTGCCAGCACCGTTTCGTACTCCTGCGCCACGCGCCCGTTCCTCCATCGCTCTGATCTCAACTTGGCTGCCGCTATTGGCTGGTTCAGCCCCCCACCCTCAAGACTCGCGAGGAAGCGAAGAGTTGTACTCCGAATTCCGCGCGATGCACGTGGCCGCGTGCGGAAGGTGCAGCCGCTCGTACGACAGCAGCGGCAGCTCTGCGGTAGGCCGGCGCGAGCGGATGGTGCCGGTGCCGTCCCGGTAGACCGCGGTGTTGCCGAGCGTGCAGGGGTTCACGTCCACGGCCAGCCGCGCGCCAGCGACAGTGATGGTCCAGTGCACCGCCGTACCGCACCAGCGGCACCGGGCGAGACCTCGCTGCGGCAGCACGCTCATGCTTCTCCGGCGTGCGGGTCGGAGCCGACGAGCAGTGCCGCCACCTGCCGCCAGCCGAACAGGGCGACGGCGTGGGCCTGGCCGTGGTCGGCGATCGCCTCCAGCACCTCCAGCGGGTCGGGGGCGGCCGCGCGGCCTCCGGGAAGCGCGGCCATCAGCGGCCGCTGTCCCGGCATCGGTGCCGCGCCTGCGGGCCGGCCCCCGCCACCCGGCGGTTCGGGGAGCAGCGTCAACGACCTGTCAGTGGGCCCGGATTCCTGGTCGCGGGCGATCTCGTTCTCAATCGAGGCCAGCCGGTCCGCCACGCTCACCTGCGCCGCGTAGGCCGCTCCTCGGCGTGCCGCAGCACGGCGGCCGCGCCCGGCAAGACGGCCGGACGCCGCTAGTCCAGGCTGCTGCCGCTGCTCGCGCACCCATTTGCGCCACATGGCCTGCCAGTCGGCGCCGAGGGTGGCGCGGCCCCGGTGCCAGTCCGTGAACGCCGCCGTCACGGCCGACAGTCCGGCCGGGCCGCCAAGGCGGTCCAGGTGACCGTCGCCCGCCGCCCACGCCAGCGCCGCAGCGTCCGGCCAGAAGCCGTCGGGCAGGGGGTGCCGGCGCGCCGCCGGCCCCCACCCACCTGCACCTTCCCCACCCACACCAGCCCCCTCCCTACGGGAGGGGCGGGGAGGGGCCGGGCGCGCACGAGGACGCGGGACGTCCCCCCGGGATGCGGGCGGCTGGCCTGCACAGTCCTCGTCAGATGGGGCACAGTTTGGTCCCGGACCGTCGTCGGAATCGTCGCCGTTCGGCGGCGGGTTGCGCTGCTGGCGCTTCTTCTCGGCCGCGCGCCGGCGCCTCTCCTGGACCTGGCGGCGGCTCGGGTTGGCGTCCAGGTAGCCATGCATCACGTAGTCGCCGCGCCGCGGTTGCGGGCAGCGCGAGCATGCGTGTCCGGCCTCGTGCCACAGCCCGGAGGCGAGCAGCTTGGCGATCTGCGTGGCGGTGCCGCTCCTCGCCGCGACCGCAGCGGGGATCACCCCGTCGGTCAGGTGTGCGCTCGCGTAGGCGCCGCAGCGCACCCACAGTCCGACGGCCGCGTTGCCCGCGGCGAGGATCTTGGGGTGGTCGTCCGTACTGTCGCCGACGGCGAACCAGGGCATGCCGGTGATCTCCTACCAGAGTGAGGTGCCGGGTCCGCAAGCCGGCACGGCGGTTGAGGGGCGACGGCAGCGCTCAGGCAGCGGTGTCGGCGGTGTGGTCGAGGCCCAGCAGGACGCGCAGCTTCGCGGTCGGCACGAGGAGGCGGCGGCCGACCGCGATCGTCGGGATGTCGCCGCGCCGGGCGGCGTTGTAGCTGGCAGCGCGCTCAAGGCCGAGAATGCGGCCGGCCTCGGGCACGGTCATCGTCGGCTGGACCTGCGGGTCGGGAAGCGCGGGAACGGGGCTCGTCGTCATGCCCGCACTGTGGCCCGCGCCGGGCCCTACCGTCCCGCCGTCCACGGCCGGTTCGGGCAGTTCCCGTGTGTGCCGCACCGGCCGCACCGATACACCGAAGGCCACATCTGTGCAGGTCAGAACCCATGCAAGCCGAGAATGGCGGTCTTACCGGGGGATTGCATGCCGCCCGGGCCGGGCGTCTTCGACCACGCGGTACCAGGGCGACGACCGTACGGCGGGGGCGTTCCGGCCTCTTTCTCGTCTACCCCGGTCCATGCCCGTCCATGTCGGCGGCAGCGCTGCTGCCCCTGTCCAGCCTCGGCGCGACCCAACGCCCCCGCCGGCCGTACGGTCGCGGCCAACTCCCCACCGCCGCACCGGCCTGTGCCCTGACCAGCACGGCTTTGGTGACTGTGGGCGTGCCGTAACCGTCGCCCCAACCAACGGGGCCCGAGGGACGATTGAGAGAGATGAGCGAGCGCGATCCGAAGAACGACACCCCGGGGTCGGTGTACCGCCGCTGCGCCTGCCGCGAACCCGTCCTGGACGACAATAGGCAGCCCGTGCTGGACGCCGGCGGAAAGCCGAAGATGCGCGAACTCGGCGCCCGCTGCCCGAAGCTGAAAGGCAAGAAGGCCCACGGCACGTGGTGGTACTACCTCAAGCTCAAGCCCGGCGCCGACGGCAAGCCCAAGCGGGACCGCAAGGGCGGCTACCCGGACAAGGACGCCGCCGTAGCCGCCCTGAAGAAGGCCATCGCGAAGGTCGACCGCCGCGAGGTGATCGACCACCGCACCACCGTCGCCCAGTACCTGATCAAGTGGCTGGAGCAGCGCAAGACCCTGGAGCCGACGACCGTCAGCTCCTACGAGAGCCACATCCGGATCTACCTGATCCCCGCGCTCGGCCACATCAAGCTGGAGGACCTGACCGCCGAGCCGATCACCGACATGTTCGACGCGATCCAGGCCCGCAACATCATCATCGCCTACGAGCTCGCGATGATCGCCAAGGCCCGCGCCGAGTACGCCGAGTGGAAGGCCCTGTACGGGCGCAAGCCGGGCCGGCCGAAGAGGAACGCCTCGCCTCCGCCGGTGCCCGCGCCGGAGATACCCAAGCGCGAGCCCCACGCCCAGATGCGCATCGTCTCCCCGGCGACCATGCAGCGCATCCGCGCCACCCTGCGCTCCGCCCTCACGGCGGCGGTCAAGAAAGGTCAGGTCAGCCGGAACTGGGCGAGCCTGATCGACCTGCCCTCCGGCAAGCGCCCGAAGGCGCTGCTGTGGACGCCGGAGCGGGTGGAGGCGTGGGAGCGCACCGGCGAGAAGCCGTCGAAGGTCATGGTGTGGACCCCGGAGCAGGCCGGTCAGTTCCTCGACGGCATCGAGGGGGACTGGCTGCGCGCATTCTGGCACCTGGCCATTTTCCGGGGGCTGCGCCGGGGCGAGGGCGCCGGCTTCGCCTGGCCCAAGGCCAACCTCGAGACGGCCGTCATCACCGTGGACTGGCAGGTGGTCACGGTGAAGGGCAAACCGCTCGGGAAGGCCCCGAAGCAGGACAGCGAGCGCACGCTCGCCCTCGACAGCCACACCCTCCAGGAACTGCGGGACCACCGTGACCGGATGGCCGAGGCCCGTCGCGACGCGACCGAAGCCGGACGGCCGTGGCCGGTGACCGACAAGGTGTTCGTCCGCGAGGACGGCAGCGAAATCAACCCGGACTACCTCACCGACCGGTTCGAGCTGCTGTGCAAGAAGCTGGGCCTGCCGCCCGTGCGCCTGCACGACCTGCGGCACCTCGCGGCCACCCTGCTGCTCGGCGCGGGCGCGGACCTCAAGGTCGTGCAGGAGGTACTCGGCCACGCCACGTACGTGCTGACCGCCGACACCTACACCTCCGTCCTGCCCTCCCTCGACCGCGAGAACGCCGAGAAAGCCGCCGCTCTCGTCCCGATGAAGTCCCGCAAGAGCACCAGCGCCCCACTCGTGCACCTGCTGGTCCTCGACGGCATCGAGGTCGCCATGACCAATGAGGTGACCCCCGGATTGTGGACACAGGGGTTTACGCCGCGAGTGAGAGTTTAGCCGTCGTGCGTTGCTGTTGTTCGAACTCCATCGGGGAGAGGTAGGCCAGTGCGCTGTGGCGTCGCCTTGCGTTGTAGTACGTGAGCCATCGCAGGATCACCATTCGGGCCTGCTCCATCGTGGAGAACAGCGTCCTGAACAGAGCTTCTCGTTTGAGGCTCTGCCACAGGCTCTCGGCCAGGGCGTTGTCGTAACTGGAGCCGACCCGACCCATGCTGCGTCGGATCCCGTACCGGTCGCAGACGTCCGCGAACGCGGCTGAGGCGTATTGCGACCCGCGATCGGAGTGGAACACCACCCCGGCTACCTCGCCGCCCCGGGCTGCCACTGCCATCTCAAGGGCGTTGACGACCAGTTCGGCCCGCATGTGCGGGGCCATCGACCAGCCCAGGACCCGGCGTGAGCAGATGTCGATCACGCAGGCCAGGAACAGCCACCGGCCGCCGACCTGGATGTAGGTGATGTCGCCGCACCAGCGCTGGTCGAGCCGGGAGGCGGTGAAGTCCCGCTGCACCAGGTCCGGCACCGGCGGCGCCACCGGATCGGGGAGGGTGGTCCGCTTCCGGCGGCGAAGGTGGCGGCCGATGATGCCGTGCTCGCGCATCAGCCGTGCCACCCGCTTGCGGTTCACGTGGTGTCCGGATCCTTGCAGGTCGGCATGAACGCGCAGGACTCCGTAGGTCTCGCCCGAGACGGCGTGGATCTCGCGGATCTCCGCCGCCAGGGCCTGATCGGCTGCCTGCCGACTGGCACGGGCGTCCGCACCGGCCAACCACCGGTAGTAGCCCGAGCGGGAGACCTGCAGCACCCGGCACAGCCGCTGGACGCCGAACTCGCCGGCATACTCGGAGATGAAGTCCCAGCGGCGGGACGTCACTTCATCTCCTTGGCAAAATACTGGGCCGCCCGGCGGAGGATCTCCCGCTCCAGCTGCCACTCCTTCTCCGCCTTCAACAGTCGGGCGTTCTCCGCTCGCAAGCGGGCCAGCTCCTCCTGGTGGCCCTCCGGTCCCGACCCACTGGCTGGAGCTTGCCCGCCGCCGTCGGCCGCACGAACCCACAACCGCAGCGTCTCCCGGGTGACCCCCAGGTCAGCCGCGACGTCCTTCATCGTCCGCCGCCCCGCCGAGGCCCGCCACAACGCCACCGCGTCCGCCCGGAACTCCGGCGTGTACTTCCGCCCTGCCATATGAACCATCTTCCCGGACCATCAAGATCCGCCATCAGAGTGTCCACATCACAGGGGTCACCTCACAACGCCGAGGACGCCCAGGCCATCGTGGACCTGTGGAACGACCTCCTGGCGCACGGCTATGCCAGAGTGAACGACCTCCCCGTCGTGATGCCGAGCAAGCGCACCCGCTGGTCCGGCCGAGGCCGGCTATGGGAAAGGCAGCCCCGCCACGAGCAGGTGTACTCCACCGTGGCGAGCCTCGACCGTCGTTCCGGTAAGCGCATCTACCAGCTGCCGCTCACCGGCCAACCGTGCTTCGAGTTCGAACACGACCTCTTCACCGACCAAGCCGCCGTCACCACCGTGGAACTCCGACACGGCCTGCGCGGACCCGTCGAGGTCGTAGCCCGTGGCACAGACGAGGCAGCGGTGAAGGGCGCGTTCGTACAAGCCCTGGAGGAGGCCACGCAGCTCTACAGCGCCAACTACCCCGAGGCCGACGATGACGGTCCCCCGGGCGGGATCGTCACGGCATAACGGCCCTTGGGCAGACCTGTGGGGCCGGAGCGTTCTGCTCCGGCCCCCGCTGCCTGCTGCGCCCCCACCACGCCAACCACACGGCGGCGGTGCTGCCCCGCGCATGGCCGGAACCATCCAGTACGCCCCATCAGGGCCGCAGCAGGCTGGACCCGCCGTACTACTGCCAAGCCTGGGCGACAGCCTCAACCTGGTCACCCGGACACAAGGGCCGCGCTGGGCTAGCTTCTGCGAACGCCAACAATTCGTTGGACCGTTCGATAACGTCGGTTGCCCCCGACGCTTCGTCGGATGTTCCGCAACCGCTCTCGGAGGCGCCCGCATGCGCATTCTCCTGTCCAGATCCGGAACGCTTCGACTCCTCACCAGCGTTATCGCCTCGGCCGCGCTGCTCATGACCAGCGCACAGGCCGTCCAGGCCACACCAGTCAAGGACACCTACACCATCCAGATGGCGGACACCGCCCACCCGATGCCGATCGGTACCCACGTGGGCACGCGGGAGGAGGCCGCCAGCGCGGTGGCAGCCGCGGCGCAGCCGAGCACGGCTGCCGCCTCGCCGACGGCCACGCCCTCTGCGGCCTTGGCGGCCGCGATCGACGCACCGACTCTGGCCGACTGTCGCTCCCTGTTCCCGACCGGCCCGGCCAACGCCACCACGACCCGATTCGGCTGGTGCTTCGTCGCGACGTGCGGGTTCTACACGATCGTCGACGGTGCGGTGGCCGGGTTGACGAAGTACCGGTGCACGGTAGCCGGGCAGGCGAAGCGGTCGGGCAGCCGTACGGTGACCGCACAGGTCGGGTTCGACAACTTCTCGTTCGAGGGCGTCACGGCGCCGTCGGCCCTTGTCGTCGGATGGACCAGCACCGGGAACGGCAATCCGGCGTGCCTGATCCAGGAGAACGGGATCAGCCCGACCTCCAGCCAGCAGTGGCAGGACGGCCAGACGATGAGTGTCACGGCCTACGACAACGCGGACGTGCTGACGGACGTAGAGAAGACGTCGCGCTGCAATCTCCAGGTGCAGGCACACTCGGACATCCCGGCGTGGGGGGCGATCACCAACGTGAATGTCCGACTGGATCAGGCGCCGTACCTGAACAGGAACGCGGGCTCCGTGTTCACGGACCACGTCAACGTGATGGACCGGTACGCGATCTCTGGCAGCGCCGGCACCGTGGCCCGGCACATCCTGTGGGCCCAGGAGAACTGGGTATGGACACGGCCGCAGAAAACCGACGGCGACAAGGTGATCCCGGGCAGCATCCACTCAGCGATCCCGCTGACCCGCCTCGCCCCAGGCGCCGGGACAGCGCAGCAGGACCGGTACAACCAGAACCGGTCGGTCGTGGCAGCGATGTGCACGCAGTACTTCGGGCAGCTCGCGGACGACCTCCAGTGTGACGAGTACCCATTCGCGTCGACGTGGGAAGGCGCGGCCAAGGATGACACCAACTACTCGATCATGCCGGTGAACAAGACGGACAACCTCAGCGCCGGCGGGACACTGTCGGCCTGGTACGCGAATGAGCGAATCCTCGACAAGGACCCGTTCTTCGTGGACATCGCCGACTAGCCCGGTCACGCCGGCCAGAGCCGGACGTCGTAGAGGTCGATCTCTGCGCCGTCCGGCTCTGTCGTCTGGGCGGTCCACAGGCCGCACATCCAGGTGCCGGGGTCGGGCGCGGGGAACTCGATGATCGGGCCGTGGGTGGGGGTCTCCACGAAGAGGTTGCGCCCGGGGGTGGTGCGGATCGGCTCGGTGCCTCGATGTGTCCATGCCGGGCCGGGGCCGTCCTGCGGCCCCGCGCAGCGGGCGAAGGAGAACAGGCACCGCGGCTTCCAGTAGCTCAGGCCGGGGGCGGCGAGGAGGTTGTCGGCGCCAGGGGTGAGCCGGTTGTTCCGGGGGATCGTCACTGGCCGGTCGTAACCATCGTCACGCGGGGCCCAGATGGTGAAGTGCTGGTAGTCAACCGGACCAGGACAACAGACGATGAGGTCGACGTCCTGGGGGAGCTCGAAGTGCCGCAGGTCCGTCGGGTCGCCGTTCCAGATCGTCATTCGGCGATCGTAGGGACTGTGGACGGGATGCCCGGGGCGATGACCGAAGTTGACCACGGGCGCCCGAACTACGACACGCTCCGAACACGACCGCCCAGGCGTTCCCCAGCCGGGAGCCCGACCGAGCGAGGTGCGAGCAGAATCCGCTGCTGATCCGCGACGCTGCGCGCTTCGCCGTAGTCAAGGCCGTAGAAGTACTCACCCCTGCTCTCGCCCGGGTGCCGACGACGAAGTTCTCTGAGCACCCCTTGCTCCCAGGGGAGCGCGTCGGCAACTGGCTCGGACGTCCAGGCGTCGAGCAGGACTTCCCCGTCGCGCTCCGCCTTGATGCGGTGCCGACACAGCCGAGCCGCGAAGTCATTAGTTCGCCCGACCTTCACAAAGGAACTCGTCGCGCCGACGAACGACAACACGTAGAGCTGCTCCCTGCCCGGAATCCGGGGCCGTTCAGCAGCGGAGCCCAGCCGCCACAAGGCCAGCCACTCCACCATGCGCACCAGATCGACTACTTCTTCGGACTCGCGGTCCGTTCCATCGGCGCGGAGCTTCTCCAACAGCACCCTACGGGCCTGCCCCTCAAAGGGGTGACCCGACAACACCTCGGGATCGATCTCGTACTCCACGAGCCGGGCGGCGTACTGCGACTCGGACAACGGTGCCATCCCAGAAGCATTCCACAACTAGCCACGCTCATATTACCGTTCACCAATTTCCACTCGGGCTGCTCGCCGTCGGCGAGCAGCCCGAGCCGCTTCCGCGCAACACCGAACCGCCGATCTGACTAGCTGTCAGGACTAACCCGAAAGGACACCATGAACAGCGACACCACCATCCGGCGCCTCGCACTCCTCGGCGCACTTCTCGCCGTCTACGGCGAGCTTCATCCACTCGCCGACCAGTGGGCGCAGGCCGGCCGAGATGCCTACGGCAAACGCCTCCACGGCAGCCACCCCGTGCACCGGGACGGCACACCGTGCACCCCGGACAACCCAGCCCTCCCCGGGGAACGCACTCTGCACGCCTCCGCCCATGGGCGGCGCTGCGCTGCCCGGCACGTCCTGGCCTACAGCGCCGTACAGGCCGCCGGAACGATCGCCGTCACCCGGGCATGCGGTTACCGACTGACGGCCGGCCCCTTGCTGGTCGGAACCGCGGTCAACGGCCTCACCCACGCCTTGATCGATCGCGGGCCGGTCCTGGCCGCTCTCGCCCGGCGCTTCGGCAAGAGCAGCTACATCGAAGGGTGCGCGGCCGTCCGGCTGGACGAGAACGGCGTGGTCACGACCTCACTGTACGGACCCGGGACGGCCTGGCACGAACTCGACCAGGCGCTCCACCGAGCGATCGCCGTGGCGGCAGCGGCCACCACGGCCTGGCTGGCGGTGCGGCGGGGCAATCGCTCAGGGCAGTGATCCGGCGGGAAGGCCGGGGCGCCGGCACCGGGGGCGCGCACGAAGGGTGAGGATTCGGTCCGAGCTTGGAGGCTGCTGGACCCCCACGGACGTGGGTGGGAAGGGGCCCGGAGGGGGCACTTCGGGGGCTCTATCCCCGCTCCATCCCCGCTCGTGGACAAAGGGGACAAAATGAAGGCTTAGCAAGGCACCCGCGCAGACCGCGAGGAAGCGTCAAATGCAGAAAGAGCCAGGTCAGTTGATGTCTGGCCTGGCTCTTTCTTCGGTGGGCCACCAGGGGCTCGAACCCTGAACCTACGGATTAAAAGTCCGCAGCTCTTGAGTTAGCGTCGGCGCGACGTAGGGGGCCGATAGCCCTGGGCTCCTTACGTTCGTCACAGACCGTAGCTGCCGTCCCACGTCTGCCGTCACTTTCAGAGTACTCCGGGCCATCGCGTGGCGCTCCGGCCGCGACCCACCAGGCAAGAACGCCATTTGCGGCGTGCATCGGCGGCCGGTGCCGAGAAGCACCCCCTCAGCCTGGGGTGACCTGCACAGACTCCCGGCGGTAGCTGTCCCTCCTCGGCGGTCGCAGACGTCAGGTCGCCTTCCGCCCGGCGTGCCCGCCGGGTCTCGACGCGCTTCGAAGAACGACACGTGCGTACGGTCTGCCCCGTTCAGCACGCCAAACCCTGTTCCGCCCGTCCAGGTAGACAGGTGACTGTGGGCGTGCCCGGCCGAGCCCGAGCGGCTCTACCACCCCGCCAGAGGGAGACCATGCACGTCCGACCCCACGTTCCCGCCGCAAGCCGGCTTTCGGTTCCGACCCCGGCCGTCGCCGCAGCCCCCGCGTACAAGGCCGATCCGGCAGCGGAGTTCGACCTCCTGCACAGCGGCTGGTACTCGACCGAGGAACTCGCCGCGCTGCTGAAGGTCGACCCCTCGACTTTGCGGCGCTGGCGCTCCGCCGCTCCCCCGCAGGGCCCGCCCTTCGTCCAGATCGCGCCTCGGCTCTACCTCTACAGCATCCCCGACACCCAGCTGTGGCTCGCCCAGAAGCGCACCGACCCATCCGAGGCGCCCTGAATGCCCGACCACACCCCGCTCATCCCCATGGGTGTCGACCTCACCACCGACATCGAGCACCGACCCGACCGCACCCCGCAGTTCCGCTACCGCGCCCGCGTGCGCTGGACGGACCCCAACGGCGGCGGCCGCAAGTCGGCTTCCTCCTCCGTCCCCACAGAGACCGAAGCCGAGGCCTGGATCGCCCGCATGCAACGGGCAGCAGCACGCGGCATCACCCCCAAGACCCTCACCATGACCCTCGCCGAATACGGCGACGAGAACTGGGACCTGGCGATGCGCGGCCTGGAGACCACCACCCTCGACCCCTACACCGCCGGCTGGAAGCTGCGCGTCACCCCAGTCCTCGGCCACATACCCGTCACCAGCATCACCAACGGCATCACCGACCGGGCCCTCCACTCCTGGATCGCCGACGGACTCAGCATCTCCTCCGTCAAGAACAGCCTCGCCCCGCTCGTGCGCATCATGGAGCAAGCCGTCCGCGACGGCCTCATCGACTTCAACCCCTCCCGCATGAGCGGCTGGCAACGCCTCTACAAGAAAGCCGAAGACGAACTCGACGACCCCCGCTCCCTCGCCCTCGCCGACTGGGACGCCCTCGACGAACTCGCCAACGCCCTGGTCGAACGCTCCCACAACCACTACCGCGGCTGGGGCGACATCGTCCGCTTCGCCGCCTGCACCGCCGCCCGCATCGGCGAAGTCTCCGGCGTCCGCGTCAAGGACATCAACCGCTTCGACTGGACCTGGGACCTGTGCCGCCAGACCACCACCGGCCCCGGCGGCCTCATCGACAAAGGCACCAAGGGCAAGCGGCGCCGCACCGTCCCCATCATCGAAGAGATCCGCGACCTCGTGAACTGGCGCATGAACGTCGTCGGCAACGACCCCATGGCCCGCCTCTTCACCGGACCACGCGGCGGCCGCATCACCACCGCCATCCTGCGCGACGCCACCCACTGGGACGAAGTCGTCGTCAGCCTCGGCTACGAGTACTTGCGCCGACACGACCTCCGGCACACCGGCCTCACCTGGCTCGCCGACGCCGGCGTCCCCATCCACGTCCTCCAAAAGATCGCCGGGCACGGCCACATCACCACCACCCAGCGATACCTCCACCCGGACAAGAGCTCCATAGAGAAGGCCGGCCAGACCCTCAGCAGGCACCTGTCGGCCGACCGGCACACCTCGCCGACGGCGGCACCAGCCGAGGCGACAGTGCGCCATCTGCGCCTCGTCCAGTAGCAGCCCCAACGGGCATCCGCCGGAGAACCCCACTGGCACGTTGCCCGCAATGGCGGGCCCGTCATCGTCAACCACCGTGCTGTAGAAGTGGCCTGTGACAGACGATGAAGAAGATGCGCCGCCCTGGGTCCGGTTGCTGCTCCGCGAGCAGACCGCGCGCAACATCCACGGCAGCCTCCAGGCATCTGGAATCGCCGCGCCGCTGGAAGACGTACGCGACCTGTGCAACCGCCCGGTCGAGATGTACGACGGAGGCCCTTCTCCGCTCCCGCGTGAGTGAGCACTTCATCTCCCCAGCCGCGGCGGCACGTTGTGCCCCCGTACCGGTTTCTCATCCCCTACTCGGCGCGGCCCAGCGGATTCCTGGCGGCCCCAACCGGGTAGTGCTGCTGGCATATCGCGCAGGCGGCGCGGCCCCGTGTGGGGCCGCGCTGTCGTGGACCAGGGGGTGGACCGGGTGGCACGCCGAAAGACGGTGGCGGAGATCCTCGCCGAGGCGTACCGCTTGAAGCAGCAGGCGCGAGCCGCGCAGGCGCAGGGCGAGGCCCAACAGAAGATCGGCCAAGCTGCCGCCCCGCCGGCTCAACCCCGCCCCAGGAAACGGAAGGTAGACCCCGCCGTCGAGCACGCCCGGCTCCTGGCCGCCGGCGAGAAACACCTCCAACGAGAGGAGGCCGCCCGCGCCAAGGAAGCCGCCCGAGTGGAAGCCGAGCTGGCCAAGCGCCAGACGGCTCGGCGCCGGGAGGAGGAGGCGAAGAAGCGCGCGGACGCCCAGGCCGAGAAAGAAGCCCAACGGCAAGCCCGGCAAGCCGAGACGGCCCAGCTCAAGGCCCAAGCCGAAGAGGGCACCGCCGAATGCAACCGGCGCCGCGAGGAACTGGAAGCAGTCCTACGGCTGCGCCCCGAGGGCCTGGAGGCGTGGCACCCGCACATCGAAGAAGCGTTCGCCCACGATGGCCCTCAGGGCGTCGCGGAGCTGATCAAGGACCTGCTGCAACGCTCCCCCGTCCCCCCAGACTGCCGGACCGCGGCCCAGGCGGTCTACATCCCCGAGGCCCAGCAGCTCCTGGTCGACGTCGAGCTGCCCAACCACGAGATCGTCCCCGCAGTGGCCTCCTACCGCTACGTCGCGCAACGGGCCGAGGTCGTCCCCCAACCCGCCAAGTCGGCCGAGCTCAACGAGGCCTACGCCCGGCTGGTGGCCCGCCTGGCCCTGCGCGCGCTGGACGAGGCATTCTCCGCAACACCGGCCGCGTTCGTGGAGACCGTCATCCTCAACGGCCGTGTCAACGCCACCGATACGGCGACCGGCCAGGCGATCCGGGCCTGCGTCGTCAGTGTTGTCGCCGAGCGCAAGGACTTCGCCGAACTGGTCCTGGACGAGCCCCGGGGCGACCCGCAGCAGTGCCTCCACCGGCTCGGCGCCACCGTCTCCAAGCACCCCCACGACCTGGAACCGGTCACGCCCATCGTCGAGGCAGACCTGTCCCGCTACCGCATCACCACCGACACCGCCGTGGTCGCCACCCTGGACAGCCGCCCCGACCTGCTCCAGATGAACCCCTACGACTTCGAACGCCTGGTACGTGAACTCTTCGAAGCCATGGGCTACGAGACCTGGCGCACCCAGGGCTCCCGCGACGACGGCGTGGACGCTGTCGCGACGTTGACCGACCCGACCGGATCCACCATCTTCGCCATCCAGGCCAAACGCTCCAAGAACATCGTCCCGGTGAACACCGTCCGCGCCATGTCCGGGGTCATCCAGGACAAGGACGCCGGCTACGGCATCGTCGTCACCACCTCGTGGTTCGGCAAAGACAGCTACGACTTCGCCCACCGCAACGGCCGCCTCCGCCTCATCGACGGCCGCAACCTCAAGGCCCTGCTCGCCGAGCACCTGAACATCGACGCCCTGATCGGACTGCCCAAAGTCCCCCCGGGCTGGCAGGCCGCCGACCTCGTGTGAAGTCGAACGCGGACCTCTCCTAGGCCAGGCCGATGCAACAGCCATCCGTCGCCTTCGGCTGGGCAGCCAGCCAGGTAGCGTCGCTGTGCCGAAGCCCGCGCCTACGGCGAGGACACGCTCGGTGCAGCGTTGGCAACGATTCGAGCGCGCCAGTAGCTGGCAGCGTCCTGACCCGCCTGCATCCCGCTGAACTCATCAGTCCGCTTCGCGAGCGCGGCGGCAGGCTCCGTGCCCTCGACGTAGGACTCGAGGCCGAGGCCGAGTGCGCTACCACTCAGGAACTCGGCGTACTCGCGCACGGACTCAACAATCGGGAAGCTCACGGGATTGCCGTGCACCAAAGCGTTCCGGAGACGGCGACGCCTGGCCTCCAACACGGAGCCTTCGGCGGTGTAGTACTCAATCAGGGCAACGTACTCTGCGTGGTCGCTCACGCTCTCAAACATCCGCCTGATCCAGGCACGCTCGGACTCGATGCGGCAGAGCGAGAATAGATCACTAGAACGGTCGGCGACGAACAGCAGCCATGGACTCGATGAATTGCTCGCGAACAACTCGCAGGTCAGCTCGTGGCACAGTTCATCCTGCTCTCCACCGCCAAGCAGACACATACGAACGGCTCGCTGCACGTCGGAAAGCCACCGAGCGTGCGGCCAGCGCTCGCCGAGGAGATCGAACAACTCGTTGGGGGCGAGTGCCGCGTGCGCTGCCACGTGTTGCACCACACGGTCCGAGAGAGGGGTCACGCTGCTGATGTCTGCCTCGGAAGGCTCGCGCATCATCATGTCGCGGCTGAACGGATGGTCGGCTGCGGTCTGCACTTCGAGTGCGGCCGCGAGAAATCGGGGAAGCTCTTCACGAGCCATAGCCAAGGCGATGCGCGGGCCGTGTTTCTCGACCGCTCTCCTGGTGATGTCCGCACCGTAGTGATCGTCAGGGATGCTCATCTCGCGCGACGATGCCTGGAAGCCAAATGAGCTGACCCGACCGGAGCGCAGGAGCCCGTGCTGGACGAGGTGTGGGCGGATCCCGCCAGAGTTGTGGATCGAGACGTTGAGGATGGTGTTCACGGTGCGAACAGCACGGTCCAACGCGCCGGCCGCCGTGGTCCTGCCAAGGTCAACGCGAACCAGGAAGTCCACATCAGACTTCTCGTCGACCAGCTTTGCGACCTTAAAGCGGCCCCCACCCCGTACTAGTTCCCACAGCTCTGCCTTGTGCTCGAAGTCTTGCCCCTCGGGCTCGGCGTTGGGCACCGCCCAATGGGCATCCATGAAGGACACGCCCCCAGCGGAGAGACGCGGGAAAGCCCGGCCCTGGTAGCCGAGCCACACCACGATCGACTGGGCTTCCGCAGGAGTGCCAACATAGGTACGGGCGTTCGCGATCCGCTTCTCCAGCGGCACGTTCGTCGAACCGACGGGGAAGTCGTGGGGCTCACGGCCAAACGCGACCATCGAGACAAGGTCTCGGAAAGCCATCTTTGCATTGACGCCGCGCCTGCCCAACTGGTCAAAGAGCAGTTCAGCGATCGGACGGTACTCCCGGCCTACCAGGGTGCGGTCTTGCGCCGTAGCCACGAGGTCATCCCAGCTGGCGCGAACTGCTTCGTCCGCGTCAAGCGCTCCGAGGAGATCCTTCGAAGCCTTGGCAACGTCGGTCCATACGGTGTCGGTGCGGGTCCCCGGTGGCTGCGTCAAAACCGCCGCGGGGCTACGGTCAAGCTGCAAGAAGGCCGCTTGGAATTGTGCGAGCGATGCGACGATGTGTGCCCGGAGGGAAGCGCCGAGCGCATCAACGGACTCGTCGAGGTCCCGGCGCAGCGACGTTCGATTGGCGGCTTTCTTCCAAGCATCGACACCGCTGGCAAGCTCAAGCCACTCCAAGATCTCCTCTACGATCACGGTGAGCGGCAGAACGGTACTGACGCCGTGGCCACGGTCGAGCGACGAGACAAGAGACTTCAGCCAGTCCGGATCGTCAGCGGACCAATGATCGCTGACGTTGTAATCGATCATCATCTTCAGTCCACCCCTCGCGCTACCCCGTTCCCCGACGGAGCTCTACCCAATTCATCTTCCTCAGCGTGACACCAGCCAGCACCCGTGCGACATCGTGGTCCCTCGCTGGTCCCTGGCAAGTTCCCCTGAGGCCCGACGCAGAGAGCGCGGGCACCAACAACCTGCCAACGCAAAAGGCCGCTGGCCTGGGATTTCTCCCGGCCAACGGCCTTCCGACATCACTGTCGGGACGACAGGATTTGAACCTGCGACCCCTTGACCCCCAGTCAAGTGCGCCCTTCCTCTGCCTGCTTCGAGCGAAGCCAGCGCGCCAGCTTCAAGCTCTCAAATCAGCTTACCACTCGCCGAATTGCACCGCACCCGCCTCCATGCACGAGTGGACCAGCTGACAGTGGCTCAATGGTTACTATGTGCAGGAATGTCCAAATCCGAACACCGCCGTCCACTAGCGCTCAAGGCATGTGGTCCCAAAGTGGTCCCAGAGCTCTGGTCACACGCAGCAACCAGCCCTTCGAGGCCCCGCTTCAATCTCCCCAGCGGGAAGCACCTCCTTACGGAAAGACCATCCCCCCACAAGGCGTCAGTGACACAGCGTGACGATATCCGGGGACCCATCAGATTGCACCACTGGCCGGAACGCCAGATCCAGTCTATTCCCGCCTGGGCAAAATGTGACAAACGCAATGATGTCTAGATTGCCCGACTTCTGGCATGTATGGTGTCCCGTCCATCGCCGGGCGGGCCGGCGGGTGGTGTGCTGGGGGGTTCGTGGCGGGACTGCAGGTGTTTCGAGTCGCTGGCGAGGATGTTCGCCGTGTCGAGGGTGCGGCCGTGGAGTTCGAGCGTGATCTCCAGCGGCTCGTGGAGGCGAACATGGAGGAGATGCTGGGTGGTGTCCGTTTCCTGGCGACCGAGTACTCCACCGGTCCCGTGCACCGGGGCCGGATCGACAGCCTCGGTCTGGACGAAGACGGAAGCCCAGTCCTGATCGAGTACAAGCGCACGAGCAGTGAGTCGGTCCTCGCCCAGGGGTTGTTCTACCTCTCGTGGCTGGTGGAGAACCGATCAGAGTTCGAGGCGCTCGTCGAGCGGCGGCTGGGAGCGGAAGCCGCCGAGCGGGTTGACTGGAGCCGCCCGCGGGTGGTCTGCATCGCGGCGGAGTACACCCGCTACGACCTGGTGGCGGCGGGCATGTCCCATCATCGGATCGACATGGTGGTCTACCGGCGCTACGGGGACGACCTGGTGACGCTGGAGCTGGCGGTGTCGATCGCCGGCGGCTGCGGCTCCCTGGCGGTTGGCCGGTCAGAGCGGACACGGATGGCTTCGCCCGTGCGCCGGACGGTCAGCGACGTGCTGTCGCAGGTGGGCGGTGAGGTACGGGAGCTGTACGACGAGTTGGACGCCCGTCTGCTCGACCTGGGCGAGGGGCACTCGGTGGAGCTGCAGCACTACGTCGCCTACCGCCGCCGGCGGAACAGCGCCTGCGTCCGGGTGCTGGCGCAGGCCCAGGTTCTGGTCGTCTTCCTGCGCGTCGACCCGACGACGGTCCAGCTGGTCCCGGGCTGGACCAGGGACGTCCGGAGAATCGGGCACCTCGGCACGGGCGAACTGGAGGTCCGGATCGGCTCGATGGAGGATCTCGACCGGTCAATGGCACTGCTTCGGACGAGCTACGCCGCTGCGGCGTAGTCCGTCAATGGCGATGGGCCGTACCCCTTTGCGGGGTACGGCCCATCGCCATTGTTCGGCCCGCTCCCCGGAGGGCTGGGTCCGCGGGGCTGGCCCTGGTGTTCAGTGGTGTGCCGGGCGTACCAGGGCGGCGGTCAGCGCCAGCGCGGGCGGGATGATGAGGGTGGTGCGGTGACGGGCGGCTCGCTCGCCTGCCCAGCGGGGGGCGGATTGAGGGCCTGCTGGATGTGGGCCCGGCGGGCAGCCCAGCGACTCAGGTCGCGCTGGTAGGTCCGGACTTCCTCGCCTCTGGCAACGCGCGGGTCCGGTGCGGTGGGCTGGCGGTCCTGGGGGTTCGGCTGTTCGATAGTGGTCCTCCGCATCAAGAGGTAGGGACTCCAGGCGCAGGCCCGAGTCGAGCGGGGTCAGTGTTCTTGGTCGTGCTGCGACTCTCGGGCCAGCGCGGTGATCAGGGCGCGTTCACGGACGAAGTCGGCGTGCACCTCGGGCTGGTTCGGGCCGAGGGCTTCGAGGGCGCTGTCGATCGCCGTGAGAGCTTCGGCTCGGCACCCGAGCATCCGCCAGGCAGTGGCGGTACGGAAAAGCATGATCGGGTCGCCGTCGTCGAAGGTGGGCCACGCGGCCAGCTCCAGGATCCGCTCGGCCTGGTCGGGTAGCCCGTCACCGAGCCAGAGGCCGTGGAGCAGGGCGTGGCAGACCTGGGGGTTGTCACCGGCTTCGGCGAGGCTGCGGTCCATGGCGTCGAGAGCATCGCGCGCGGAGCTTCCGAGGAGGGCGAAGGCGGCAAGGGCGCGGGTATATGGATCCCAGTGCGCTCGCTCGCTTCCCGATGCCTGGTTGAGCAGCTGCTGGATGCTGCGGCACCGGAAGTCGAAGCGCAGGCCGGCGAGGTGGATGTGCCGGAGCGCCTGGGCGTGGGTGCGGTCGGTGCCGGGCTGGGTGAGATGGTTGGTGCCAGTGAGGTGGGCAAGGGCGCTGTTGCGTCGGCTGCGGGCGTACCACGTGAGGTGGCTGGCCAGGGCGGCGCTGGTCTGCCAGTTAGCGTGGGCGCGGCTGAGCCAGCGGGCCGCTTCGCCGGTCCAGGGTCGGCCGGCGTCGATCTCGCGCTCGACGAGCGTGCGGACGGCGGCGAGGGCGGCTTCGCGGAGGTCGTCTCGGGCGACGGCGATGCTGAGGGCGCTGTACCCGCTGGGGCGGTCGAGGAGGCCGCGGATCATGATCTGTTGGGTCTGCGGGTAGGCGGCGGCCCGGGCGATCCGCTCGATGGTGTGCAGGTCGGCGCTGGTGTCGTGCAGGTCGGCTCCGTTTGGACGGGGGGTTCCGTTCGCCGGCTTCGTGTCGGCCGGTGCGGGCTGGTTCCGGGTGCGAGGGCGGCTGTTGGTGCTGGGGATGGTCGGCTCCGGGAAGCGGTGGATCTGGTGACCCAGCTGGTCAGCGGGTCCGCCGGGGACCGGCTGGGGGCGGTGCCGCAGGTGCGGTGGCTGACTGCGCGGCGGGCAGCGGGGTGGCCGGTGCGGATCGGGCGGCTGCGCGGCGGGCGGCCAGGTGGTGCTGGGGTGCGGTGCCGGTCCGTGTCGACTGGGCAAGGCGGTCGGCTTCTCGGGCTGCTGCGGTGATCAGGAAGGTCGGGGTGTCGGGGCTGAAGGTCGCGCTCCACGGGGCGGGCGGGTCGCCTCCGTCGAGCGTCCAGGCTTCAGCCAGCGGCACGATGTCCAGGGAGCTGGGCTCGCCCCGCAGGACTGACCACAGCTTCACGCCGGCGGGGCTGGTGCTCGACCTGTCCCGATGGGGGAGGTCGCTCTTGTGCCAGCCCGACAGGCGGAGTTGGGCGTGGGCGAGGGCGGGGTCTCGGCTTCCGGGGACCGGATCGGGCCGGTAGCGGCGGTGCGGGGTGAAGCTCGGCTCGGGCGAGGATTCGAAGTCTTCCCAGACCTCTTCGACGTCAAGCCGCTCGAGGGCCCCAGCGAGCGCGGCGGTGACGGCGGCGACGACCGGCGTCGGGGTGTGGGTGGTGAAGCGGGCGGTCCAGGAGATGCGGTCCTCTTTACCGCTGCTCCATGGGGGCCCGTCGCCGGTCGCGGTGATGGTCCAGGGGCTGGTCCAGCGCTGGTCGGGTCGGTGCTCGGGTGTGTGGGCGACGCTGACACGGCCGCAGGGGCTGTGCAGGGTCATGTTGCCGAGTTCGTCCTCGGTGTGGCGCCAGTCCCGCAGCGGCTCGACGGCGATGGTGGGGTCCTCGGTGTCGATGTCGGCGTGAGCCGGGGTGCTCTTGTCGTCCCCGGCGGAGGGGACGGTGAACACGACGTCGCGGTACGGCCGCGGGATTTGGTGGGCCCTCCGCGTTGCCGGCTTCGGCGCGGTGGCGGCCATGAGTGTTGCGGTGATCAGGTGTGCGGGGGTGTGCCGGGAGAAGTCCGCTTGCCAACCGCGGGCCTCCAGCGGGCCGACTGCTCGGCCGGCGACAATGGTCGTCGCGCCGGGCTCGGTGTCCGGGGTGGAGTACCAGGAGCCGTCGACGCGGTGCCACAGGTCGATGCACTCGACGGCCGGCTCGGGGCTCTCGGCGTGGACCTGGTCGCCGAGGAGGACGGTGTCCCAGCCGGCGCGTTCGACGGCGTCGAAGATGCTGCGCAGGTCGGTGGGGCCGGCGACGGCGGCGAGCCGGTCGCGCTGGAGCTGGGTGGTGAGGTGGACGAGGGTGTCGGTGATGATTTCTGCCGGTGTGCCGCTGGTGAACGTGGCCGTCCACGTTGGCGGTGCGGTCAGGAGCGGATGATGGCTGATCTGCCAAGCGGTGTCGCCGTCGTGCTCGGCCGCGACCAGGAGGATGTCGTACGACGGGCTGGCCAGGCCGGCGCCGGACTGGTGCCAGTCCACCGGACACCAGCCCCGCTTGGTCAGGTTCGTCCAGACGGTCTTCGACGCGCCAGGGCCTGCCAGGCGTCGGGGAAGGACTCGGACGGTCGTGTTGTCGGGGTCGATGGTGCTCCTCAGGCTGTCAGCGGCGGTGACCGTCGTGGTTCGGGGTAGGTGGTGTTGCCCGTGGAGCAGCCGGTGGCGCGCTCCCACCGCCGGGTGAGATGGGCAGCGGGCTGCGGGTGCGAGCTGCCCGGGCTCGCTGGATGTCCAGCGGGGTTGGACTGGAGGGCAGTTCGGCCATCTCGGCAGCACCGATGACCGCGGCACCGATCGTCAGGTCGCTCAGTTCACCGACGTCACGGGTGGCTGAACCGAGCATCGCACCGGCGATGGCGTGCAGGATCCGGTCCGGGGTGGAGGTGCTGGCTGCCGCGCACCAGCCCTCGTACTCGTCGCCGATGGTGACGGTCCAGAACCCGTCCTGGCCGGCTTCCTCCCAGTCGCCCGCCCCGCCGCCGGGGTCGACGACGATCCGGTCCTGCGGAGCGTGCACCGAGACCACCGTCTCCTGCTGCGCCCAGGCGTCCCAGGTGGTGATCCACTCCGGGGGCTGGAAGAGGCTGCGCCACTCGCTGTCGGCGGCCGACCCGTGCAACCGGGCGCCGGCGCGCAGCTTGGAGGCTAGGTCGGTGGTGATGGCCTCGACGATCTCGATGGGCGTGTGGTCGGTGAGGCATACGGTCCACTGCGGCGGCTCGAACGGAGTGTCGTGCACGGCGACCTTCCACATTGCGTCGGTCCCGTTCTGGGGCTCGAAGCCGAGCCGGATCCGACCGTCGTGGGAAACGATGAACTGGTTGCCGCGGCCGTCGTCGAGGCGTACGGCGCCGGCGTCGACGAGCGGGCGGATCGCCTGCTCGCTGTCCAGGACGGGGCCGGCGTACAGCGCCGGGGTGATGCTCAGCTGCAACCGCGGCTGGTCGTTGGCCTTCTTGACCCAGTAGGGGTTGGTGGTCAACGGCGGCTCCGGTCGGTCGGCCAGGGCAGCGCGGCCTCGGGTGGTTCCGTGTTGTTCTGCTGGGTGGTGATCGGTGCTCCAGGTAGGTACGTGACGGGGTGCTTTCTGCGGCCGTCGGCAGCCTCTACCGGCCGCGCGCTGCGGCTGCCCGCAGGGCCGCGGGGGTGGTCGACGGGCCAGTGGGCGCCGCCGGAGGCTGGGCAGCGCCGCGCTGAACACCGCGTACGCGCGATTCCGTTCGGCTCTCGGCGGGAGCTGGTGCCGCTGGGGAGTCGGTGAACACCTCGATGTACCGGGCGACGGCGTGCCTGAGCGGTTCGGGGTTCAGCTCGCCGTCGCGGTCGATGTCGGCCAGAGCGCGCACGGTGTGCACGAATCCCAGCCGGGGCACCGTCGCATGCTCGTCGAAGTCGAAGAGGTTGGAGCCCAGTTGCACTCCGCTGCTGCGCAGCACCACCTGGACGCGAATCCCGCGGTACGTGTCGCTGCGGATGCCGCCTGGCTCCAGCGCAGCGGTGATGAGGACGTCCGCGCGGGGCGCGAGCTGTTGACGACCGGTCGTGATGCCGTCCGGCAACGGCGCCAGGGTCGTCAGTATGGCGGCGTGATCGACGATGTCGTCTCCTTGGTGGCGGTGCGGCGTTGGGTCTGGCCGAGCGGTTGCCGTCCATCCGGCCGTGCGGGGAGGCTCGTACGGCTGGCGGGTCCGGAGCGGGTCACCGGACGGGCCGGGAGACAGCTGGCTCGTGGGTCACCGCCGCGGCCGGTGCGACGACGGCGCCGCCAGCCGCCTGGGCGGCCGGGGAGGCCGTACGCGCAGCTTGGGCGCGCGAACTGGCCCGGTGCTCGCCTCGGGCACCGGTGAAGTGAGGCAGGACTTCCGGTGCGAGGTCCGCGCGGTGCCGCCGGACCGGCGCGGGTGTGATCATGGGCCGGGTTGCCGCGGCGATCACGTGGAGCGGGGTGCCCCTGGTGAAGTGGGCTTCCCAGTACGCGGGGGTGCCCTTCGGACCGGCCCAGAGCATGACGGTCTCGTCGCAGGGCTCGAACTCCTTGGCCAGGCCCGTCGGTACGCGCTGGACCTCGAGTCCGGCGAGGCCGTCCGGAGCGGTGAGAGGGATCACGTTGGCCGTGAACTCGCGTTTCCATCCCGCCTGTTCGACCAGCCGGGTGGCGTCCTTGACGAGGTAGCTGCGGCGGTTGAACACCTGCTCCGGGTATTCCTCAAGGTCTCCGGCGATGGTTTCCAGGAAGGCGCCGACGATCTCGACCGGGGTACGGCCGTCGAACCGCGCCATCCAGTCCGGGGCACCCATCGGCTCGCTGCTGGCGACGAGTTGCCACGGGTCCAGGTAGTCGCCGATGAAGGCGACGCGCAGGCGGTGGCAGGGGCTGGAGATGAAACAGGCTGGCGTTCTCGGGGTCGGTGTGGTGAGGCCAGTTCTGCTTCTTGATGAGCAGGTTGAGGGCATCGCCGGGTTCGCCTCCGGCGCCGGCCAGGTAGCGGGGGGGGGCAACGTCGATCTGGGTGTCGTCGCGCATGGGCCTCGTGCAGTGGGTAGGGCGGGGTGGGAGCCGAGTGCAGTGGCCCGGTGGTCCGCGGGGTCTGGTTCAGCGTCGGGGAGCGGTGTCCCGGTGAGGCCCCAGCGGTGCCGGCGCTGACGTCCGCTCAGGGGCAGTGCGGTCCGCAGTGGCGCCCGCCCGTGTACGGGTCGCTGCCGCCTGCGCGCGCGAGCCGACGCTGGGCACGAAGATGGCGTGGGTGGGGATGGGGCGGAAGGTGAACGATTCCTCGTAGCCGTAGCCGGGATCGCGGCCGACCCAGGCTGCGTCGATGGTGCGGGTCCATTCCTGGACTTCCTTCAGGGTGGCGAAGGCGTGCTCGGTCAGGGAGTACCAGGCGGGGCCGGGCGCGATGTCGGTGGCGTCGGATCCGCGGGCCCAGAACGTTTCGATGGCAAGGGTGATGGCCTCGTCGACGTGCTGGTGGAAGACACGATAAGGCAGGTCCGGATCGGAGTCGTGATGGTCCAGTGCGAGCACCCATGAGGGAGAGGGTTCCCAGCCGTAGGTGAAGTGGGCGAGGACCTCGTAGCGTCCTGGTGTGCGCAGTCGTTCCTCGACCTGTCGGGTGGCCGGGCTGGCGGGGCGGGCGTACAGGCCCCCGGTGTAGGTGACGGCGTCCGGGTCTGCGCCACGTTCGATGAGCCAGCGCTCCGCGAGCGCGATCATCGGCAGGCTCTCGTAGTCGGTGGTGTAGGTAGCGGTGATCGGATCGCGCTGGACGTGGGCGGCGACGAACTGCGGGGCAGGCAGGTCCGGGCCGATGCAGACCCCGTCCTGGAACAGGTAGTAACTCTGCCTCGGGGAGCCACTCGCCGGGGTGTGTTGCAGCCGCAGGGCCGGGTTGTCGAGCAGGAAGTCGAGCGTGTACACGGCGTGCGCCGCCTCCGGAGTGGCCGGGTCGAGGCCGTCCAGGGCGAACGGGTCGAAGTCGTCCAAGGGGTAGGTGTCGATGGCGTTCTCGCTTCGGGGGACGACTCAGTGCGGCCGTCCGGGGCAGTGGGCTGGCGAAGGCGTCCTTGGCGGCAAGCGGTTGTGCCGCCGCGAGCGGCCGGGCGCCTGCTCCGGGGGCCGCACGGCGGCCTTTCCCGGAGCCTCGGCGGTTCTGGCTGCAGTGCGACCTTCGGGTTCGGTCTCGGCAGAAGGAGTACTCAGGGTTGCTCCTCCTGCGCGTGGGCCGGACCGGCCGCGGGGCGGCGGTCCGGCCCGGGCCATCAGGCTTCGTCCGGATCCGAGGCCGCTGCCTCGGGGTCGAGCGCGCCCGAAGCGAACTGCTGCTCGGCTTCGGCGAGGCGGCGCTCGGCGATCTCGGCGTAGTGCGAAGTCACCTCTACGCCGATGAAGCGCCGGCCCTCCAGCAGAGCCGCCACGCCCGTCGAACCGGAGCCCGCGCAGAAGTCCAGGACGGTGCCGTCCGGGCGACAGATCTTGACGAGCTCCCGCATCACCGAGACCGGCTTCTGGGTGATATGGACTCGGCCACTGCGGGGCTGCGAGGCGGTGTACAGGCCGGGCAGGTAGACGGGGTGGGCGTCGCCGTCGATCGGGCCCTTGCTGCCCCACAGGACGAATTCACAATTCTGCGTGAACCTACCCTTTTGCGGTCGCGCAGCGGGCTTGTACCAGGCGAGCGCGCCGCGCCAGATCCAGCCGCCGGCCTGCAGGGCATCGCTAGTGGCAGCCAGTTGGCGCCAATCCGTGAAAACGAGCGCGACGCCACCGTTCTTAGTGGCCCGATAGGACTCGGCGAGGAGCTGGCTCAGCCAGTACGTGTAACTCCTCTGGTCCTTGTTCTCGCCGGGGAAATCGGCGAGGGTGTGGGCGGCGTCAGCGGAGGTGTACTTCGCGCGGGCCGTCCGCCCGGTCCTTTCCTGCGTGGTACGCCCACCCGAATTGTAGGGCGGGTCGGTGATGACGCAGTCGACGGAGTTCGAGGGGATCGCGGCGAGCCGGGTGAGGGCGTCGCCTCGGTGGATTTCGTAGGGCAAGGGGCGGGCTGTCCTCCTGGTCGGGGAAGGGGAACGCAGCCGGAGCATCGCATCCGACCTGGGCTTTTCGGCCGCAGTCGAGCGGGTGGAGCGGACCCTTGGACTGCGGGATCCGGCGGCGAGGAGGAACCTAGCTCACGCGCGGCTCGCGACCTAAAAAGGCCAACTCTGGCCGCCGGCGAAGATCGTTTTAGGTTGCGAGCCGCGTCCTGCCTATCGTTTCCCGTGCCCCAGGGAAAGACCGTCGGTCCGCCGATCTTCGTTTTAGGTTGCGAGCCGCACCTCGCCTACTGTGGGGCGCCCAATCGGGACGCTCACCTCGCTCGACCCAGCGGCCATCGTTCTTTTTAGGTCGCGAGCCGAAGAGGGGCTAACGTCCTGCGGGCCGGTCGCCGGGATATCCCCGTGCGGAGCGTTCGCCGCTTTTTAGGTCGCGAGCCTTCGATTCGGTACCTTCGGCGATCTCAAGCGAATTCCATCTATCCGTTCCAGGGGACAGCCATGCCCTTTTCGAGATTACGAGCGCGGCTTGCTGCCGCTCTCGTCGGCCCGCCCGTCCGCCGGAGGGCGGGCCCCTCACCCCGCGCCCGGTCGCATGATCCGACAGGAGACCTCATCATCCGCTCCCTCACCGTACGGACGCCGATTCCCAGCTCCCGGCCTCCGGACGCCTCCGCCGCCGCTCCGGCGGGAGGTGGCGCTCTGGAGACGCGATGAGCCTGAAGAAGGTGGTCGGCCTCGGCGCGGCCGGGCTCCTGCTCACGCCGTTCGCCGTAGCGTTCCCCGCGTTGGCCGTGGCCGCCAACGACGAAGCCACCAAGGCCAACAGCAACAACACGTGCACGTCCGGGCCCGGCCCACAGCCTGTGGACACGGCCGCCGTGGCCGCTCAGGTCAAGCAGATTCTGAACGGGCTTGCAGGACCATTCGCTTCGGTTACCGGCCTGGACTCCCCGAGTGTCCAGATCCCCAACGCCAGGACGATCGTGGCCACCGGCATCGCGATGCAAGTCCCCGCTCGCGGCCAGACCATCGCGCTGGCAACTGCGCTGCAGGAGTCCGGACTTAGCAACCTGAGCTCCGGGGACCGCGATTCGCTCGGCCTCTTCCAGCAGCGCCCGTCGCAGGGCTGGGGCACGCCCGCGCAGATCCAGGACCCCGTGTACGCCTCCACCAGTTTCTACAAGGCCCTTTTGGGCGTGGCCGGTTGGCAGCAGCTGCCTCTGACCATGGCCGCGCAGGCGGTCCAGAAGTCTGGCTATCCGGACGCGTACGCGAAATGGGAGAACCTGGCGACCGCTCTTCAGCAGGCCATCTCCCAGTCCCTGAATGGGGGTTCGAGTTCGGGCGGTTCCCCGTCTCCGACCGCGACCCCCGCACCGTCGCCAGCTTCGGGTGGGTGCGGAACCGGTGCGGGTACGGGGACGGACTGGGGGACGATCCCGCCCGGCGTCCTGCCCGCCGGCTACCAGATCCCCACCGACGCCCCGCCCGCCGTGCAGAGCGCGATCAAGTTCGCGCTCGGCCAGCTCGGGACGCCGTACCAGTGGGGCGGCAGCTGCACTGCGGCGCACGGCCCGGACCCCATGGCCAGGTGTGACTGCAGCTCGTTGATGCAGCAGTCTTACAAGGCCGGCGGCGTGACGCTGACGCGCACGACCTACACGCAGGTCAGCGAGGGCACCGCCGTGTCGGTGGACGCCTTGCGCCCCGGCGACCTGCTGTTCATCGAGCCCGGGCCGCAGGGCCCGGAGCACGTGGGCATGTTCATCGGCCAGGGCCTCGTGGTGCACGCGCCGAAGACGGGCGACGTGGTCAAGATCTCCACGCTCGACTCCTGGAAGGCGGGCATCGTCGCCGCCCGCCGCGTCGCCACCTGACGGCAACTTCCGTCGATCTCAGCGCACTTCGCGCATTCTACCCCTCCCTCGCGCGGCCGGACCGCGCCCCCTCCCCCACCCCTCTAGCCGTGGAGTGTGATTGCTCACCTACCTCGCCGATTCCGCCACCAAGGTCCAGCTGGCCTTTGACCCCGGCATCACTCCCAGCCAGGGCGGCCTTCCCGGACTGGACGTCCTCAAGTCCACGGTCGGCTCGATCAACCTCTTCGCGATCATCGCGGTGGTCGGCGCGCTGTGCGTGTCCGGCATCGTCTGGGCCTGGGGCCACCACACGGGTTCGCACGGCAGCGAGCAGAAGGGCAAGCAAGGCGCCCTGGTAGCCGCGGGCTGCGCCCTCCTGCTCGGCGCCGCCAACGGCATCGTCAGCTTCTTCAGCGCAGTCGGGACGAACGTCCACTGATGCTCAAGTCCTCGTCCTCGCCGTTCACCGGGCAGTCCGCGCTGCTGCGCCGACTGCTGATCGGCCTGGGCGTGCTCGTGGTCGTCGCTCTGCTGGCCGGGCTCATCGCCCGGCTGGCGGGCGGCGACCACCGCACCCCGAGCGCCGCCAACTCCCCTTCTGCTCCTGCTGTTTCGGCGCCTTCTTCTCCGCCATCACCGCGCACCAGCAACACCCCGTCCGCCGGGCCGACGATCGGCACGGCCCCCGTCGTCGCCGCTCCGCCGCACACCAGCGACCCGATCGCGTTCGCGAAGGCGTTCGCCGCGGCCCTGTGGAGCTACGACACCCGCACCGCTACCCAGCCCCAGCAGCTCGCCGGCCTGCGCGGGTGGCTGACCGATGAGAGCCAGTACGCCGACCCGGACACTCTCGCCGCGCAGGTCCCGGACCCGACCCTGTGGGACCGGATGCGCGACAACGGCCAGTTCGCCGTCGGCGAGGTGGCCGAGGCGCACCTTCCCACCGCGTGGCAGCAGGCCATCGGCAAGGATCCGACGCAGCTGACCATCGCCTATATCTACGCGGTCACCGTCACCGGCAAGCAGACCGTCAGCTGGCGCGACGGCGGCGCCGGCGCCGAGGACCGCTCCCTCACCCTGGCCGTGCAGTGCCGGCCGAGCCATGACTGCGCGCTGGCCTCCATCGCCCCCACCGTCTACCCCTGACCTCACCCATCGGTCCCAACCAGAGGAGCTGATCGCCCATCGGCTTTTGTGATCTCCCCGGCTCCGGCCTGCTCTGCGATGTCATCGTCGGCGGCGTCAGCGACTCGGTCACCGACTCCATCGGCAAGTGGATCGCCAAGTCCGCCGGCGACTTGGCGAAGAGCGCCGTCGACCTCGCCTCGCGCGCCGTCGACAAGACCACCAGCATCGACCTGTCGGCCGAGTGGTTCCGCACCAACTACGCCACGATCTTGCCGATTGCTTTGACCATGCTGGTGATGACCTTCATCTTCCAGTTGATCAGGGCGGCCTATCGCCGCGACGGCCAGGCACTCGGCCAGGCCGTCACCGGCACCGTCTCAGCGACGCTGTTCGCGATGACTGCGATCACCTTCACCGGCGTCGCCGTCGCCATCGTGGACACTCTCTCCCGCGGGCTGTTCCAGATCGCCAACACGAACATGGACGACGCCGTCAGGCGGATCGTCCGGGTGTCGATGATCAGTACCACGTCACCGCTCGGCTGGGCGATCCCCGCGCTGGTCGCACTCGGCTGCGCCGCCGGAGCGATCCTCTACTGGGGCGCGATGGTCCTGCGCAAGGTGACCATCCTCGTGCTCGTCGTGCTCGCGCCGTTCGCGGCGGCCGGCGGCTCCTGGGAACCCACACGCGACTGGCGGCGCAAGTGGATCGAGGCCACCGCGACGGTGGTCTTCAGCAAGCTCATCATGACGGTGATCATGCTGGTCGGTGTCTCCGCCCTCGGCGAGAGCAACACCAAGGACGGCGTGCAGGCACTGTCGGACATCATCGCCGGCCTCGTCGTCATGATGCTGGTGCTGCTCAGCCCGATGGCGATCTACAAGTTCGTGCACTGGGCCGGCGACGGCGGACAGTCCCACGACCTGCACCGCTCGACCGCAGCCGGCCTTCAGGCCGGCGCCGCCGCCGCGAAGAAGGGCGGCCGGATGGCCGCCACCGCAGCAACCGGCAGCGCAGGCGGCGCGGCGATGGGCGGCGGCGCAGCGATGGGCGGAGGCGCCCCGCAGGGCCCGGCCCAGGTTCCGGGCCAGGACAGCCCGGCCGGCGGTAACACCTCCGACTCCGGCTCCGGCTCCGGCTCGGCCCCGTCGACGCCGAGCACGTTCCGGTTCCCCGGCACCTCCTCCGGAGGGGGCGGCGACGCGATCGACCAGGCCCTGATTACCCGGCGCGGCAGCCGCAACAGCAACGGCGGCGACCAGGGACAGCCCCTGATCTCCCGGACCCCGACCTCCGACCAGCAGCCCGGAGCACCCGGCGAGGGATCAACCACCAAGGCGAGCAGTGCAGTTACTGCCGCCACCGCCGCGGGCGGGTCCGGTGCGCCGCAGGTCGTCCTCGGCGCCGCGCGTTCCACCGGCTCTCCCTCCTCGGCCGGGGCAGCAGAAACGTTTCCCTCTGCCGCAGCGGGGCCTGCCTCCGCACCGGGCGCCGCCGTCGGCTCCTCCGCCCCGCCCACCTCCTGACCGCCGCCGGCCGGGGCTACCCCTCGCCCGAGCCCCGGCTGGCCTCCCGCCCTCACCGAAAGAGTCGCCCCTGTCGGCCTCCGACCTCCCCCTGCCGACCGTCCGGTTCCCCAGCCGGTCCCGCCGCGGCGTGCTGCTCGGGCTCAGTGTCGCCCAGCTCACCGTCGTCGGCACGGCCGGCGCCCTGCTCCTGGCGACGATGGTCGCCACCGGGCTGGCCGGCGCCGCCCTGGCCACCCCTGTCTGGGCTCTGGCCGCCGCCCTCGTCCTCGTCCGTGTCCACAGCCGCTCCATCGCCGATTGGTCCCCTATCGTCCTCCGTTACTACCTGCGTCGTGCCAAGGGCCAGCTCGTCTGGCTCGCCCGTCCCGCCACCCGGCCCCGCCGCGACGGTCTCCTCCACCTGCCCGGCGCCGCGGCGAGCCTTCGCGCCGTCACCGCCCCGGGCGGCACGCTCGGCGCGGTCCACGACCCGCAGAAGAACACCCTCACCGCCGCCATCCGTGTCTCCAGCCGAGCGTTCGCTCTGCTCGACCCTCCGACCCAGGCTGCCAACGTCTCCGCGTGGGGCCGGTGCCTGGCCTCGCTCGCCCGCACCGGCTACATCACCACCGTGCAGGTCATCGAGCGCACCGTCCCCGACAGCGGTGATGCCCTGCAGCGCTACTGGGTCGAGCACGGCCGGCCCGACGCGAAGGTCGCCGGCCCCGTCTACGAGGAACTGCTCGCCGCCTCCGGCCCGACCGCAGCGCCTCACGAGTGCTACATCGCGGTGAGCCTCGACCTCAAGGCGGCCCGCCGCCTGATCGGGGAGGCCGGCGGCGGCCTGGTCGGCGCCTTCGCGGTGCTCGCCCAGCTGGTCCCAGGCTTCGAGCAGTCGCTGCGCAACGCCGGTCTGAACCCTGGCGGTTGGCTGACCACCGGGGAGTTCGCCGCCGTGATCCGCAGCGCGTACGACCCGAAGGCCCTCGCCCACCTCGAGCAGTGGTCCGAGACCGGCCAGCCCACTGCCGACCCGGCCGCCGCCGGTCCGGTCGTGGTCGTCGAGGAGCCCGCCCGGCTGACCACCGACACGGCCTGCCACGCGATCTACTGGATCGAGCAGTGGCCCCGCTCGGAGGTCGCCCACGGCTTCCTCCACCCGCTCATTTTCGCAGGTGGCGCGCGCCGCACGCTCTCCCTGACCTACGGCCCCCAGGCCCTGGAAGCAGCGCTCAAGGCCGTGCAGCGCACCAAGGCCAGCATCATCGCGGACGCCGCCGAGCGCGTGCGCAAGGGCCAGGTCGACTCCGAGGCCGACTCGATGGAGTACGCGGACGCCAAGCAGCACGAACGCGAACTGATCGCCGGCCACGCCGATGTCGACCTGACCGGCCTGGTGGTCGTCTCCGCCGACACCCCCGAAGCGCTGCGCCGGGCCTGCGCCTCGATCGAAACCGCCGCCGCCGGCACCGGCCTGGACCCGCGGCTCCTGCGCTGGCAGCAGGCCGAGGGCTTCACCCAGGCCGCCCTGCCGCTCGCGCGCACCTGACGGAAGGCCCCGCCGTGCACCACCCGCCGACCGGCGAGCACCGCCTGCTGCGGTTCGCCACCGCCGGCCTCGACGTCCACCACCACACCGCCCTGCCCGAGCAGGAGCCCGTCTCCCGCGCCGAGTTGGACGCCCTGCACGCCCACTGCATCGCGCTGTTCGCGCTGCTCGACACCCACACCGGCACCACCCGGCCCAGCGCACCGGCCGAGGCAGACCACCTCCACGCCGCTCGCATCCGCGTCTGGCAGACCTGCGAAGCACTCCACGGCGCCTACCACCGCGCCCCGCGCGCCGACGGACGCCGCCCCACCCGAGAGGCGTGCGCGCTGCGGCTGCCGGAAGGGGCACCGGACATGGCGATCTGCCAGCGCCACACCGCCACCGCCGGGCGCGTGCGCCGCATCGCCACCCCCTCCGAGCTGCGCGGCGCCCCCACCGCCTCCTCCCGCACCTGATCAGGAGAAACGTTCCTGCGCTCCGCCAGTGCCACCCCCCTGTTCACCCCGACCCGCTCAGACCGCGCCGCCCGCCGCCAGGCCAAACGCGACCTCTCCGCCGCCCGCCGCACCGCCCGCAAGGCCGGCCAGCCCCAGCGCCCGAGGAACCGCCGCGAGGAGAACGCCGAACTCCTCCCCACCTACCCCGCATCCGGCCGCCCCGGCCCGGCCTCCCTGCGCGGCGGCAAGCTCAAGCTGCCCGCGCACCGCATGACCACCGCGACCGCCAGCGCCGCGTACCCGTTCCTCGCCGAGGGCGGTCTCGGCTCCTCCGGCGTCCTTATCGGCCGCGACGTCCACGCCGAAGCCTCGTTCGTCTTCGATCCTTTCTCCCTGTACGGAAAAGTCGAAAATTTCACCAACCCGAACACGCTGATCGCCGGCGTCATCGGCCAGGGGAAGTCGGCTCTGGCCAAGTCAATTGCCTTGCGCAGCACGGCATTTGGCTACCGCGTCTATGTGCCGTGCGATCCGAAGGGTGAGTGGACGTCCGTCTCGGAGGCGATCGGCGGCACCACCATCGCGCTGGGTCCGGGACTTCCGGGCAAGCTGAACCCCCTGGATACCCCGCCCCCGCCAGCGGGAGTGGATCCGGCCGACTGGGCGGGCGAGGTCCGCAAGCGAAGGCTCCTGCTGCTCGGCTCGCTGGCGCGCACCGTGCTCAAGCGCGATCTCGCGCCGATGGAGTACACCGCACTCGACGTCGCCCTGGACGCGGTCGTCACCCGCACCGAACTGACCGGCCAGGTTCCGCTGCTGGGCGACGTCGCCGCCGTACTCGGGCAGCCGGCCGTCCTGGACGCGGCGCTCGGCGACCCCACCCGCCGGGTCGGCGCCGCCGCCCAGGACCTCGCCCACGCGCTACGCCGGTTGATCAACGGTGACCTCGCCGGGATGTTCGACGCTCCGTCGACCGCGGTCTTCGATCCACGCAGCCCGATGCTGACAATCGACCTGTCCAGCCTCGGGTCGACCGGCGACGACACGGCACTGGTGCTGGCGATGACATGTGCGTCGGCATGGATGGAGGCCGCGCTCAGCGATCCCGCTGGCGGTCGCAGGTGGGTGATCTACGACGAGGCGTGGCGCGTCATGCGGCACGAGGCCCTCCTCCAGCGCATGCAGGCGCAGTGGAAGTTGAGCCGAGGGTTGGGCATCGCCAACATGCTGATCATCCACCGTCTGTCCGACCTGCTCAGCGCCGGCGACGCAGGCTCGCGCACCCGCGCCCTGGCCGAGGGCCTGCTGACCGACTGTGCGACGCGCGTGATCTACCGCCAGGAAGCTGACCAGCTGGCCGCCACCGCCAGCCTTCTCGGCCTCAGCGGCGTGGAGACCGCCGCCATCGCCCAGCTGGGCAAGGGGCGAGGGCTGTGGCGGGTGGCCGGGCGGAGCTTCGTTGTTCAGCACCTGCTCCACCGGGCCGAGTTGAGCCTCTTCGACACCGACGCGCGGATGCACGAGAGCCGGACGGCGGCCTGATCGCCACCAGGGTGACCGCGGACACCGCGCTCGGGTGACGGCTCAGGCCCGAACGGGGGCGGCCACGAGGCCATCGTCGCACGAGTCAGGCTCTCCGGGGCCGGAACTCCGGCAACAGGCCGAAGTCCGCTGCCGCCGACCGGTGACGGACGGCCGCCCCATCCGCCTCTTCTCACCCCTCCCCCACCGCAGTTGACCGTTCAGGAGCCGTCATCACGCACGTCACCATCGCCCACCTGCCCGACCGGGACACCGTCGTCGCCGACCCGCCCGACCGGCACAGCGCGTACTGGCTCGAGCAGGCCGGCCTCGTGCGCGACGACGCCCTGCTGCTGCACCGCGTCCGCCAGGACACCGACCGGAGCACCGCGCGGCGGCAGATCCTGGAGGTCGAGAGGCTGGTCACGGTCGCCGGCTACGGCTTCACCCGGGTGTACAGCGCGGACGAGCAGCGCCGACGGGTCGAGGAAGTGCCACCGCACTTTCGGTCGGCAGTCACCGCGGCGCCGCGGACTCTGGGTCGCACCGTCTGGGTGCACCTGGTCAGCGACGACATCGACAACGGCCACCTGGTGCTCCACGCCCAACATCGGGGCGTGGAGGGTGAGCTTGAGCTTCTCGTCGAGTACCCGGGCGCTGGGGAGGCGGCGGTGTTCTACACCGAGACGGGCAGCAGGCACTACGGAGCCGATCGTCACCCCAGCCTGGTATCCGCCCGCGAGGCGTGGTCCTCCTTGGGGTACGCGGTCGACCCGCCCGAGCCCGGCGTCCGGCGTGCCGCGGCCCGCCGTACGTCCCCGGTGTTGCTCGGCCGCCCTGGCCCGCTCCCGCCCGCCCCGCCGCGCGTTGTCGCCTCCTCCCCTTCCCCGGCCTCGGGCATCGGCCCACCTCCGTTCTGACCTCGCCAGAACTGCCAACTCAACTGCTCTGCCTACTTCTTGGAGACCCATGTCGACCATGACCCTCACCCGCCAGGACGCCCGCCTGGAGGCTGCCCTCGGCCAGAGCATCACCTCTCTGGTCGCCAACGAGGCGCGGGCCGACGCGTCGACCTGCCGCGTGATCGAGACGCACCGCGCGCTGGTCGCGGCCGAGACCGCGGTGTCCTTCCAGCGGGTCCGGCTGATCAACATCGCCGCCGCCAAGCGCATCGTCGACGACGGCGTCCTCGACGCGCTGGACGCGCAGCTGGAGCGGCTGGAGGTGGCGGCCGAGGAGCGCGACGTGCTGGAGGCCGACCTCGTGCGGCTGCTCCAGGAACGCGAGGAAGAGGCGAAGCGGCAGGTGGACCAGGCCGCCTCGGCACCCTCTGCCGCTCCGGTTCCCGTCGTGGTCGTGCAGGGCGCGGCCCGCCGCCGCTGACCGGGATTCCTTCGATGTCCGTACCGATGGAAATCGACGCCGCCGGCTCGGTGAGTTTCGGCTGGACCTTCGACCACGGTGAGTTCGCCGCAGCGAGCGGACGGGTGCCGCAGAAGGCGCGCGAAGTCCTCCAAGAGGCTGGGTTCTGGTACTGGGCCGACGAGTTGGGCGGCTGGCACCAGCGCCTGAGCGTCGATCGGGAAGAGCAGATCCGCAACGCCACCGGCGCTATCGACCAGTTGGTCAAGGCGAGGGTTCCGGTTGCGAACTGGCACCGTCCCTCCCAGCGCAATGCCGACCTGGTCGATCACTACCGGTGGCTCCAGGACGGCAGTCTGTTCCCGGACGCCGACGCCGCGGCGGCCAAGGCCCACGCTCTCGTGTCCGATGCGCTGGCCGCCGACTGCCTCGGCCCGCTCTACCAGGGCGTCGCCGAGGAGGTGGTCTCCGGCGCCCTGGTCGTGGAGGCGATGTGCACCTTCGAGGACGTGCACTGGTGGCTGGCCGCCGCCCCGGAGGACGACGAGCACTCGTACGTGTGGCTGCGCTACGAACCCGGCCGCGGCCAGCTCTACACCACCGACTACATCGCCTCCTTCGCCGCGGCGGAGGCCCGCCGTGAGTTCCGGGCGACGATGCTGCGGGACACCACCTGGCCTGCGTCCGCCCGGGCCGAGGCCGCCCGGCCCTCGCGGCGCCTGCGGATGACCGCCGCACCCTCCACACCGCCTCTGCCACCCGGGCCCGCACCGGGCCGAGCAGCCAACCGCTGACCTCCTGGAGAACTGCGTGCCCCACCAGAACCCGACCGCAGCAACGCCCGGGGTCGTCTTCCGGCGCCTGGCTGCCGCCGGGATCACCGCGGCCACCGCCAGCCGCGATCCGGCTGTGCTGGCGGCGCTGGCCGAGGCCGGATTCCGGCTCGGCTTGGACGACGCCCCGGAGCGCTACTCGCTGACAGACCCCGACCCTGTACGGCAGGCCCAGACCGCCACCCAGCTGGCCAACGCGCTAAAGGAGATGGGCGTGCCGGTCAGCATCAGGCCGTCGATCCCCGGCGTCGAGACCGCCAGCCTTGCCCTCTCGCCCCCGGCGACGCGCGTCGCCGCCGCCCGCACCGCTACCGCGCACGGCGCCTCCACCACCTCCGATCAGGCCCGCCCCGCGGCGCCGGTCCCACCTTCGCCGGCACCGGCCGCCCGCCGCTGACCGCGTCCACCCCTGCCCCGAGGAGCAGCGCATCACCCCCGAGCACGTCTCCATCAACCGTGACCCGCAGTACGGCGTCGTCGCCGACGTCGGCCCCGATGCCTCGCCGACCGCCCACACGCTGCTCGCCCGCGCCGGATTCCGCCAGCTCGACGACGGGCGCCACGCCCTCGACCCGGCGACCGAGCAGAACGTCTTCCTGCACGCACGGCAGACCGTCGCCGCGCTGCGTCGCGGCGGAGTCAAGGTCAGCGCGGACCCGGCGTTCGACTACAACGAGACGACCCGGCCCGTCCCCGACAGCCCGGCCGCCCGCGCCGCCGGCCCCGGTGCCGTCGTCCAGGCCAGCGCCCCGCGCACGCACGATGTGCATATCGGCCGCCACCCGCGCCTCGGCATCGTCGCCACCAACCCGCACAGCAACCAGCAGGTCGCGTTCGCCCTCGCCGAGGCCGGCTTCACGCGCACCCGCGAACACCCCAGCCTCTACGTCCTGGACGAGCCCGAGTTCGAAGGCACCAAGCGGACCGCCACCGCCATCTCCACGCTGCGCGGCCAGGGCCTGCGGGTCGCCTCCGACCTCGCGTTCGAACCACTGGGCGGGCCGTACGAGAGCACCGACCCGTTCGCCACCCGGTTGATCGAGGCGATGGACCGCACCCCGCCCTCGCCCACCCCCGCACCGGACCACCTCGCGAACGCCGAGGACCCGTTCGCCACCCGCCTGTTCAAGGCCCCCGACCTCGGCCCCATCCCACCGGTCCCGCAGACGGACCCATTCGGCTCCGTCGTCCACCCGCCGGCCGGGCCGAGCCGCGACGAGCAGGGCGCCGACGCCCTGCTGCACAACCGCGCGCTGCTGACCGCCGAGATCGCCTCCCGCCTGCGCGTCATCGAGGAGCAGGTGCGCGCCAACCCCGGCGGCGTCGACCTGGCCCGCGTCGAGGCGGTGATCGGCGAGGCCACCACCATTCTCGCCGGGGCCGGCAAGGACCTCGCCGCCGTCGCCGCCGCTCCCACCGCGCCGGCCGCCCGCACGAGTGGACCGGGCAGCGCCCGCGCCCGCGCCGCCCTCGCCACCAGCGGCCGGGTTCGCTCCACCGCTGCTCTGCACGCCACCGGTGCAGCCTCCACTGCCGCGTCCGCCCAGGTCGTCGATCCGCGGATCGCGTGGGTCGCCGGGCACACCAACTCCCGCTGATTGAAGGAACGTTACCCTGTCCGTCAAGAAGAACTGGTCCGTCGAGCACGACTGCGGGCACGAAGTCGCCCACGACCTGTCCGCTCGTCCCGCCGACAAGCGCGCCGGCTACGCCCGCTGGCTGGCCACCCGCTCCTGCCGCGACTGCTGGCTGGCGGAGCGCAAGGAGGACACCGCCGAGCGTGAGGCGTGGATCGCCGCCCGCCGCGCCGAGGAGGCGCAGGCCGCCGCCGAGTGGGCAGGCCGTTTCGAGATGCCCCCGCTGGAAGGCCCCGAGCGTGCCATCGCCTGGGGTGAGCGCTGCCGGCACCAGCTGGTGACCGCCGCCTACGAGGCCCTAGTGGTCGAGGGCGTGCTCGCCGAGGAGGCCTGGCTGGCCATCGAGCAGCAGCTGCGCACGCTGGACAAGGCGTCCTGGTGGATCGATCAGCGCGAGAGCGCGCCGGCCGACCTGCCCGAACTGGCCGCCGCCGCCACCAGCGCCGACCGCGTGAACGAGAACCCGAACTGAACGCGAGGCCGTGAGGGCCTCGACCTCCGAGGCCACCGCAGTCGACCTCGTCGGCACCGGCACAAGGCCCGACCCGACCCGACCGGGCCAGCACATCAGGCCCCGGCGCATTCCGAACTCCCTGAACTGGAGCACTATTTGACCAACTCCGACGTCACCCTCGCCGCCGGCCACCTGCAGAATCTGACGGAGCAGCTCCAGTCGACCTACTCCGAGAAGCAAGCCCAGCGCATTCTGCGCGAGCTGAACTCCGTGGACGACACCAGCGTCTTCGGAGCGCTCAAGAGCCTGCTGGGAGCCATCGCTGTCACCCCCTGCCACTGCAGCCCGGCATACAAGCTGGGCCAGAAGGCGCTCGACCAGCTGTGGGAACTGTCCCTCACGGTCGAGGAGACCATGCTCGCCTTCGACGAACCGGGCGGCCCGTGACAGCCAGCCGCCGCCCCGGCACCGCACCGCCCGCTGCCCCACCGGCTGCTCCCACTCGCGGACGCTGACCTGCACCCGACGATCTCGCGGTACGCCTCCACCGCCGACCTGCTCGCCGCCATCGCCGCAGCCGCTGCCCTCCACCGCGCCCGCCCCCGCCTGATCGACGCCTGGCGCCCGGTCGAGGACCTGCCCGCCCCGGAGCTGGAGGCGTTCGGGGCGGAGCTGGCCGCGCACCTGCCGACTGCCGATCACCCGGCCTCGGCCCTGCGCACCCGGTTGGTGTGGCAGTGCACTCTGCGCACCGATCCCGACACCGCCGCCCCGGCCGAGCACCACTTCCGCCTGACGGCGCGGCGCATCCTGGCCGCCACCGGGATCGCCCCCGAGGACGACCCGGCCGCCTGCCGGTGGGCGCTACTGCGGGTCGGCGAGCACGAGGTCCGGCTCGTCGCCCCGCTGGCCCGGCCCGACGGCACGGTGGCGGACACCGGCCGCGACCGATCCCTGGCCCTGGCGGTGTGCCACCTCGCCGAGACCCGCAGCGCCGGCCTCCACGGACGCTCCCGCGCGGCGCTGGCCGGCAGCACCGGCCAGCGCCCCGGCCTCCTCCCCGCCCACCCGCCCGCCACCACCGCCACGGCCCGCACCGGCCGGCGCCCGTAGAAAGAGGCCCCCGCCCGTTGCCCGAGACCCGCACCACCAGGACCATCGACGTCGCCAACGACGCCATCGCCCGCGCCGGCCGGGCCCTCGCCGAGATCACCGACCTCGCCCCCTTCCTGACGGCTCACGAGGCGGCCGAGGTCCTCCAGGGACTGACGCTGATGCCCGGAACCGCCCACCAACTCGCGGGCACGATCACCGAGATCGGCCGTCAGGTCGCCCAGGAGTACGGTGACCGCCCACCGCTGTGGGAGCCGCTGCTCACCCAGGCCACCGCCATCACCACCGCCGCCTTCCGCACCGCCGCCACCTCCGACGCCATCGCCGAGGCCGCGGACGAGACCACCCGCAGCCGGGCCGCCACCGCCCAGTCCCCGGCGCTGCGGGCGGCCGGCACCGGTGCCTCGGTGCACCTCGCCCCGGCTTCGGCACCTCCGCCGCACCCCCGCATCGTCGAACCTCCCCACCGCTGACCCCGGAGATCCATGCCCAGCACCCCGGACGAGTTCCTCGTCCACCCGCGCTACCTGGCGGGCGCCGGGGAAATCGGCCGCGTACTCCAGCCCGTCGTCCACGTACACGGCTGGCCGTACGAGAACAACCCCTACGGGAACCGCATAGCGGCCACCAGCCCGTGCGGCAGGATCGAAGTCCTCTGCCAAATGGCCGTCTTCCACCTGTGGAAGATCAGCGTCCGCGACAGGCCCGGCGACGAGCGGCCGAGGTGGCAGGCCACCTTCACCAAGGAGACCCCTGCCGAGATCGTCGGGGCGCTCGTCCAGGCCCTGGCCGCCGACCGGTACCTGGCGCCCGAGGAGATCGTCGCTGAGTGGCCCGGTCACCCGAGCACCGCGTGGCGCCCCCTCCTCAAGGCCGGCTGGACTCCGTCCGACCTGACCGAGCTTCGCATCGCGGACCCGGCCACCGGCACCGTCTCCGTGGCGTGGCCCGGCACCGAAGGCGCCGTCGCCACCGTCGTCGACGGCATCCGCCTCACCTCACCGGACGGCAAGGCATCGCTCGTCCACACCCTCAAGCCGGACCACCTCTTCGGCGAAGGCGTCGGCCCCTGGCAGATCGACTGCACCTTCGGCCCAGCCTGGCAGGACCAGTGGACGGCGACCCTGTCCGCTGCCACCCCCGTGCGCTACCTGAACATGCTCACCTCCTCCATCGCCGACCCCGCGCCCGTCGTCCGCGCGCACGCCCAGATCAGCACCGCCACCCGTACCGCGGCCACCATCCGCACCCTGCCGCCGTCGAGGAGCTCCAACCAGTTCCGTGCTTTCGAGGCCGAGATGGCCACGCTCGACCCCCGCCACCCGAACCAAGGCCACCCACGCCGCTGACCAGGAAGGAAGCCCCCTGCCCGAACCGCCCCACCAGATCCTCTTCGCCCGCTTCCCCCTGCGCGAGGGCTCCTCCACCACCGGCAGCGCCTGGGCCGAAGCCCCCGACATGGCCAGCCGGGTGCTCCTCGCCCGTGCGGGGTTCTACAACGAGGGCCTCGGTCCAATCTTCACCGCGGAGGACGCCGGCTTCGGCGACGTCAACCAGCGCATCCGCCTCGCCGTTCAGCTCCTCACCGACGCCGGATACACCACCCGGGTCGTCCCTCCGCTCCCACGTCGGCATACAGAAATCGCCTTTCGTGGACGGGACTTGTCCTATATGCAGTCCCGGCTGGTGGCGGCCACCGCTCAGGTGCACAGGGCAGAGACCGTCGAGGACCTCTCCTCCGCCGTCGTCGCGGTGATGGACCCCGAGACCGGACTGCTCGAGCGGCTCACCGCGTTTCTGGACACCGCCTCTCAGCGCCTCGACACCATCGCCGAGGCGGACCTCCTGCCCGCCCGACCGCCCATGGCCACCGCGCTGCACGACGCCAGCGCCCAGCTCACCACCGCGGGCTACCTCATCGCCCAGGCGGAGCTGGCCCAGCCCGACGAGCCCGACGAGCCCACCGACCAGCCGGCCGCACCCCGCGCCATCGCCGCGCGCACCCGCACTTCGCCGCCCGGCAGCCCGACCACCTCCACCACGAGCACCGCGCCGACGCCGGCCGCCGCCTCCGCCCGCGGAGCGGCACGGTGACCCGCCCCGGCTCGGACGCGACCGAGCCGGTCCAACTCGTCTGCCGGCTCGACACCGAACCCGGCACCGCTCCAACGACCCGCCCGACCAAGGCACCCGCTGCCCGTCGCTGAGCACGCCGTACCCGCCGGCTGACCACCCGCCGGCCACCGGGCTGATCACCCACGTCTCGGGCTTCCGTCCCGCAGTGATCGCCGCCCGCTCCCCGCCCGCTCCGGGCCCCTGCCGCTGCGCGCCTCCTGCCCGGCAGGCCACCACCCCCTGCAAGGACCGCACTTCTGCCCGCCTCCCCCAAATCACCCTCTGCTAGCCCTGGTTCGGACGCTCTTCTGTACGCGCTCATCGGCGCGGGCATCGCGGTTGCCGTCTTCGGCTCCCTCGCCTGGGTCGGCGGCAACGCCGCCACCACCGCGACCACCGCCGCCCCGTGGGCCCCGTACCGGCCGGTCGACGCCGCTCTGCACCCCGACCGGCTCTTCCCCCAGCTCAGCTCGCTCCTCCTGCTGATCAGCACCCGAATCGCCCCGGCGCTGATCTCCCTCGCCCTCACCGCGACCGGCCTGCTGCTGTGGTCCAAGCACCGCAGCCAGCCCACCGGCCTCGCCGGCCGCAGCGACCTCGCCCCGCTGCTGCCGGCGGAGATCACCGCCAAGGCGCGCGACCTGCGCCCCAGCCTCTCCAAGGCCAAGCCACGCGAGATCAGCCCGGACGACACCGGCATCCTGCTCGGCGACCTCGCTCCCAACGGCCCTGAAGTCCGGTCGAATTGGGAGGACGTCGCGGTCGCGATCATGGCGCCGCGCTCCGGCAAGACCACCAGCATCGCCGTCCCCGCAATCCTGCGCGCCCCCGGCCCCGTCTTGCTCACCTCGAACAAGGCGGCCCGGGACGCCTACACGGCGTGCCTGGAAGCGCGCTCCGAGGTCGGGCGGGTCTGGACCATGGACCCGCAGCAGATCGCCCACACCCCGCAGGGGATGTGGTGGGACATCCTCGCCGACGCGAAGGACCTCCCGGGCGCACGGCGGTTGGCAGGTCATTTCGTCGCCGCTGCTGTCGACGAATCCTCCCAGGGCGATTTCTGGAGCACCGCCGCACAGAACACGCTCTGCGCCTTGTTCCTGGCGGCAGGCTGCGACCGCCGGCCGATCACGGATGTCCTCAAGTGGCTTGCGGTGCCGAGCGACCGCACCCCGGTCGACATTCTCCGCGACCACCGAATGATCGCCATCGCCGACCAGCTCCAGGGAACGGTGTCCGGTGCGGTAGAAACTCGTGACGGAATTTACGAGACCGCCCGTCAGTATGCGGCCTGCCTCCTGGACCCGCAGATCTCGAAGTGGGTCACACCGAATTCCGACCTGCCGGAGTTTAAGCCGGAGGAATTCGTCACCCGCAAGGACTCGCTTTTCCTTCTCTCGAAGGATGGCGGAGGCTCTGCGAGCGCGCTGATCGCCGCCGCGGCCGACTCCGTAATGCGCACGGCCGTCATCGAGGCCGAACGCGCCGGAGGCCGTTTGGACCCGCCCCTCCTGGCGATTCTGGACGAGGCCGCAAATGTTTGCAAAATCGGAGACCTGCCCGACCTCTATTCCCATCTGGGGTCGCGTGGCGTCATTCCGATCACCATTCTCCAGAGTTACCGCCAGGGCCAGAAAGTCTGGGGCGAGGCGGGCATGGACGCGATGTGGAGCGCGGCGACCATCAAGCTGGTGGGCTCGGGAATTGACGACGCCGATTTCGCTGACAAGCTGTCGCGCCTGGTCGGCGATCATGACGTGGAGACGGTTTCGCATTCCACGTCGGAATCGGGTCGGTCCACCTCAGTCAGCATGCGCCAGGAGCGAATTCTCCCGCCCGACCAGATCCGTGCCCTGAAAAAGGGGACCGCTCTCCTCTTTGCAACCGGCCTGCGTCCCGCACTGGTGAACCTGCGCCCCTGGTACAAGGAGCCCGGCGCCGCCGAAGTGGGGGCGGCCTCCTCCCGCCAGACCGCCCTGATCACCGAGCGCGCAATGGCCAAGGCCGGTGGCACCGCATGAACTACACCACCGAAGCGGCCACTCGAATCCTTTCTCTAGGCGCCGGCGTGCAATCCACGACATTGCTTTTGCTGTCAGCGCTGGGCGAACTCCCGAAGCTCGATTACGCCATTTTCTCGGACACTGGATGGGAGCCTTCCAAGGTCTATCTTCACCTGGATGAGGTCGAGCGCAGGATTGCCCGGTCAGCGAACATACCGGTCCTTCGGGTATCCTCCGGAAATATCCGCGAGGACGCGCTAGACCCGGCGCACCGATTTGCGTCGATGCCGCTGTATATCCTCAACCAGGATGGCAGTCCGGGAATGACGCGGCGCCAATGTACGGGCGAATATAAGATCAAGCCGATAAAGCGTCAGGTTCGCCAGATACTCGGGTACCCGCATCCGGCGAGGGTTCCCCGCGGCTTGTACGCCGAGCAGTGGATCGGCATCAGCACGGACGAGTTTCATCGGGCGAAGGATTCCGATGTCAAGTACACGCGCCACACCTTTCCTCTGCTGGATCTCGGAATGTCACGGGATGATTGCCTCAAGCTGCTTGCCGAGCACGGATGGGGGTCGACTCCCAAGAGCAGCTGTCTCGGTTGCCCATTCCATGGAAATGCCCAGTGGCGGGAGATCCGTGACAACTCGCCAGAGGAGTGGGCGGACGTCGTGGAGTTCGATGCCGCGATCCGGGCTGGAAATGCCAGGGCGAATGCCGATGGAAGGCCGTTGCTGGGGCAAGCGTATCTGCATCGCTCCCGGCTTCCGCTCGACCTGGCGCCGATCGACAAGCTCACTCGGGCAGAGGCCCGTGCCCAGCAGCTGCGGCTGGAACTGGACGAGGAGGAGCTGGAGAACGGCTCGGATGCCGGCTGCTCGCCCTTCTCCTGCCGAGGCGATGCCGCCTGACGTCCCACCCGCCCAGCTGGCCTGCCGCCGATCGGCTGCACCGATAGCACGCCGCTCGGCTGCGGCCAGCGCCAGGAGCAGTACGGCCGGTCGACTCCACGAGGTTTCTCCTGCTACTACGCGCCGCCGCGCGCTGCGGGCCGAGCCCTGTGATCCCATCATCCCGCCTTCTGCGCAACGGAGTTGACATGACTGAGAACGCCATCGACTTTCTGCCGGTCACCCGGGCCGACGGGGGCTGGCACCTGTCGGTGGGCGCCGGCCGGGTCCGGATTCGCGACGAGGCGCTCGTCGAGGACCTGGACCAGCTGCGCGCCCTGCTGGCCCCGGACCGACCGCGCGAGGAGGCGGTGCCCGAGTGACGCCGGTCAACCGGGACATGAGCCCGCAGCTGGAGGCCGAGCAGGCAGTACTCGGAGCGTGCCTGCTCGACCCGGCCCAGCTCACCCTGTTGAAGGAGTGGCTGGAGCCCCGGCACTTCTACCGCCCCGCGCACGAGAGCTTCTTCGCGATCCTGCTCGCCCAGCACGCCGCCGTCCACCCGGCCCTCGCCCTCGCCCCGGACGCCGATGCCGAGGCTGAGGCGAAGGCGGATTGGGCCATCACGGCGATCACCACGGCCACCCGGGAGGTCCCCGGGTTCAGCGCGAGCTACGGCCACACGCTGGTCGCTGCCTGCCCGAGGCCTGCGCACGCCGCCTCTTACGGGCGGATGGTCTTGGAGACGGCGGTGCGGCGGGCGCTGGAGGAACACGCTCACCGCCTGCTGCATGCCGCGGAGACCGAGGCGGTCGAGGCCGCCGTCGAGCTGACCGGCGCGCTGCACACCGTGATCGCGCGGCTGGCCGATGCCTGGGGGGCGATCGACCAGCGCTCTCCCCGGCCGCTGCCCACCCCGCCCACGCGGCCTGCCGCCGCCAAGGCGGCCGAGGCCGCCCGGCACGACGAGCAGATGCTGCTGTCCAGCCTGATCAGCTCCACGGAGCAGATCCCGCGGACCGCCTCCTGGCTCAAGGCCGAGGACTTCGTCGACACCGGCCACCGCGCGATCTTCAGCGCCATGGCCGCGCTCGCGCACCGGCGCGAACCGGTAGACGAGTTGACGGTGCTGTGGGAGGTGCAGCGGCGCGGCGCCCTGGCCGCCGGGGTGATCACGGTGGCCGAGGTCCGCGACCTGTGCGCGGAGGGCTTTCCGGGCGATCCCGGCTACTGGGCGGAGCGCGTCCTTCGGGCCGCGCTGCTGCGGGCGGCGGCCACCTCGGCCGGCATCGTGCGGGTGATGGCGCTGGACGCCTCCATCGCCGCCGGGCCGCTGCTCGGTTCGGCCGTGCGGGCCCTCGCCCCCGCCGACCGCGTGCAGGAACGGCTCCGCTCCGCGACGGCGCCCCCCACCGAGCGCACCGGACCGGTGGTCCTCGGCGCCGCCCGGCGCAAGGGAGCAGCTCTGAGCCGAAGCCCCACTCCGCCGCCCTCCCCAGCCGCCCGGCCTGCCGACCGCACGGGCGAGACCACCGTACGATCCCGACGCTGACCACCGGAGAACCACACTGCCCCCCACCACCCCCCGTGCCCAGTCCGTGGACCGACTCCACTCGGCGGCCGATACCATCAACCACCTCGAGGCCGAACTCCCGCGCGCCTACCGCGAGGAGGGGCTCCCGGGACTGGAAGAACTGGCCGAGCACACCAGCACCCTGCGCGACTGCCAGGACGACCTGCTGCACGTCGCCACCGCACTGCACCACCCGCACGCCCCGACCGCCGACCGGATCACGGTGCGCTCCCTGGCGACGGCCGGCGCGCAGCTGGGCGAGGCGCTCGGCGCGATCGGCCGGGCCACCGCGATGGCCGGCCGGCTCTACGAGGTCGACGGCCTCGGCGGCCCGCGCGCCGACGAGGTCCGCGACCGCGCTACCCAGCAGCTGAACGTGGCGCTGTCCCGGACTCGGCTGGCGCTGAACAGCGCGGCCGAGAACCTGCGCCGCGACGCCCGGGTGCTCAGCGGCCCCGCCGCCGCTCTCACGCACGGTCCAGCTCCGCGGGCCCTGGCCGCCACCGCCCGAACCACCGCCGGCCGGAGTGCCCGCACGGTCACCTCGCCCCCAGTTCCGGTCGGGCAGCAGCTCGCCACCCTCCCGGGACGGCGCCGATGAGGCCGCTCGCCACCGCCGGCCCAGCCACCTTCGGCGGCGCCCTGTCCAACTCGGCCGCCGACTACCGAGGCGACCTGGAGACGGTCGCGGGAATGCTGCGCGCCCTGGGACACAACGCCACCGTCACCCCGTCCGGTCCGGCTCCCGGCGTCCCCGACCGCAGCGCCCTGCTGGACCAGGCCCGCCAAGCGCAGGCGTTCATCCGGCACTGCGGCGACAACGCCGAGCACTACGGGCGCCAGCCGGCCGACAACCCGTCCGCGGCCCCACTGGCCGGGGCGTACGAGGTCGCGATGAGCCACGCGGCCACCGTCCACCGGCACCTGGGCGCGGCCCTCGACCTCTCGATCAAGTACGCGCAGTCTCCGCCGGCGCGGCCGGGCAGCCCCGCCGAGGCGCTGCGCCTTCGCCGTGCCGAGCACGCCGCCGCCGCGCTGGACAGCGCCGACCGGTGCGCGGCGCAGGGAGCCGAGGCGGTGCTCGCCTTCGCCGGGCGGCTCCCGCCCGGCCAGAGCCGGCCGAGCCCTGCTGCGGCGGCGCCGGTGATCGGTTCACCCGTCGTCTCCTCTCCGCCCAGGAGGCGCGGTTGACCGGCAACCCCCTGCCTCCCACAGTGGCCGGGCTCGGCCAGGCCGACCTGGATGCCCTGCTCTCGCTCTCCGAGCAGCTGAGCGCTTTCGAGCAGGCGATCCCCGTACCGGCGCCGCACGAGCCGCTGCCCGAAGTGCGGGACCTGGCTTGGCCGATGGTGCGCCTGCACGAGCTGGTCGCGGCCCCGCTCGACGAGGTGTTCTTCCGGTCGACGAGCGCGCGCCCCGACGCCGGCCTCGGCGTCTTCACCGCCACCACCTCAGCCCTCGCCCTCGCACAGGCCGGCCTGGCCCGGGCGGCGTCCCTGCTCGCCGACCCGGCACCGGGCCCCGAGGCGCAGACCAGCGTCCGGCACGCGCTCGCCACGGTCCGGCGCACGGTGCGCGAGACGGCGCAGGCGCTGGCCGACGCCGCCACAGTCGCCGCCGTCCCCTCCCAGGTCACCAGCCTCGCTGCCCGCAGGCCCACGGCGGCGCCGCCCGCAGGCCGGCCGCCCGCCGCCGGGGAGAGCGAGCGCCGTGTGGACGCCGCTCTTCGCCGCTCGCCCGCCCTCGTCCTGGTCTCCCCGCCCGCCGAGGCCCCTTCGCCCACGGCACCGAGTTCCCCGCCCGCAACGGTCGTTCCGCTGCGCCGCACCTGACCACCACGCCGGCCCGTCCGGCCCGACGATCGGAGGCCACCGCGCCCACCGTCACCATCGACGACCACCAGCAGCGCCTGCTGCTGGCCGCCCAGCGGATCGAAGCGGTAGCCGCCGCTCTGCCGGGCCCGTTCGCCCCGTCCTTCAGCGAGGTGCCGGACGTCCTGGATGTCCGCGGCCACCTGGTGGCGCTGCAGGAGGTCCAGATCGCCACGGTCAACGCCGCCACCGAGTACGCACCGAGCATCGCGCTGGACCCGACGGCGACCACCGCGGCGCGCCGCACCGCCATCGCCCTGGCCGGTGCGACCAACCGGGTCGCGACGGCCGAGCGGCACCTGGTGGCGCTCTTCAACGTCGCGATGAGTGCGAACGTCTGGGCCATCCCCGATCCCAACAGCCACCGGCCGGCCGACCTCTATCACGAAGCGTCCGCCCAACTGGCTGTCTCGGCACGGGAACTGCGCGCGACGGCCGAGCAACTCCCCACCTCCGGCGAGTCCCAGCACTCGCAGACAGCCTCCCGCGCGAACGCTGCCCGTTCCTTCACCGGCCGACTCCGCGCGGCGCTCCGTCGCCGCCCCGCCGCGGAACCGCCGCCGGTCGCCGCCCTTCCCCGCACCGCCGCCAAGCCCCGGCGCTGACCCTCCCACCTCCGCCCCGTCAGGAGCCCCGCCCTGTCCCTGTCCGTCGACGTCTCCTCTCCGGCAACCTCCTCTCCGGCCTCCGCTGCCCGCGCCATCTCCGGGACACGCCGATGACCCGGCACGTCCACCAGCCCCCTCGGATCGGCAGCATGTGCTCCGGCTACGGAGGGCTGGACATGGGCGTCCAGGCCGCCCTCGGCGGCCACGTCGTGTGGCACGCCGAGATGAACCCCAACGCCGCCGCGATCCTCGCCCACCACTGGCCCAGAGACGCCAAATCACGGCGATATCAGCACAGTTGACTGGAGCAGGGTCGAGCCGATCGACGTCCTGACGGCGGGCTTCCCCTGTCAGGACCTGAGCGTGGCCGGCAAGCGCGCCGGGCTCGTCGAGGGCACCCGCTCCGGACTGTGGCACACCATCGCCCGCGCGATCGACGTCCTCAAGCCGGAAATGGTGATCATTGAAAACGTCCGCGGAATCCTCTCCGCGCCCGCTGGGACGCCAGCCGATGGCGACCTGGAATGCGGCTGGTGCGATCTGGGAGACGGCGGAGGTGAGCCTGCTCTGCGGGCACTCGGCGCGGTTCTCGGAACCCTGGCCGACCTCGGGATGGATGCGCGATGGACGGTGCTACGCGCCGCCGACGTCGGTGCGCCCCACCGGCGGGAGCGACTTTTCCTCACCGCCTGGCCTGCCGACGCCGAAGGCGCGCGATGCGAAGGGACCGGACCCGAAACGCGAGGACCTCGGGCACACGGTCACGCTGCTCAAGACCCCGACCTCCAATTTGGGTGCGATCGGGGGCAGCCAGCACCCGGACCGCAGGCGCGAGGGCGGGCACGGCCCGAATCTGAGCGACGAGGTGGAACACCTTCTCCCGACTCCGAAGGCGAGCGACGGCACGCACGGCGGACCCAACAGCCGTGGCTCGAAGGGGGATCTCACGCTCCCCTCCGCGACAGCGCAGCTGCACCCGGCCCCGCAGAAGCCGGGCCGCCGCACCGAGCCGACCTCCCTCCCGCCGCTGTCCCACGTGATCCTGCCGATCTGGGAGCCGAGCGCCACGGGCTGAACCGGTGGGGCCCGTACGGGCCGGCCATCGCCCGCTGGGAGCGCGCCACCCGCCCCGCGCCGGAGCCGACCAACGAGCGCGGCCGACTCGACCCGCGGTTCGTCGAGTGGATCATGGGCCTCGATTCCGGCCACGTCACCGGCGTTCCGGGCCTGTCCCGCTCCGCCCAGTTGACCGCCCTGGGCAACGGGGTCGTCCCCCAACAGGCATGCGCAGCCTTGGAGTTGCTCGACGCCCCGGCCCTGCTCGCCGCTGCCCGCTGCTGCGGGCGGCGGTGAGCCTGGCGTGCTTATACACCAAGTCCGGCTCGCTGGAGCGAGCCGTCGAGCGCAGATCCTCGTGTCATCACCCGCCGACGAGAGGCACCCGCCCTTTTGACCACTCCCGAGCCCGACCCGGACTCCGCACCGGCCGGCTACACCAACGCCCAGATCGACGTCCTGACGGCGCGGCTCGCCGAGCTCGCGGCGGGCTTCGACCTCCAGGCCGAGCAGCTGGCCAGCATGACCACCGCCCTCCCCCCGGAGGACGTCGACGATCCGGACGCCCCGGCCGGCGGCGAGCCGCTGTTCATCCTCGCCTTCGACGACCCGCAGTACCTCAAGGAATTGGAGCTGATGACCCCATGGGTAGACGAGATCTTCACCAAGATCTACGGGCCCGAGACCACGGCCGGCAAGCCTTGGTGCCCCCGCTGGAAGGAGCACCCCGAGGCGGTGGCGAGGCTACACGCCCTGTGGCTGGCCTGGCAGGCCGCGATCGACCCCGAGTCGGGGGCCGCCGGCCCCAGTTCGTGGCAGCGCGACCACCTCGAGCCCGCGCTGACGAAGCTTCGCAGCGCGGACGGTCCGTTCGCGGCCTGCACCTCCAGCGGCGACCACATCAGCCACCGCCTGCTGCCGCACCCCGCCCTGACCGACCCCACCCCGCCCGCTCTCCCCCTTGCTGCCTGATCGGACCCGACCTTGCCCGACTTCAACCTGCCCGGCCGCCGCCCCGCGGACGCTGACTCCGCCGAAGCCCAGGTCCACCTCCTGGCCGCCGAGGGCTCGTACGAGCTGCTCAGCGAGAGCACCGTGCCCGACGCTCTCGGCGGCAGCGACAACTTCTTCCTGTTCGAGGGCTACAACGAGTGGGGGATGCCCGCCGTCGCGGCACACCTTCACCACAACGAGGACGACAAGACCTTCACCCTCGCCGCCGAGCCCGCACCCACCTTCGCCGCCGGCGCGGCCTGGCTCGTCCAGCACGGCGCCGACCCGCAACAGTTCCTCCAGCATGCCCGCGGTGCCGGTGCCCCGGCCGATGCCCGCAGCGCGGCAGCCGCCGCCCGGATCGTGGAGTCCGGCTCCCGCTACCAGCTCGTCGAGCACGGCATCGAGTACGGCGAGACCTGGGCACTGCTGCGCGACAACGCCGCCGTCAGCGCCGAACGCCCCTTCCTCCTTCAGCTGGAGTCCGCCCACCACCAGCGCGGGTACACCCTGCGCGAGGGCAGCTTCAGCAGCCCTCAGGAGGTCCAGCAGTGGCTGGAGAGCCGGCGCACCCCGCTTCCACCCGTCGTCGGTGACGAGGTGAGCGTCGTCGTCAGCCCCCAGGCCAGCGCCGCCCGCGCCCGCACCACCGGCGCCGGCCAGCGCGCCAACGCCCAGGAACCTGCGGCGGTCCTCACCGGGGCGTCGGTGGTCTCGCGCAGGGCCGTGCGGTGATCGCACCCGCCCGGCCACTGCCCGGCTTCAGCGCCCACCCGGAGGCGCTGGCCGATCTGCTGACGGTGCCGGGCCACGTGCGGACGCTGGCGCTGAGCTACCTCGACCGGCTGGTGAAGGCCGAGGTACGCGGCCCCCTCCTGGAAGAGCAGGGCGAGCGCGACCTGCGGGGCGCCAGGAAGATCTACCTGGACGACGCGATGGCCTACCGGCTCGTCTACACCGAGCGCCGGGCACCGCACAACCCCCGCCATCTGCTGGGCATCCACCTGGTCGCCGTAGGTGAGCGCCGGGGGGTCGCGGTCTACGAGACCGCGGCCCGCCGCCTGCGGCAGGCCGCCGTCCAGGAGGCGGGGCGCGGATTGCCGGCCCGCTTCCAGGCCGCCCTCGCCTCCTCCTCCCGCCCCTCCCCGGCCCAGGCCGCCGCCACCACGAGCACGGCCGCGCCCGCCGTCGCCCTCTCTCCCGCCGCACGCCAGCGCTGAACCCGCCCGACCCACCCAGCCGAAAGCCCGATCGGAGATCTCCGCATGTCCTCGACCGTCACCACGACCGCCACTCCGCAGAACCTCGACAACGACGTGCACCACACCGCCGAGGTCCTCTCCACCCGGTGGGCCACGCGGGTCGTTCACGCGCTGCGGCGGGGACCGATGACCGCCGGAGATCTCCTGGCGGCCGACCCGATCGTGCCGGTGAGCAGCCTCTACTCGGCGTCCCGCTCCCTAGCCGGCGCCGGGGTCATCACCCGCACCCCCGCCGGGTCCGGCCGCTACGACCTCGCCCTCTCCCCGGCCGGCCAGGCCCTGACGCCGCTCTACACCACCGCCCTCGCCTGGGCCCGGCGCTACCCCAAGCCCGGCGCACCGGCCGCGCAGGCCCCGGAGATGATCGAGGAGACGCTGGGGCTGCTGGCCGGCTCGCACGCGCTCCCGCTGCTCACCGCGCTGGGCCAGAACGACGGACTGGCCTACCCGCAGATGGTCGCCTCCCTCAGTGCCCGGGACAAGGCCGCCGCCTACCAGCGCCTCCTCACCCTGGAGGAGCGCGGCCTGGTCGTCCGCAGCGGTACGCGCCGCTCCTACCGGTGGGACCTCGGCGAAGCCGGCAACGCTCTCGGCCGGGTGTACGGCGAACTGTCGGACTGGACCGCCGAGCACCAGGTGTCCGCAGCGGCCCCGGTGCGGGCCGACACCGCGCTGGCCGCCGCCAGCACCAGCGCTGTCGTGGTGGCGAGCCCGGCCCGCACCGCCTCCTACTCCGCGCCCCAGGCCCCGGAACGGCCGCTGGCCGTCCGCGCGTCGGCCGCCGTACTGCGCGGCGTCACCCTGGAGCTCACCTTCTCCCACGCTCCCGGGCCCCAGCCCGCGTCCCTCCTCGTCACCGCCGCGGCACGCTCGCGCTGACCCGGGTCCGACGCCGATCAGTCCTCCCCGCCTACTCCGAGGTTCATCATCTTGCCCTCCGTGCCCATGCCGTCCGGTGCCGCCCCGAAGCTGCGCGAGCAGCTGGTCGACCTCCTCGACGAGGACGTCGCCCTGCTGGCGGACACCGCCACCACGCTCGAACTGCCGCTCAGGGCCAGCGATCTCGACACCATGCTTTTCGCCCATGAGCTGGCGATCGAGTGCTCCCACGTCACGCTGGCGATGTTCTTGCCGCAGGTGACCGCGGCCGACGATCTGCCGCTCTGCACGGCGCGCCACTGCATCGAGGCCGTCGGCGCCTCCGCCCAGCACCTCACATCCGCGCTGGGGGCGCTGGCCACCGCGCGGGAGGAGATGGCGAAGCCGGACTGCGACGCGGACACCCGCTTCAACCTGGCGCGGGCCGCCCGCATGCGCGCCGCCGCCCTGGTCAGCGTCGCGGTGCAGCGCACGGTCGAGCTGCGCTCGCTCCTGGCCGGCGGGCCCTGCCCTTGCTGACCTCGGCGTCCACCAGGCCACCGGCTGCCGGCCGGTCGATCCTGCGGACCCCGAACGTCGCCCCGCTGCTCGCGGGCACCCTCGTCGGGCGGCTGCCGTCCTCGATGGCCCCCCTCGGCCTTCTCCTCGCTGCCCGTGCCGACCACGCCTCCACCGCGCTCGGCGCCATCCTGGCCGCTCTGTTCGCGCTGGCCGGCGCGGTGGGCCAGCCGCTGCTCGGGCGAGCCGTCGACCGCACCAGCCTGGCCGTCGTGGCGCCCGCCGCAGCCGCGGTCTCCGGAGCCGCGTTCACCGCGCTGACTGTCGTGGACTTCGCCGCCCAGCCGCTCGCCACCGCCGTGCTGGCCGCCGTCGCGGGTCTGGCAACCCCGCCTCTGGAGGCCGGACTTCGGGCGATGTGGACGCGCCTGGTCGACCCGTCCGACCACCACCGGGTGTTCGCGCTCGACTCCGCCTCCCAGGAGCTGGTGTTCGTCGCAGGCCCCCTGCTCGCCACCGCGATGTGCCAGCTCCCCTCCGCCCATGGGGCGTTGGCCGCCTGCGCGGTGACCACCGTCGCGGGAACCACTGCCGTCGCCGTGCGCCGCCCGGCCCGGGTTCGGACCGCGGCGAGGCCGGTGCACTGGCTCGGGCCGCTGCGCTCGCGGGGTCTACTCGTCCTGCTGTCCGCGGCGCTGTTCTTCGGGGTGACGCTCGGCTCGTTCCCCGTGCTGGCCCTCGGCGTCGCCGACCGGCACCACGAGGGGTGGCTCGCCGGCCTGCTGCCGGCCGCGCTGTCGCTCGGCAGCCTGATCGGCGGCACCGCGTGGGCCAGGCTCCGGCAGCCGTGGCCAACCGGCAAGGCGCTGCTCGCGGTTGGCGTCGGGTACGCCTGCGCGTTCGCCGCTCTCCTCGTGCCCGAGCCGCCGTGGCTCGCGGTCGCGACGAGCATCCTGCCCGGACTGTTCCTCGCCCCGTGGCTGGCCTGCGCCTTCCTCACCTGCGACACCCTCGCGCCGAGCGGAACGGCCACCGAGGCCGCCGCGTGGCTGATCTCGGTGATCGGCCTCGGCCAAGCGGCGGGCGCCGCCATGGCCGGACAGCTCTCGGCCTTCGGCCACAGCGCCACGGCGGCCGTTCCGCTGCTCGGCGCCGCCCTGGCCGCCGCCACGCTCGGCGCCGGCCGACGGCGTCTCTCCCTTACCTGACCTCTTCCTCTGGAGCTGGACTTCTTGCACCACCGCACCGCTTCCTCCACGTCGGCGCCGATCACCATCGTCTGGGACTGGAACGGCACCCTGCGGGCCGACCTCGCCGATCACGTCGCGGCCCTCAACGCGACCCTGCCCGCCCTCGGCCGGACCGAGCCGATCACCGTCGAGACCTACCAGGCGCTCCACCGGATGCCGATCCGCGACTTCTACACCGACGTTCTCGGCCGCGCGCTCGACGACGAGGAGTGGCACGCCGCCGACACCGCGTTCCTCGCCGAACTCAACCGCCGACCGGTGCGGCTCCAGCCCGGCGCCCGGCAGCTGATGATGGGACTGCGAGCCCGGGGAGTTCGCCAGAGCCTGCTGTCGCTCGCGCCGCACGAGCGGCTCGTCACCGAGGTCGGCCAGGCTGGCATCACCGGGCTGCTGGAGCGGGTCGACGGCCGCCCCGGACCGTCCGTGCCGAGCAAGGCCCCGGCGATGGCCGCTCACCTTCAGGCTCTGGGCCCGTGGGTCGACCCGGCCCGCACCCTGGTGATCGGCGACAGCGTCGACGACGCGGTCGCCGCCCGGGCGGTCGGAGCCGTCCCCGTCCTGCACACCGGTGGACTGCACGGCGCCGCCCGCCTCGCCACCGCCGGCGTCCCCCTGGTGGACACGCTCCAGGAAGCCGTCGCCCTGGGCATCGCGCTCATCACCGAGCAGCAGCTGGCTGCCGCGTGAGCACGCTCAGCGGACGTCCCATCGCGAACTGGAAGCCGCAGGTGCCCGGGAACACCGACCTGGGCACCCGCCTGGTGTGGACCGAGTTGCAGGTCGAGCGCGTCCGCGACGTGCCCGGCCATGGCTCCGACACCCCTCACGGGGCCGTCGCCGACCAGATCGCCACCACCGCGAGCACGCTCGACCACGTGCAGAACCGCATCGTCGAACTCGCCACCTCCCTAAGTAGCGACCTCCAGCGCGTCGCCGCCGGCCACGACGCCAACCTCCCGGTCACCAACGGCATCCTGCGCACCAGCGGCCTCGACATCGACCTCCTCGTCACCCGCCGCACCGAACTGCACCAGTCCCTCACCGCGCTCATCGACGTCTACAAGACGCTCCCCGCCTTCGTCCCAACTCCGGAGCCAACGCCCACGCGCGCCACAGAAACGACCAGTCGAACCAGGTCAAACCAACCCTCGCAGGGCGCATTGACCGCCCGCCAGAAGACGGCCCTGCAGGCCATCGGCGATGGCAGCGTCACCATCTACCGGGGCCTTGCCAGCAGCAGGCTTCGCGTCCTCGCCCCTGGCACCGTCAGCGTCGCCACGGTCAACGAACTGATCGACAAGAAGCTCGTGGGGAGCTACCCGGCGGAGGGTCAGCACGAGGGCCACAAGCTCGACCTCACCCCCACCGGGCAGACCCAGTACGAGGCGCTGCTGGCGGCGGGCGGGCGCGCTGCCGCCGCCCGGACCCGGCCGACCGGCAACGTGGGCGAGGCAACACCCGAGCTCGCCGGCACCGGTGTCGCGGTGTCCCCGCCCCGCAGCCGCTCTCGCGGCTGACCGGCTCCGGGCCGCTGTCCGGGCAGCGGCCGTGATCCCCGATCCGCTACCAGGAAGGTCCTCTCATCGGAAGCTGGGACACCGGCCCGTTCCACAACGACGACGCGATCGGAATCGCCGAGCGTTTCGACAGCCTCTTCCCCGAAGAAGTGCCCCCGTTCCTCCACCGCCTCTTCGACACCGCCGCCTGCGCGCCGCAGGGTGAACTCGACGTGGCCCTTTCGCGGGAGGTCATCGCCGCCGCGGCCGTGATCGCCTCCCAGCTCCCTGCCGGCACCGGGATCGACCTGGCCAGCGGCCCGCGGGAGTCGGTCCCGACCCTGCCGCCCGAGCTCAGGCCCAAGGCGGTGGCCGCCCTCGACCGCATCCTCGTGCACGCCGACGCGGAGGTCGGTCACTGGTTCAACCGTGCGAAGGGCGCCTCGCCATCCAGGACGAACCACCACCCGTCATCAACTACACGTCCGCAGGCCCGATGGCGACCACCCCAAGCGTGGTGGCTCCGATTCCTCAACAGGCCCCGACGCAACCCGAGGCCAGCACGACCGAAGCCCCCCGCCGCCAGCGCCGAGTGTTCGCCGGCCAGCAGTTCGTCCAAGGGCGGCTCGGTGTCGACGAGGTCTGGGACCTGCGCGACCGGCCCTCCGAGGCGACCGCGGCACACGCGCTCGCCGAGCTGGTCGAACGCCAGGCCGGCGAGGTGGACACCCTCGACCGCGAACTGCGCGCGGTGGCCTCCCGCGCCGCCGAGGCCCTCGCGCCGATCGTCCAGGGCAACCACAGCAGCGTCCAGGGCAACGGCGTCCTGCGGTTCACCGGCGTCGAGCTGGAGACCCTGGGCGCCCGCTTCGACCTCGCCCGCCAGGAGCTCCAGAACCTGGTCGCCCGCTACGAACGCGCCGCCGCCGAGGCCCCCGCCGCGCCCTCTCGCGAGACGGCGGCCCGCGCACGCAGCACGACCAGGCTCACCGGCACGCCAACTGCCGTACCGGCCGCGGGCGTCCTGCTGGCCCCTCACCGTCCGCTCCACCCGTAAGGACCCTCGTGCCCCCAACCGCCAGCCGTGACGCGCGCGTCACCCAAGCCCTCGACCTGCTCGCGCCGACCGGGGCCGTCCGCACCCTGCTGTCCGTCCGGCTCACCGAGCGCGACGCCGAAGACCAGAAGTACCTGCGGAACACGCTCGGCGATCCGGCCAACGGCATGGACCCCGGCGAAGTCGCCTGGCACCGCGACCGCTTGGAGCAGGGCGGTCTGCTTCGCACGACTGCGGCCGGCCCAGAGGCCACGCCGGCCGCGAAGGAGCTGTGGTCCGTCTTCCTCACCGCGTACAGCTGGGCGGTGAGGTACCGCCGAGCTCTTGCCACCGAGCAGCACACCGTTGTCGCGGTCGAGGAGGTCCTTCGCTTGGGCGCGCACCCGCTCACGGCCACCGTCCTCGACCGGCTGCGCGACGGGGCGGCCACACGGGAGGACCTCGCCCGCCCGATGACCGCGGCGGCCCGTGCCCAACTACCCGACCAGCTGGACGTCCTCGTGCAGCAACAGCTCGTCGACCGACTACCGGACGGAGCCCTGCGGACCACCCCGGCCGGCAGCCTGCTCGTGGGCGTCCACGACAACCTCGCTTCCTGGTACGGCCAGCACCTGGACACCGCCACGCGTTCCCAGGCCGCCGCCGCCCGCACCCTCCCCGCCGGCAGCAACCTCTCCCAGCCCCAGCCCCCGCCGCCGGCCTCGGGGCCCGCCGCGGACCGCCCGGGACCACGCCGCTGACCGGAAGGACCAACATTCCCACCCCGCTCACAGTCCTCGACTACGGTGTCGACGGCCTCAAACCGGTCGACGCCCGCAACGAGGCGCTGCACGACAGGTTCCCGATCTCCCCGCACGACCTCCAGCTGCTCGCCGCCCAGCACGTGACGACGCCCCACAGTCATCTCGTCACGGACAGCTACTACCTCGCGTACGACCGCACCATGACCTGGGACATACCCGGTTCCCCGCACCACGTGGGCGTCCACATCCAGCGCGATCTCGCCGCCGCGACCTACCGATTCGACTATGCCCGCCACTCCATCGTCGCGCTCGCCCAGAACTGGCTGGCCTCCCGCGGCGCGGACCCGGCCCACCTGGTCCCCGAGATCGAGGACCCGCTGGACACCGACCGGGCCACCCGGGACCTGGAGGCGTTCCTGGCCCGCTCCGGCGAGCGCTTCCAGGTCGTCAATCAATACACCTACGACGAGTACGACTTCTACAAGACGTGGATCATCGTCAAGGACACCGCGCCCGAGCCCGGCCAGCAGCCCGTACGGGTGCTCTACGAGGACCTCGACCTGCCGGGCGGCTCGTACAGCCTGCGCGAAGGCGGCTTCCCCACGACCGCGGCGGCGTGGGAGTGGACCCAGCGGGTGGGCGAGGACGACAACCCCCTGCCACCGCTGCTGGTCGCCCCTCCCAGCACCCGCGCCGCCGGGGCGCTGGCCGCAGGAACGGCCGCGGTCACGCTCTCGCCCCCGCGATCCTCCACCCCCACGCCCGTGCCGAACGCCGCCGACGGCCGTACCCCACGACCGAAGAGCCGCTGACGCCAACCTCCCTGGAAGGACCCGTATCCCCATCCCCCCGAACGACAGCCCCCCGAGCCAGCCCGGCCCGGACCAACGGCGCCGTCCGCGGACCGCGGACCGCCGCAGCGTGCAGACCACGGTGCGGTTCACGCCCGCCGCAGCCGCCGTGATCCACGAACGCGCCTGCGCCGAGCGCCTCACCGTGGCCGGGTTCGTCGGCAACGCCGCCCTGGCCGCCGCACAGTCCAGCGATCCGCGGCGCCCCCTCGTCGAGGCTCTCGACCGCGTGGCCGGCGTGCTGAACACGGCGGTCGCAGCAGCCCGGGAGGCCGACGACGGCCCGGCCCGGCAGGCCGCTCTCGCAGTGCTGCCCGCCGTCGCCGCGCACACGTACCTCGCCCTCGACGCCGTCCTGGAGGCGTCCTGATCCCCGACGTCTCGACGGGCAACAGCATCCGCCCGCTGCTCGCCTACCTCTACGGCCCCGGCCGCCGCGAGGAGCACCACGACCCGCACCTCGTCGCCGCCTGGGACCTTCACGGCGCCCCCGACCCCGGCCGCGACCACACTGCCGACCTGAGCCACCTCGCGGCCCGGCTCGACCAGCACGCTCGCCTGCGCGCCGCCGAACTCGGCGCGATGCCGCCCAGCAGGGTGTGGCACTGCTCGTTGCGCACCGCCCCGGAGGACCCCTGGCTGTCCGACTGGCAGTGGGCGACGGTGGCCCGGCGCATAGCCCACGCCACCGACTCCGAGCACCACATCCACCTCGCCGGCGTCACCGTGCTGCCGGACGGCTCCCGGCCCGGGATGCACCGCGCCGCGGTGCGCGCCCAGGCCGAATGCCTGGCGATCGAAGCCGATTGGGGTCTGCGGCCGGTCGGCCAGGACGAAGGTCTCACCACCAGCTACCCGACCACCGCCGAGATCATCAAGGCCGAGCAGCACGGCTGGGCCGAGCCCTCCCGCGTCTGGCTCCAACGGCAGATGCGCCAGGCCCTGCAGGAGGCCACCACCGTGGACGGCTACGCCGAAGCGCTGGCCGCCCGCGGCGTGCTCGTGCGCTGGCGCACCGACGCCGCAGGCAGCGCCGTCGGCTACAGCCTCGCCCGCCCCGGCGACACCGGTACCGGAGGCAAGCCGGTCTTCTTCGCCGCCGGCCGCCTGGACTCCGCGTTGACCTTGCCCCGGCTGCGCCAGGCCCTCTCCGCCGACGTCACCGCCCTCTGACGTCGGGAGCGGCTGCGCCCTTCACCGACCCGTCGCGGTCCGCCAACGTCCAGCCTCTGGAGCACTGCTGTACTACATCGCCTCCTTCCACGACATCTACTCCGACCTCGAGCTCTACGACCTGGAGTCGGCCGACGCCGAGTCCTCACGTGCCTTGAACAGCCTCTTCGATCCGGAGAGTTCGCTGTGGATCATCGCGAGGCAGTCCGAGCCCGACGAGCGGCACCACTTCTACCTCCTGCTCGACGCCTATGCAGCCAACTCCCCTGGTGCACCGCAGATCGTCGGCGTCCACTTCGAGCGCGACCAGGCAGCCGGAACCATCCGCGCCGATATGACCACCGAGGCGCTGATCCCGCTGGCGCAGAGCTGGCTCGTCGGCCGCGGCGCCGACCCGAGCAGGGTCTTGGAGCCCTCCTCCAACTGGCCCGAGCCGAACGATCCCGAGACCAAGCGGATCGAGGACTACCTGCGCACCTTCGGTGACCACCTCGAGGTCCACGAGACGTACACCCAGCACGAGGAACCTTTCGAGACCTGGGTGATCGCCACCGACACCCGGTCGTCCGCAGACCCCGCTCCGGCGGAGGTGTTCGTGTGGCGGCGGCCCGACAACGACGCCGCCTACACGGTCCGCCACGGCCAGTTCGCGAGCCTGGACGCCGCCTACGCCTGGGCCCAGGACACCTCCGCGCCGCTTCCAGCGCCCGCCCGCACCCGCGCGGCCCGGCACAGCACCATCAACACCACTGGCCCCAATGCGAGTTCCTCCGCCGCATCCCTCGCGCCCCCGGCCGGACGCCGTCCCACCCGCTGAACCGCCGGCACCGCCACCTCCGGATTCCCGTACGGCGCGCCGTTGCCATCTTCACCACTTCGGAGTTCTCCCTTTTGCCTACCTCCCACCTGCCCGACAGCGACACCAACCAGGTCCTGGCGACGTTCACCAGCGAGGTGGGTCGCCGGCTTCCCGGAGACTGGCGGTCCTCGCTCGCCGACTTTGCCGCCGGGCGTTCGAAGTCCGGCCTCTACGAACGGCTGTGGGACCTGGGGATCGCCCAGTGGGCCGTGCTGGAACACGTCTACGACCACCTCGGCCTGCTGCACGGCCAGCACGGCCTGGAACTGGTGGTGATCCCGCGACCGATGCGCCGCGGCCACTATCTGGTCGCGCCGCTGGTACCGCCCGCCTTCGAGGCCGGTGATATGGAGGACCTGACCCCGTTCGGCGTGGCCGTGGTCGGGTCACCGGACCGCGCCGCCCAGACCGTCCTACGCCGCCTTCTGCCCCGCCTCGACCACGCCCTGCTGCTGGCCGAAGAACGCTTCCCGCAGACCGGTCCACCGGACGACGACCCCGGCCAGCAGCGGGCTCGCGCGGCCACCGCCCGTACAAGCCTGCTGGCGGGCCCGGGCACGGCCGTCGTCTACTCTCCCGGGCACCTACGCTCCACCGCCCCGCTCCCAGGCCACGGCCGTGTCCTGGCCCCCGTGACCGAACACCTCCTGACTGAACGAGATTTGTGCCTTCTGCTTCCACCGCGACCGACTCGCTCCTCCTCGTCCGCCCAGTCCACCTCGCCGGCCCCGGTGACGCAGACCTGCCGTACCACCTCGCCGCCCACCATGGCTGGTTCCGCCCCTACGACGCCTCACCCCGTGTCGTCCTGGTCAGCGACACGGACGGGCTCACCCTCTCCCATCGCGCAGGCCCCGCGCCGTGGTCGCTGGCCGGCCCCAAGCTCGGCAGCGACTGGTCGATCGTCTTCGACGACCAGGTGCCGGCCGAGATCGCCCAGGCGCTGCTCGACGACGCCGCCACCGGAGTTCGCCGAACACCGGAGCTGTTCGCGGGCACCGGCCGGCTCCTCGGCAACGACGCCCGTACCGTACTGCTGGCAGCGGGCTGGTCCGGGCACCAGCGCGACGGCTACGAGCTGATCGCCGCCCCCGACCGTCGCGCCGCCCTCGCTTTCCCGGTCCAGGCGCCCGACTCGGAAGTGATGCTCACCGGCGCCGCCGAGCTCGGCTCCTGGACCGTGCGCTTCAGCCCGCACTCGCCCGAGCGCCTGCTCACCTCCGCCGCGAGCGCGCTGCTGCGCCCGGCTCTCCGCCGGGAGGCTCATCTCCCTTTCCGCCACCGCCACTTGCTGGCCGTGGAATCGCTCAGCGCGCAGTCGCCGAGCTCCGCACGATCGGGTGCCGCCCGCACCCGCAGCACGTCGGCTCTGGTCTTCGCCCCGAACCGGTCTCCCCGTCCGGGAGCCGACGCCTGGCCACCCACCTCATCGCCGCGGGCGCCACAGCGACGCCCGGTCTGATCCAATCGCCCTCTTCCAGGAGAACCCTCTGCCCTCCGACACCGACTCCGACCAGCTGCTGGTCGCGGTCCGTCCTCTGGAGCTGGCTGGCGCCGGCACGGCGCCGTTCGATCTCGGCGACCACCTCGTCGCCGAGTACAGCTGGGAGCCCCATGCCGACAGTGGCGAGGAGCCGCTCCTGGTCAGCGCGTGTGGGCGGATGACGCTGGAGCGCGCCGACTTCCTGATCGGCAACAGCCCACGCGACGACAACTGGCTGCTGACCGCCCGTGAGGGCGGGGACGGCCAGGAGCTGTGGTGGGCGTGCTTCAGCCCCCTCACACCGTACGAACTCACCTACGGTCTAGTCCTGGAGGCCGCGGAGCGACTCGCCACCGATCCGGACAGCGTCCTGACCAGTCGCAGGGCGGCGGACGGCGCGGCCCGGATCCTGTCCGGCGCCGGGTGGACGGTCTCCCACAGCCCCATGCGTACCACGATGACCTCGCCTGCCGGCAGCACCCGCGTTCTCCACGACCCAGTGCAGCCGGAGCGCTCGCTCACCTTCTCGATGAACAACACGAGTTCCGAGCTCTGCTGGGCGATCACAATGTCGCCGTGGGCCCCCGAGGTGCTCCTGAGGTCGACGGCGACCGCCGTGGCCAGGAACTCCGCGCTGCGTCGCCGCAACGAGATCCCCGCCCACCACACCCATCGGGTCGCGCTCGAACCGGCCCGTCTCGCCACGCTCGCCCGGTGGCGCCCACCGCTGGCGACCCCGACCACCATGGAGATCCACCTGCCCTCCACCCCCACGCCCGCCATCTCCGACGCCGACACCCAGCCCGTGTCCGCGCCGGAACTGGTCGCCGTGACTCCCCGCCACTTCGCCGGTCCCGGCCGCGGCGGCGCCGAGCAGCTCCAGGCGCAACTCGTCTCCCGAGGCTGGATCCTCGGTGTGAGCACAATGGCCAGCCCGTGCGGCCGGTTGGGCCTCGCCTGGCCCAGCGATTCCGGCGCGAAGATGTGGAGCGACGAACGGCGGTCCGCCGCCTGGCGGATCTGGGGAGCCCAACACCGCGGTGCGAGCGTCGCCTGGAGCATCACCAGCGGCGACCTTGCCCCGCCGGAGCTGATCGCCGGCGTCGTCGACGAGGCCACCGCCATGCTGGAGGAGGCAGGACCCGACGCCCGCCAACCGTTCCAGGCCGGAGTCCTGGCCCTCGGCTTCCTGCCACTGGCCGAGGCCGGCTGGCGCAGCGCCGTCGAGCCCAGGGGGGCGGTCACCTTCCACTCTCCCGACGGATGGGTAAACGCGCACTGCGACGTCCCCCACGCCCTCCACGAGCTGCGTGGCAAGCCCGCCGCTCGGATCACGTGTCACCGGGTCCTCGGGCACTGGATGGCGGAGGTCAGCTCAGGCACCCCATCCCGCCTCGCAGCCGCGCTCTGCCGCGACCTCGCCTCCCCGGAACCGCTGCTGCGCAGCGCCGCCGGCCTGAACCTCGACGCGACCGACCGGAAGGTCGCCATCGTCACCCCGGTGAGCGCCGAGGTCCTCACCGCCCGCACCGAGCGGCGCACCGCAGCGCTCGCCCACGGCACCCAGCCGCCCCGCCCAGCCGAACCCGGCCAGGCCGTCGCCGCCGGGTCCTCCAGCCCGAGTACCACCACCGCCGGCCAGCGGCGCTGACCCGATCCTCGAGAGGAGAGCATGACCGACCCTCCGCACCCCGCGCTCCTGGACAGCCGCCGCCTGCTGAACGCCACGTACGACGGACTGGGCAGCGCCCCGGTCACCGACCTGCTGGTCGCCGCGAGCCGGACGCTCGAGCCGTCCAGGGGCTGCCTCGCTCTCGCTGACGCCGCCTTCCGCCTCGCCCAGCAGGTGTACCCGCGTCCACAGAACCCGCTAGACCCCGCCGTGCTGACCGCCCTGGCCAACCTGGACGGCCTCGGCGGGGTGCGCCGGCTGTCCAGCTTCTGGCGGGCCATCAGCACCACCGCCGGGCCCGCCGAGGCGGTGATCGACCTACCGGCGCTTCCCGCCCCGGCACCCGGTCCGCAACCGCAGGCGGTCTCCTGGCTGCACAACGGGCACCTCTTCTCCCGTCTGGGGGCCGCGTCGTACACGGCTCTGGAAATCGCGCTCATGGACGCCGTCGACAACCAGACCACCTTGCCCCAGGCCCTCACCGGCCTCGGGTCGGCGGTCTGCGGCATCGTCCCCGGGGGCCCGCACCTGCCGGCGGCCTGGTCCGCCACGATCGAGGCGACCGCCCGCCACGCCGTCGCTTCCGTGTACGGGCTGCCCCGGGAGGCCGGGCTGCTGGACGACCGCGTCCCCGAGACCCTGGCCGACGCCGCCCGCGCGCCCCAGCGGATCCAGGCCGAACTGCTGGAGGACGCAGCCGCCGCCTTCCGCTACGAGAGCGACGAGCTGTTCACCACCCCCTCGGAGCGCCGCCGCGCGGACGCGGCACGCACGCGCACCTCGGCCGGGCGCCCCCGGACAACCTCGCGCCCGGCGGCAACGACGCCTTCCGTTCCTCGGCAACGCCGGGCTCACTGAACGTAGACGTCCCCCGTCCCCCAAGCCCCCACAGCGGTGAGACCCCAGGCCCCGCACCACCGAGTCCCGCACCCCGGAGAACGGCTGGCACCGGCCGCCCAAGCCCCCCAATCCCCGAACCGACCATCACGGAGAAATCCTGACCTCGCATCCTCTCGACTCCGTCGCCAACGTCAAGGCCAGCGCTGCGACACTGTCGGCGGCCCGCACCCTCATCGTCCAGGGGCCCTCGCCCGTCCACGAGGCGGCGGCGCCAGCAGAGCGCACAGCCCAGCCGTTCGTGCCGATCCGGCACACCACCACCGGCGAGATCACCACCACCCGCTACAACGCCGCCGCCCGGCGGGTCCTGCTCCGGGTCGGCTTCGAGGAGACGCCTGGCTGCTCCTGCCCGGCGACGGAAGCCAGCACGGACCGGACGCACGGGCCGGCTCGGCAGCCAGCGAGCTGCTCACCGCCAGCCACCCCGTGCGCCTGGACCGAGCACTCGGCCAGCCGGTGAGCGCCGGCGGTACGCCCCTGCCGGGCACGCCCGCACCAACTCCGCCCGCACGCCAACCCGTTGGAGGATCCTCGCTTTGACCACACCCGCACAACCCGCCACGCCGCCACGCACCAAGGGCGGCGAACTACGGGCCAAGGTCGCCAGGTTGCTGGTCGACCGGCCGATGGACAAGCTCACCGCCCAAGACATGGCCAAGCAGCTGGGCCACTCCCACGGTGCCGTCCGCAACGCCGCCCTGACTCTGGCGAAGCGCGGCGAGGCCGACCAGCTCGGCGCCGGAACGCTGACGTTCCGCGCGAACGGGAAGACCGCCGCAGCCGCCCAGGCCGCGGTGATCAGTCCACCGGGAACCCACTCTCCCCGCGCCCAGGCGGCCATGGCCCGCACGACCGCTCCCGCAGCGACTACGCCCAAGCAGAGCGGCCCGATCCGCCGCGCGGGCGGCCAGCTCTACCACCCCCGAGAGCTGGCCGACCTGCCCGACGTCGAGGCGCTGAACCGCTTGCGCGACGCCGACGTGCCGGTGCTGCTCTACGGTCCCCCTGGCACCGGCAAGACCTCCCTGGTGGAGGCCGCCTTCCCGGACCTGATCACCGTCGCGGGAGACGGCGACACCACGGTCGGCGACCTGATCGGCGATTACACGCTGGACGACAGTGGGGGCTACGTCTGGCAGTACGGTCCGCTGGTCACCGCGATGACCGAGGGTCGCGCCTTGCTGATCGACGACGCGACCCTGATCTCGCCCAAGGTCTTGGCGTCGATGTATCCGGCGATGGACGGACGCCGCCAGATCCAGGTCAAGGCGCACAAGGGAGAGACCGTCCAGGCCAAGCAGGGCTTTTTCGTGGTCGCGGGCCATAATCCGGGCGTGCACGGCGCCGTTCTGACGGAGGCGCTGGCGAGCCGGTTCAGCGTGCAGATCCAGGTCGGCACGGACTACGACTTGGCCTTGGCTCTGAAGATCGATGCCCGGGTGGTCCGGGTCGCCCGACACCTCGCCCGCCAGGTCGAGCTCGGCGAACTGGGCTGGGCGCCCCAGTTGCGGGAGCTGCTCAGCTACCAGCGGACCGAGGCGGTCCTCGGCACCAAGGCCGCGCTCGGGAACCTCGTCGGGATCGCTCCTCTGGAGGACCGCGACGCCGTCGCCGCTGCCGTCAGCAAGATTGCCGGCGTCCAGCAGGTCGCGCCGCTCACCCTGGGCCGGCAGCTCTCCGCTTCGGCCGCCCAGCAGCCGCCAGGCAGCACCAGCTCCGCCCAACGGGGCCGCTCGCGATGAGCGCCCACCACCACATCCAGTCCTCCGTCACCACGCCCGAGGACGACGCCGACCTCGCGCGCTGGGACGACGACGGCGCCCCACCCGCACAGCCACCTTCTTCCCCGGCCACGTGGCTGCGCGTGGGAGCCGAACTCGGCGATCGGCTGGTCGCCCTGTCCGGCCGCCAGGACCTGCTCGTCACCTGCCGCCCCGGCACCCGCTCCGGGGCACCCGCCGCCTACTTCCCCCACCTGGCGGAGATCGAGTTCGACGCCACGCTGTTCGCCCCCCTTCAACCCCACGAGGTCCGTCCGCGGATCGTGGGCGACGAAGAGCACTATCCCGCCGCCTGGGGAGTGTTCGTCCACGAGGCCGCCCATGCGGCCCACTCCGTATGGGAGCCGCCCGCCGACGCGGAAGCCCGCGTCGTCAAGGCCGCGTTCCTGCTGGAGGAGAGCCGTGCCGAAGGCGCACACCTGACCAGGCGGCCCACCGACCGCAGGTACTTGCGTACCAGTGCCCGGACCCTGGTCATGCCCGACATCGCCAACCCCGACTTCCAGGGCGCCGAGCAGGCCGCCGGCGTGGCAGCCCTGATACTCGGCCGCCGGGACGCCGGCATCCTGGACGCCGGCGAGACCAAGGCCGTCGCCGATCTGTGCGAACGGGTCCTGGGTGCCGACCTGTTGGCCACCCTCACCGGCATCTGGACCGCAGCCCACCGGTGCGCCGACCACGACGCCACCACCATGCTCGCGCACGCCCAGGACTGGTGCGACGCCCTGGACACCGCTGCCCCCGCCCAGCCCGTGCCGGAGGACCTCACCGATCTACTGTCCGCCGCCGTGACGGTCGTCGCGGACAACATGGCCGCCAACGACGCCGCCGACCTCGCGGCACAAGCCGCCGCGGACAACGCCCTGGCCTCACGGTCCAGGGCACAGACCCAGAACCGCGCCCAGCAGGCCGGCCAGCGACGCAAGGCCGCCGCCACCGCCAAGTCGGTCTTCAACCCCCGCGGCACCACCGTCAATCCCGACGGCACACCGGCGCCCTCCGGCAACCCCGTCACCGGTACCCGCAAGCCGACCGCCGCCGAGCAGAGCGCCGCCGCGCGCCTGAGCCGCGCCCTGCGCGCCGCCGCCTACCGCGAACGGACCGAGGAGCGGACGACCAGCCCCACCCCGCCCGGCCGCCTCAACATGGGCCGGGCCCTCGCCCGCGACGCCCAGCGCGCCGCCGGCTCGATACCCACTGCGCAGCCTTTCACCCACACGCGCCGCCGCAACTCGCCCACCCCACCGCTGCGCGTGGGCATCGCCGTCGATGTCTCCGGCTCCATGCGTGCCGCCTGCGGGCCCGTCGCGTCCGCTACCTGGATCGTGGCCCGCGCAGCGGCCCTGACCGACCCCGACTCCCGCACCGCCACCATCGCCTACGACATGCATCTGACCGCACTGACCCGACCCACCCACCGGGCGCCAGACCGCGTGACGACTTTCGATGCCCGCGGCGCCAGCCACAACCTGGGCGACGCCATCGACGCACTCGACCACGGTCTCGACCTCAGCCGCCCCGGCGCCGGCCGCCTCCTCGTGATCGTCACCGACGCCCAATACCGTGACAACGAAACCGCTCAGGCCGTCACCCGCATCAAGCGCCTCAGCGCCGCCGGCTGCGCCGTACTCCAGCTCACCCTCAACAAGGAATCCCTCCACCTGCCGGGGACCACCCTGCTTCACCTGCCTCGGCCCTCCAGCGCCCCCGCGGCCATCGCCAAGGCCGCCACCGATGCCATCCGCAAAACACGCTGAGCTGAGATGCCGCCACACGACCACGTCGATCAGACGCAGAAGCCCCTGTCCGCCGGATTCATCGAGACGGGACAGCTCTGCTCTCAGGTCCAGCCTTCACAGGCTGGACCTTCGTCGTGTTCGCCTGGAGCAGACAGCGAACCCCCTTACGGGCTATGCGAATCGGGGCAGTCCAAGTCAACATGGACGACCGCCGCAGCCCCCCGCTTCGAGGAGGATTCCCCTGCCTGTCGTGATCTCCGCCCCCGTCGTCCGAGGTCCCCGTCCTGGTGACGACATTCCCCACCGGCAGTGGCCCATTGGCGAGGGAAACGCCAACGCTGTCAGCGCGTTCCTCTACGAGCACGGTTGGGCCTGGGTCATTGACGCCGAGGGCGGGCTGCACGCCGCGTCGCCGTGCACCCGGGTCTACCTGGGCTACCAGCCGGACACCCCGAACGCGGACACCTGGACCATCGCCGTGGACGGTACCGCCCGGCAGCCCGGGTGGCGAGCGCGCTTCGACCGGCACACCCCCGCCGAGCTCGTGCTCGACCTGCTGACCGCGATGGTCAACCGGTCTACGCCTCTCCCGTTGGCCGCCACCGCCTCCGCCGCCTGAGAGGGTTCCTGCCGCCGCCGGTACGCCATCGCGGCCTGATGCCTTACTCCGGCCGCCGGTTGACGCCGCCTGGCCCGGCCAGCGCCCCCGTTGTTCCTTCGAAAGGACTCCCCATCACCTTCCGTCTCGATTCCCTCGCCTTCGTCAGGATCCTGGTCGCCGCCTCCGCCTTCGATCTCGTCTACGACGCCGCCTGGAGGCACCACACCCCGCTCGGGGGCACGGTGCTGATGGTTGGTCAGTTAACTGCGGCGTGGACGCTGATGTCGCACGCCCCGGTCCCGGCCGAGCCCTGCCGTCTCGACCGCGTGCCTTGCCCGCGCAGCCCGCAGGACTGATCTGCCCGTGCTCACACGCCGCCGCGACTCGGCCCGGCGGCCAGCCACCGACGCCGTTCCCGCGTCGGAGAACGCGACCACGGAGGCCCGTTGGACCCTGAAACCCTCGATCTGCACGGCAGCCGGGTCGGCATCGCCCGCGCCTTCGGCACCGCCTACGGCCCAAGGAATAGCGCTGGCGAGCGCACCCGCTACCACGTCCTGGCCTACCTCGCCCCCAGCGACCTCTACCTGGTGGCCGTCGGCGGCATCGACGCCGGCCACCGCTCCGCACGCCTCCACCCGCGCGAAGGACGCTGCGGCTGGACCGCCCCAGAACTGCTCACCGAACTCGTCGTCGCGCACCCGGTGCGCGACCCGCGCGCAGGCCGCGCCTTCTGCCACCACCACGTCCTCCCGGCGGCACCCGAACTCCCATGCCGGGTATGCCTGCTCCGCCCGCCGCGCACCGACTGCCGCTTCTTCGACCGCTCACGCTACGCTCCGCTGCCCCAGGAGGCTTTGTGACCATCACCTCGAGGATCTCCCGCCGCGGACTGCGCCGTGCGGCGATCTGCTTGATCTCCCTCACCGTCCTCACGGGCGCCGAGGCCGTGGCGGGCGCCGTATGGCACAGCCCGGCGGTGATCGCGATCACGCTCACCGAATGCGCGCTGTCCGTCTTCGCGCTGTACCTGGTGTCCCGGCTGCTCGACGACAACGCCGACCGCGCGGTACTGGGCCAGCTGGAGGAGGGAGCTGCGACCTGCGAGGAGCTGGCCGCCCACCTCAGCCTGCGGCAGGCCGTCGTACGGCTGAGCCTCACCCGGCTGCTCGGCTCCGGCCAGGCGTGCGAGAGCGCCCCGGGCATTTTCGGTCTGCTCGGTCGCTGAACCGCGGTGCCCTCCGGGGAATGCGAACGAGGCGGTGCCGCGAATCCTCGCGACACCGCCTCGTTCGTGGTGCAGATGTCGGAACTCAACACCGGGTGCGGAACACCCAGTCAGGGCCAAATCGGTGTTGAAGTCGGCTATGCGCCGTCGTTGTCCGGCCACGTGCGAGCTTCCACCCGGCGCGCCCGGCGCCGGCGCAGTCGTGCGGCCTGCCGACCGAACTCTCCGGTGTAGTAGAAGCAGGTGCACCCGCGCCCGGCATACCGGCACTTACGCCGGTACCCGGGCACTTCGCGTCCCAGCATCGACGTCATCGGGGCCCTCCCGTCATTTCACATCCAGCAAGTACAGCACCGAAGTTGTGCACTGCTGGCACGGCCCCGCGAGGCTCGGTCGCACCAGGTATCCCGTCCGGTCCGGGACTCGCCTGGCCTGGGCCAGCGCGGTTGCCGCGGCTCGTGCGGCGACTCATACCGGCGGAGGGTGCTTATTCCTGACGTGTCGTATTCCCCACGCTTCGCTCCCCTGGCGCGCATTGCGAAAGGGATCAGCCCGACCGCCGGCTCGGTTGGCCCGAACTGCCCCACATCCGTCTGGGTGGCGGGGTGTGGCGCCCATTCGGCCTGGTTCAGGCGTGGGTGACTTCGGCTTGGTAGTGGGCCGGGTTGCTGCCGGCGTTGTGGGGGGCTTCGATGCTGATGGTCACCGGGCCCGGGGTGGGGCCCGCGGTGAGTGCGGGGGCGGTGGCGACGCCCTGGCCGTCGGTGACCGCTTCCACGCTGGTGGCGTTGCCGGGGAAGTGCGAGCCGGTGCTGCCGGAGACGCTGAACAGGACGGGCACGCCCGCGAGGGGGGAGCCGTCGGCGGCGTCGGTGGCGGTCACCTTGAGCCGCTTCTTGAAAGAGGAGCCCGCCGCCGCCTTCTGGTGGTTGCAGGACCCCACTCCCGAGAGGTTCGCACGCGCCTTCGGCGCGCTGGGAACCGGAACCGGCGTCGGCGCGGGAGCATGAAGTGTCACCTTCCACACGAGGTACCCATCGGTCAATAGGAGGTTGCCCTGCGCGTCCACCGCTAGCCCCGCCGAATACTTGAGTTGTGCCTGCGTTGCGGGTCCGTCGTCGCCCCCGTACCCGTGTGTTCCCGTACCGGCGATGGTGGTGATGCTCCCGGTACTCGCCGACACCCTGCGCACCCGGCTGTTGTCCGTGTCGGCAATGTAGAGGTTGCCCTGCGCGTCCACCGCCACCCCTCGCGGCCCGGCGAGATGCCGTCGCCCACGTCCCACCTACACCGTAAGGAAGATGTCCTAGCCTCGGCCGGGCGCCCATCGCCTGGGCCCCTCTGCTGCCCGTCTCCGACCCGAACCTGCGGGCGGCGACGGGCAGCAGAGGGACACTCCGGCGAGGTAACGGTGCAGCGTTCGTCAGTCTCCGCTTCCTCGAAGTCGCGGATCGTGTCGATGACGGTGTCCGGTCCGTGTGCCCGGGACAGCACGGCAATTTGAGGCCGGGTGAGGAGGCCGTAGGAGCCGACGGCCGCGCTGACGCTGTCGGTGGCCAGTAGCAGGTCGGTCAGGTCGTCGGCCGACCACGCGGTGGTGAAGACGTGCTGGCCGGCCTCCGGGTCGGCTGAGGCGATCCAGTACCCGCCGGGGCGGTTGACCTGGGTGTCCTGGAAGTTCCGCGGATCGCGCAGGAGTTCGCGGTGCCGATCGCCGGAACCGTGGCCGGACCGGAGCCTCTCCTGGTAGAGGACGCTCTGCGGCTGGGCCTCGACGAGGTGGGCGAGCCGGTCGTCACGCCGTTGGAGGACGGCTCCGTCGCGGTGCAGAGCGGTGACTGGGCTGTCGCCCAGGACGGCGATGTCGACCTTGTCGCCGAGATGGCGCGCGCACAGGAGGTTCTCCTCGTCGGGCGGTCGGCGTTGTTCTGCACGCGCGAGATGCCCGTGGTCGACGGCTGTGATCTTCTTCGGCGCTGCCTTCGCTCACGGTTGGTGGCGCTGGTGCGTGAGGAGGCGGGCCGCTGACCGACGGTGGCGGGAAGGTGCCGCCGGATGGCCCATGTCCGCTGCGGGCGGGGGGAGTTGTCCCGGTTGTCCGGAGTCGGGGGAAACGTTCCCGGGGTGGCCTTTGCAGCGCCCGCCACAATGGGTTTACTGGCCAGTACGGGGAGTAGCGTTTCGTGTTGGCTCCCCGATTCCTCGCGGGGCTGCCCTGGCCGGCGGCCGTAACCCGCCGACCGGGGCTGGACGTCGATCACACGTAGGTTGAGTATGCCCAAGCCCGACCGTCGCCCGGGAGTGCGCCCGAAGGCGCCCTCCACGGCGGTGAACGTTATCAGTCCCACCCCGCCGCCCGTGGGACCGCAGCACCCCTGTGGGCGGGTCATCGAGGTGTTCGGGGCGCGCGTGCCCGTGGCCGCACTCCTCAACGCGCTGGCCCTGCTGGGGGCCCTTCTCGTGCTGGACGGCGCCGAGCGGTACGTCGCCGTGCTCGCCCTCGGCACGCTCTCGCGCGACAACGCGGTCACCTGGTGGCGGCTGACGCTGCGTTGACGTCCGCTGGTGCGGGGATCGGCCAGCGGCCGTTCCCCGCACCCCGCGCACCCCCCACGCCCGGCTCGCACGCCGGATTTCAACGGCCATCCCAGGACCTGAATATGCCAGAGGCATCACTCCCTGGGCCCGGCACCGCCCCGGGCCCAGCCCGCCGCGCCCGCCGAACCGGACCCGACGCCGGATTCCTGGCGTTCGTGGCCCTCGTGTACGACCGCTACCTCGACTACGCCACGGCCCGGCTGAGGGACGGCGCGAGCGGCGCGGCCGCCGTCGAGGAGGCACTGGCCCACACCCACGCACGCTGGGCGGCGCTGCTGGCCGGTCCCTCGCCCGTCGGCGACGCCTGGTGCGTGCTGCGCGCCGCAGTGACCGCACACCGCCCACGCCCCGACGCCACCGCGCCGCGGCAGGGGCCGGTCGACGTGCTGCACCGCCACCTGCCGGACCCCCTGGCCGATGCCGCCCTCCTCCACCACGGGCTGGGCCTGTCGGCCTCCGACGCGGCCCGCCTGATGGGCACGGACCCCGGCGCGGTGAGGGCGGGGCTTCGCAGCGCCGACCGGCTGATCGCCGCCGGGGCGCCCTCCCACATGGAAGGGAGGCCGCCCAGGACCTGAGCGACATCGCCGTCACCCGCCCGCCACACGTTGTGCGCGGGCGGGTGACGGCGCACAGAACTGTCCAGCGCCACGCTGCGCGCCACCCCCTTTGGGTGACGCACCATCAGACCCGTGGCGCTTTCAGTCATGCGATCTTTACAATGGGCGCTCAACAGCCGTGCGGCCTGCGATGGTTGCCAGGAGCGAGGGGCGTTGTGGGGTCCAAACGTGAGATCGACGTCACCGTGCCCAGCTCGGCACGCATCTACGACGTACTGGCGGGCGGGAGCCTGAATTTCGACGCCGACCGCGCCGCCGCCGAGTGCCTGCGCGAGCGGGTACCGGACGCAGACGCACTCGCACTCGCCAACCGCTCGTTCCTGCACCGCGCGGTGCGAGCTCTGGCCGCCGAGTACGGCATCCGCCAGTTCCTCGACTGCGGCTCAGGTCAGCCGATGACGCTCAACGTCCACCAGATCGTCCAGGCCGTCGACCCGAGGTCGCGCGTCGTCTATGTCGACAACGACCCCATCGCGATCGCCTACGGCCGCGAATCTCTGGACGAGAACGACCGAACCGCCATGCTCAACGCGGACATGACGGACACCGAAGGCGTCTTCGAGCACCCGGCTGTCAAGGAACTGCTGCGCCCGGACGAGCCGACCGCCGTCCTGTTCGTCGCCTCGTTGGAGTGCCTGCCGGACTCCGCCCGGCCACGCAGCGTCGTACGACGCATCGTCGAACGGCTGCCCCCGGGCAGCTTCGTGGCCATCAGCCATGTCGTCAGCGACGACCCGCAGCTCCGCGGCGACGTCACCAGGATCATGGCCGAGCAGACCGGCGAACTCTGGGGCCGGGTACGGGAGCGCTGGGAGGTCGACACCTACTTCGACGGCCTGGCCCTCGAAGAGCCCGGGCTGGTTGACGTCGCCGACTGGCGCCCCGACTCGGCCCTTCAGCGGGCCCTGCGCTCCAGCCAGTGGCAGCAGTACGGGGGCCTCGCCCGCATCCCGTACCCCCGGCCGGCCGACTAGCGCCCCTCGAACCGCTTCAACGCCCGCGCCAGGATGTCCATGCTGCGCCGCCGGTGGGCCGCGCCCTGGCTGATCTTCAGCCCCAACTGAACGTAGGACTCCATGTCCGCGCTGGCATTCTTGCCTTTGCGCACCTTCTTGCGCGCGCTGGGCTCCCCGGTGTCGGCCGGGTGGTAGGTGGACGAGCTCAGGCCTTCGATGTAGACCATCTCGGGCGGTCCCTCGGGCTGGAACATCAGGTGGGTGAGGCCGCTGACGGGCGTCGCGATGGTCTGGTCGAGCGGCACGACGCGCACCTTCACGTTCGGCATGTCCGCCACGTGCAGCAAGTGACGCACCTGCGCCGCCATGACGGTGGAGCTGCCGATCGTCAGCTGCAGCGCGAGCTCATTGATCACGAGGACCGTCCGCGCGGGCGGCGAAGCGAAGAAGCGCCGCTGCCGCTCCATCCTGGCGCGGACCCTGTGCTTAGCGCGCTCCTCGTCGACGGCCAGGTGGTGGCCGGCGACGATGCCGCGAGCGTAGCCCGGCGTCTGCAGAAGCCCGGGAATGATCGTGGTCTGGAAGGTGCGCAGCTCCCGGGCGACCGGCTCCAGCCCCAGGTAGGTACTGCAGTGCGGGGCGACCGCGCCTTCCCACTCCGGGGTCTCGAACCATTCGAGTCGTCGGCCCCGCTCGACCAGGTCCAGCAGCTCCCGCAGTTCCCTGGCGTCGAGCCCGTAGACCTCGGAAAGGGCGGTGACGATCTCCTTGGAGACCGGCGTCTTGGCGGACTCGATGCGCGACAGCGTCGAGTACGACAACTTGGATTCCGGCAGCAGGATCTTGCCGTGCGCGGCCGCCCGCTCCTGGGACAGGCCCCGCCGGTCGCGGGCCCGGCGCAGGCGTTCTCCCAAGACCACCCGGTCCGCCGTGGGTGTGTCCTGCACCGGCGGCGCCGTCATGTCGGCACGAGGGTTCAGCGACAGGACGGCGGCGAGACTGTGGCCGCCAGAGCCTTCTGCGGGCTGGAGTGGATCCTCGCCTTGGGGCGTGCCGCTGCCGGCAGGGCGCTCACCGGCGGGCAATTCGGCGGATTCGGAAATGGACGACACGCGGACTCCGTAGGCGATTCGGGTGGCCTGACACCAATGGCCTACATACTCCCACATGCCGCGCCCGCGTGCCGTCACACGGAAGTACCCCGGTCAGAATATGAAGCTAATCTGACTTATCTGACCTTGGATTTTCCTTTAGGCGATCAAGTGGTCGAACTCGTTCCGCTTGGCGCCGTCGAGGAACGCCCGGATCTCACCGCGCGTGGCGATGAGGGTGGCACCCTCCGGGTCGCGGGAGTTGCGGATGGCCACGTCGCCGGTCGGCAGTCCGGCGAGTTCGACGCACTCGCCGCCGTCTCCGTAGCTGGCCTGGGCCTTGATCCAGGCGACATCCTCGATCAGCGCGGCCGACATTCCATTGGTGAAGTCCTGCATGTGACCTCCCGCATTCGACGTACTTGACCGGCAGCCTTCGGGTGTGATCGGGGATTGTCTCGGACATCCCTCGGGCGGCCTGGGGTGCTGCAATTGCAGCACCCCATGAGCCATGAATGCTAGCCATTTATTTTCGAACACCGCACCGGCCGAACGGGGGATTTGAATGGCGATTATCTTTTTAAATTCGCCCGCATGCTGCGAACTTTCCGGAAGGACGGCACGTGTTCGGACCGGGCTGGCCAGGCCAGCGCCGGCACCGGGGCCCACGGGTGCGCGCCCGCCCGACATAGCGGAGACCGTTCGGTACGGCCTGCGGTGACGAACCGCCCTTCTGCCTCCCGGTCGACCACAGCGGTCCACAGCAGGCGCCGACTGTTCTGCACGGGCCTCTCGCCCTCGCCGGCGTGGTGATGCAGTGCTTCACGGTGCTCGGCGTCGCCACCCGCTTGCCGGCCCTGACCCCTTGCTACCAGTGGCGCTCTTCCGGAGGGCTGCTGTCACGGGACTCGCGCCGGCGCCGGATCCCTGGGGCGGCCGTCTTCGCCTGTCGCGAACCGCGGCACTGCGCAGTACGGGGCCAGTGCGGACGCCCGGGGCGGGCGGCGCTCCTCCTTCCCCTGGATTGCTCGCCCCCGGGCCTCTCCCGCTGGGTGAACGGCAGAGGACCGCCGCGCCGGCCACCGGTTCCGCCTACCGCTGCTGCCCGAGGCGGCCGTACGTTCCCGGCAGCTACTGCCGCCGGGCTCAGGGACGCCACGGGGCCCGCTATGCGGTCGTCACCAGGAACACGTGCCGCTGATCGACGTGGTGCCGACGTAGCGCCCAGTGCCTGCCCCGAGTCGAAGCCGCCGACCTCGGTTCCCGGCACATCGCCGCGAAGATCCATCTCACCGACGCTGCGAAGGCCAAGCTGCCCCCGCAGTTGTTCAACACCGTCTCGCTGGCCTACGCCGCAGACTTCACCGGGCTGACCCTGGGCCCGCTGGAGCGCACCGACCCGACCTCGCCGCTGATCGCCGAGCAGGACGCCTCCTTCCGGCCGCGAGGCCACCGCCGACTACGCTCTGAGCATCTTCAACTCCCTCGCCGACGGGATGCTCCCCGACGGCGAACTGTTCACCGCCGGGCCCGAGAAGCTCAAGGCGCACGTGCTGGAGCGCGTCGCCGCCTGGCACCCGGCCCTGGTCGAGACCGTCCGGCCGTGGGACACCGCCACCGTGCAGGCCCTCAAGTGCCGCAGCTGTGTGCCCGTCGACGCCTGGGAGCCGTCGAACGTCACGGTCACGGGCGACGCGGTCCACGCCATGAGCCCCGCCCTGGGCATCGGCGCCAACACCGCACTGGTAGCGGACCTTGCGGTGGCGCTGCTGGTGTAGATGACCAACGTGGCGCGAACCTCTCCCGCTCCGGGCAAAACCGCTCCTACCGGAGCGTCACCCGTGGGACCATGCGGACCGTGACCGCCGCCTCGTTGGTGAACTCCGCGAACCGGCGAATAAGCCTCAACCGGGGCTTGATCGCCTGCTCCCAGTCCAGGAAGCGGGCCTTCTGCTGCAGCACCCAGCCGTCCAGCATCGACTCGAAGACCGCTGGCTCAGGGTCCAGATGCACGGCGCCACCAGCCAGCACCAGCTGGGCGGCACCCGGAAAATCAACCGCTCGACTCATGTTGCATCCAACGCAACATCGTTGCATCTGATTACGCACCCAAGGTGGAGCCCGCCCGAGGGGATCAGCCCGACGCTGATCCCCTCGGAAAACCACAGGTCAGAGCCCTTCGCGAGATGCGGCTTATGTTGCATCCACTGCAATACCGCTCATTAGTTGAGATAGATCCCCGCGAAGGCGCCGTCGTAGCCGGTCGAGGTCATGGCGACCTCGAAGTTGTCCCACACCTTCTCCGGATGGGAGAAGTACTGGTCGAAGTAGTCGACCGTCAGGTCCCGCTCCAGCCACTCATGCGAGCAGCGGCAGCGGACGAACACCTGCTCGCGAACGTTCAGGAGCATCCAGTCGCGGCGGGCCTTGCAGTGCTCGCAGGTGATCACGGTTCCGCGCGGGTTCAGCTCGTCGGCGTGCGGCACTGCCCGGATGACGGGCTTTCCGGGCTCGGGCTCCGGAACAACCATCGGGAAGTCGGGGATGTGGAGGTCAGCATCGGCGAGCGGCGGGAGGAACGTCGGCTCGTGGTCGTCACGACGTCTCGGCAGATCCGACAAGTACAGCCCTTTCATCAGAAGTGGCCGGTATAACAACCAAATGCCCGATTTTATTCCCGAAACCGGATTCCGTTATCCAGGTGTGACCATCCGGGATGTCGGACGGTTCATCATCGTCGCTGTTCCGGCGCCTGCTTGACGGACGTCGGGCCGGGACCGGGCTCGGCTTGGCCCGGCGGGCCACCGGCGACCCGCCGAAGGGAACGAGCCTGCGCAGCAGCGCTTCGGATCGCGCCCCCAGGTTCGGCAGTGCTTCGGAGTAGCGCAGTGAGGGCCGGCCCGTGGATGAGCCAGGTGTGCACGTCGTGCCACGCTTCGGCGTTGCGTTCTTCGAGCGCCTCCTTGTAGCCGTCGACCGTGGCGGTCCGGGCCAGGATGCCCTTCCATCGGTGGAGGATCTCGGCGGCGCTCACGAAGGCGGTCTGCAGCTCGCCCAGCTGCCAGCTGGCCCGGTCGGCGGCCGGCCCTGGCGGAAGAGCGGCCTGGGCGGCCCAGCCGTCCTGCAGGAGAGCGTCGGCGTGCGGCAGAGCATGTTCGAGAACGTGTTCGATATGGCGGAGGGCGTCGGCGTCACGCCGCACGACGCCGTCTCCGTAGAGCTGGTCGTCCAGTGGCCAGCCCTGCTCGTCGCTCAGGCCGTCGGAGATCGCATCCCAGTGGTCGACCGCCTGTTGGGCTCCCCGTAGGGCGTCCTCCAACACGGCGAGGCGGTCGTCGGCGAGGAGCTGGTCGTGGCGGGGCAGCAGGACGCGTTCGATCTCGGCTGCGGCGGCTGCCGGATCCCCCAGCCCAGGGAGTTCGAGCTTCTCGCCGCCTGCGTGGTTCGCGTAGGAGCTGGCGCCGGCCGGGGCGATCGACCGGATCGTGAAGGCGTGCGCGGTGGAGTGCGGGTTCTCGGTGACGAGTAGGCCGATCGGCCGGTTTGGGCTGGTGAGGACGGCGGCGACCCGGAAGTCGGCGAACTCGATCGTGGGGCCGATGGCGAGCAGGGCGATGATGTCGGCCGTGTCCGGGTCGAGGTCTTGGTGGTGCTCGACCGCCCAGGTGCCGGGCAAGTGTGTGGCGAGGGCGGTGGCGTAGGAGTGGAGGTCCACGGGTCCTGGTCCTGGGTTCTCTCGGTCCGGCCCGTCGGCGCGCGGGGTGTTGTCGGGCCGGGGTGGGCGGTTTATGGTCTCGGCGGGCCCGGTGTGAGCAGCGCACCGGGCCCGCCGGCGGCCGGGGTCAGCCGCTGGCCGGCCCGGGGTCGACGGCGATGTCGACCAGACCCTCGGCGTGGGCGAGGTGCTCGTGCACCTGGGCGGCGTCGGTACCGGTGACCACCAGGTGTCCCAGGCGGGCGGTGCCGGGATCGCCCTGCGGGGGCAGCAGGGTCTGCTGGCCGGGCCGCAGTTCCCACACGAGGCGTTCCAGCCAGTCGGGGGTGCCGAGTTCGGGGCGCGGGTGCGCGGTGCGGACGGTTCCGGAGGTGGCCGGATGGAGCAGGCGGATGCCGGCGGCGGCTGCCCGGGTGGGGGTGAGGTCGGGTTCACGACCCAGGGCGATGTCGACCGCGGCGGCGGCGAGGTCGATGCCGGTGGCAAGGCGGACCAGGTGGCCCACCAAGTCTCCGCCCAGGCGGGCGTTGACCTCGATCAGCTTGGGGCCGGTGGTGGTCAGGCGCATCTCGACGTGGGAGATGCCGCAGTTGACGCCGAGGGCATCCAGCGCCGCCTCGGCGATCGGCGCGACTTCGACAAGGAGCGGGTCGCTGGCGGCGACGACGTGGCGGACCGCCTGGAAGTGCGGTCCGGTACCGAGTTCGGTACGGGTGACGGCGACGGCGGTGGTGATGCCGTGGGAGGTCACGCACTCCACCGCGATCTCGGGGCCGTCCAGGTACTCCTCGACGAGGATGCCGCTGCCCTCCTGGCGCTGGCCCTTCGCGCGGGCGCTGGCGTAAGTGAACGCGGCCGGCAGCTCGTCGAGGTGGTCGACCTTGACGACGCCGATGCCGCCGGTGTGGGAGGCCGGCTTGAGGACCACGGGCAGGCCGATGCGGCGGGCCGCAGTGGTGGCGGTCACCAGGGAGGTGACCCGGATCGACTGGGCGGACGGCACGCCTTCGGACGCCCAGACCGCCCGGGAGGCGGCCTTGTTGCGGCAGGCTGTCGCGGTCGCCGAGGACTGGCCGGGCACCGCGAGGTCGGTGGCGATGTGCGCGGCGGCAACGAGGGCGTGCTCGTCCCAGGTCACCACGCCCTTGATCTCGTGGCGCTCGGCGAGGCGGGCGACCGCCCACCGCAGCTCTTCGAGGTCGCCGAGGTCGGCGACCTCGTGGTCGCGCAGATGGGGCTGCTGCCAGGTCGGCTCGGCGTCGCTCACCAGGACCAGCGGGCTGTGCCTGGAGGCGGAGGCCAGGCAGTACGAGCTGAACGTCTGGTCGCCGGTGCCGAGGACCAGGAGCACCCCGTCGTCGCGGGCGTCGTCCGGAAGGGCGGCGGTCGTCGTCATGTGGTGCTGTTCTCCAAGTGGTGGAAGGGAGTTGGGGTTGGCTGGTCAGCCGGCCTGGGCCAGGAGTTCCTCGCCCGTCTTCGCGGCGGGTTCGGCGCCCGGGTGCTCGTAGGAGTGCCGGTGGCCGTGGAGGCCGACCAGGCAGAGGGCCGTGGCGACCGTGGTCGCCACGGCGGTGGCGAACAGCAATGCCCTCACGTTGGCCGCCGGAACGGCGAAGACCAGCAGGCCGGCCAGCGGCAGCGGGATCAGGACGAGCAGGACACAGGTGGCCAGCGTCGCGGAGAAGCGTCGGGCGGGGATCAGCCGGGCGCGGGCGGTGCGCAGGGCGACGGTGGCCGCGCCTTCGGCGGCCATCACGGTGGCCACCGCAGAGGTGTAGGTGGTCAGGGTCGGGGCGATGGCGGCGGCGCCGGCGGCGGTGCAGGCGACGACGCAGGAGGTCAGGATCACGCGGAACAGGCCGAAGCGGTCGATGGCGGGCTTCGCGGCCAGGGCGGCCAGCAGGGAGGTGCCGGCCGCGACGCTCCACACCAGGCCGGTGGCGGCGGTGCTGCGGTGCAGGTCCTGGGCGACGGTGATCGGGGTGGAGACCTGCAGGACACCGAGGACGAAGTTCGCCGCGGCGAGCGTGCCGATCAGCCAGGCGAGCGCGGGGGTGCGCACAAGGGTGTCGACTCCGCCCGCGAGCGCGTCGCGGGCTCGTTCGCGGTGGACCCTGGTGACCAGGCGCGGGCGGGCACGCTGGGTGTGCATGACCAGGGCCATGGTGATGGTGACGGTAGACAGGACCGCGACGGTGGTCAGCAGGAGGGCCGGCCCGGCGAAAAGGAGGACGCCGCCGAGCAGCGGACCGAGCAGTGCGGCGCTGCGGTCGATGGCGGTGTACCTGGACTGCACCCGGTGGATCTGGGTGCCGGCGCGTCGGCTCGCCTCGGCGCCGAGGGATTCGACCGCCAGGAAGCTGCCTTCGGCCAGCATGCCGGCAACGACGCCGAAGGCGAGCACGGCCACCACGCCCAGCCCGAGGCTCATCCCCACCAGGGTGAGCAGGGCGGCGACACCGCGCGCCAGGCTGGTCGCCAGGACGGCGGTCTGCGGGCTGTGGCGTTCGACCATCGCCCCGCCGAGCACGACGGTCGACAACCTGGGCATCCACTCCAGCAGGAAGGCCAGCCCGGTCCACATCACCGAGTGGGTGAGGGTGAGGACCAGCAGCGGTACGGCGTAGGTGATCACCGATCCCGCCACGGCGTCGGCGCCGCGCAGCACGTAGCAGCGCAGCAGCCAGTCCCGGTCGCTCTGCCGGGGACGGCGCGGGACACGGTGGGACGGCTCCATGACCGCGGGCTGCGTGATCGAGAGTGGCAAGAGGGCTCTCCGGCTTGGGCGTTGTGCGGGTCGGTGTAGCTGCTGCCCGCCCGTGCGGATCGGGCGGTAGCGGTGGAGACGGTCAGCGGCGGTGGACACCGGGCGGGGCTGCGGCGGCGGGGGCCGGTCCGGCTGGGGCTGCGCGCTGTTCGCCGACGGGCCCGGCGGACGGTGTGCTCGTGAGGGCGGCCTCGTGCCGCACCGCGGCGGTCGGGGCTCCGAGGACGACCGGTTTCCCGGCGGCGGGCAGACGGCCGGGAGAGCGAGTCGTGCGGGTGACGCCGTACCCCTCGGCGCGCAGTGCGTCCACAGCACGGGCCACGGCGGCCCGGCGCTGCGCCGACTCGGCGAGGGTGGCGGGCAGCCGGTACGAAGTGTGCTCCGTTGAAAAGTTCTTGACGAAGCCGGCCTGCCGGAGCAGCGCCTCCGCTCGCAGCAGCGTGGCCTCCGCCCTGCGCCAGCCCGGGTCGATGCGGTCCAGGAACCCGTACACCCCGGCCAGCAGTCCCACCACGCTGCCGCCGTTCGCGGCGTGCGGGCCGTGCGGTTCGCTGTCGTAGGCGACTTCGAACAGGTCCGGGTTGTCTGGGTGGTCACGGGTGACGAGCCAGCTGCGGGGCGGTCCGGGCCGGTAGTCGCCGCAGTCCTCCGGCGGGGAGATCGTGAGGTGGCTGCCGTCCGCCAGCAGGACGGCGATCACGTAGTCGCTCGCGCCGTAGTCGACGACGCACTCCAGGCCGTAGCTCTCCAGGGGGTCGATGATGCCGCGGTAGCACCGCGAGGGGTCGCCGGTCTCGTACGTCCGGGGTGTGAGCGGCCCCTTGACGTGGGCGTTCACCTCGTCGCCGGTCTCGGTGATCAGGACGGTGACCTGGTCGGTGTGCACGGCGGGTCCTCCTGCTGCGGTCGGGCACTGGCACGCCCGCCGACGAAGCATCGATCGCATCCGTCGGCGGGCGGATCACCAGAGTCCCGGCCAGCGGGCTCGCTGTAGCGAGCCGAACTTGTGCTATGCCCCGCCGCCACATCCGCTGTGGCCGCTTGCCGCCGCACGGCAAGCCCTCATTCCCACCTCCGCGTGAAGGGGGCCAGCACCGAAGTGCTGGCCCCCTTCACGCATTTCCGGTGCCGGGCGAATCCCGCTCGGCACCATCACAGAAGGAGAACTCGATGGACACCAGTCAGAACCTCCTGGCAGGGTTCGGCGCGGTCATGGTGGTGCTCGGCGTTGGCCATGTGCTGGCCGACCATGTGCTGGGCCAAACCGACCGGCAGGCGGCACGGAAGGCAGCCCCGAGCGACGAGGAGGTCGCCGCCGGCGTGAGTCCTCGCCGTGGCTGGGGGGCCTGCCTCTCGCACTGCCTGAGCTACCACCTGGTCCTCGTCGGCCTGTACGGTGCGATCAGGATCGCCGTGCCGCTCCCTGCGACCGCGCTCGGTTCGACAACGGCGCTGGCCTGGTCGTTCGCCACTCACGCGATCTTGGACCGCCGGTGGCCCGTACGCTGGATCCTCCGCCGGCTCGGTTCACCGCAGTTCGCGGACCTTCGCTCGGCTGGCCTCAATGGCCTGTACTTGGCCGATCAGGCCCTCCACCGGACGGCGTTGATCATCTCGGCAGTGCTGCTTGTACGGCTCTGAGCACTCGACCGCGGTTCCGTCTTGGCGCCGCCGACCAGGAACTGCGCTCGCCGACCGTGCCTTCGGTTGCCTGGAACAGCGAATGGAGGGTGTCGGCCCCTTCCTTGTCCCCTTTCACCTTCGGCAAGCATTGGTGCCGACCTGCCGGTCGGCGGATCTCAGGAGGTAGACCATGACGATCGAAAACGACAGCGTGGGCGAAGCCGACAGCTACGAGCTGCTGGCGGGCGGAGTCTGGGTGGACGGCGAGGTGGTCCCGGCCGTGATCCGGGTCCAACGGCCTGCCCCGCTCCCGCCCCAGCCTCCACTCCCCAATTTGGGCCGCTGCGCTGGGACGCGGGACTGCAGTGGCGGCGAGTGCTACTGCGCCGAGCCATTTCTCTCCGCCTTCATGTTCCCCGACGGAGACGGCCCGGACACCCTCAACTTCCCGGACGGGGACAGCCCGGACAGCTACGGCGACTGAGCAGCTTGGAAGAGGACTGGTAACGAGCCGCCGAGACTCCGGCCTCGACCGGCCAGCGGCGGGGTCCTCTCGTGCGGGTGCACGAGAGGACCCCGGAAGGTCAGCTCCGGCTGGGCCGGCCCCGGCGCTGCGGCACGGGCGCGGAGGCAGCAGGCCCTGCGGACTTGGGACGGGCGCCGGCCTTTCCGGGCTCAGCCGAGGGCGCGGCCGACAGCTTCGCGATCCGGCGAACGCGCCAGACCATGACGGCGGTGACGGACTCCGCAGTATCCAACTCGCGGCGGTCCCGGGCTTGCTCGAGGAGCGCGGCCGGGTCGTGGCCGGCCGCCTCCGCTTCGGCGAGGGTGGCCGCGAGCGCGTCCCAGTCGGTTCCGCCGTGCCTGGCGACCTGGGCCTCGGGCAGCTTGGCGCGGATGACCGCGTCCTGGCGTTCGCGGACAGGCGACGGCAGGGAACGGCCTTGTGCGGCCATGGCGGCCATCGGGCGGGCGGCCACCGTGGCGTACGCCGCCCGGAGCTGCTCGGCCGCGGCACTCGCAGCGGCAGCCTGCTGGGCATGCGAGCGAGCGGAGTGCCACCGGGCGGAGGCAATGGCCAGCAGGATCAGGGCCGACAGCAGCATGGCGACCGTGCCGCCGTCCTCACCGCGGTTCCCGGCATAGCCGCTGCTGAGCAGCTGGCGAGCCGCCGTGCGGACGGCCCGGTTGTCTGCCCGCTCGGCACGGACGTGGGAGCGGGATGCCCGCTCGAAGGACCGTGCTGCCGCTAGGAGTTGGGCCCTGGTGTCGGCCGGGGCGCGCACGGCAAGGACGTCGATGATCTCGATGGCGCCGACCAGCTGCGCCGCCGCGTCTTCGTCGGGCCCTTCCTCGATCCTGCGGGTGGCGTCGCCGACCGCGGCGGCGGCCTCTCGGCGGGCCCGGGCGGCCTTGGAGCCCGGCGCTCGCGCCGTACCGGCCCCCGGGTCGCCCACCTGGGCCTCGATCGCGACGTCGGCCCGGACACCGCCGCCCAGCCGCTTGCGGATGCGCGGAAGGGAGAGGTCCGGCGCCAACTTCGAACCGCTGAAAAAGATCGGCTCGCCTTGGGCGTTGCGGTCGTCCGGGTGGGCAACGGAGTACCCGAGCACGTCGCCGGACGGGCCGACCTTGCGCCGCACCAGCAGGCCGGCCGCTTCGAGGCGGCCGAGGAACTCGGCTACGTCGGCAGCGCCGGCGACGGCCTGGCGGACCCGGTCCCCGAGCTGCAGGCGCATGGGTTCCGGGCGGCCGAGGCGCTCCGCCTTGTGTCCTTCCGCGCTGGTGGGCCGCTTGGCTGCCGTCTTGTCTCCCGGGTTGAGCTGGCGCAGGCCGAGCTCCTTCTCGATCTCTCGGCATTCGTCCTGCGCACGCTGGGCGTCGTTGTGGAGGCGGGCACCGCGCAGGTCGCCGCGCACGATGGTGGCCATGATGTGGATGTGGCGGGGGTCGTGGCGTACCGCGATCCAGCGGCAGCCGTCCGGGTCGCCGGGTTCGGCGATGCCGGCAGCGGCGACGACGCGGCGGGCAACTTCGCCCCACTCCTCGTCGGAGAGCAGCCGCTCGTCCGGGTCCAGGCTCACCGGGCAGTGCCAGACGTGGTTCTTCAGGCGCCGTCGGCCGCGCTGGTTGACCCGCAGGTCAAGGACCTGCTCCAGTTGCTTGAGGGTGGCGTTCGGGTCGCGGCCCGGGTCCGGCGCGAAGCCATCCCAACTCGCCACCAGGTGGGGGTCGAAGTGCTCGTCGCGCCGGCCGGGGCCGTAGAGGTAGGCCAACAACCCGTAGGTCTTGTTGCCGCGGCTGACGTCAGGGACCAAGCGGGCCACCGTTGACCAGTTTCGCGGCGGTGTCGTCAACGACCACCACGGCCTTGCGGACGGCACCGAGGGTGAGCGCCAGCTCTGCTGGCTGAACGTAGCCGGCGGCATGGAACCCAAACGTCAACTGGTTCAGGTTGTTGCCGACGCGGGCGAGCTGCGCTCGGCTGATGACGAGTTCGTCGACCGCGCGATCGAGGCGGTCTTGCGGATCGGCGGCGGCGCTGTGACCGCGGGCGGCGCTGATGGCACTGGTCGCGATGAAGCGACCAACGGTCACAGCGCGGCTGGCGGCAGCGGCGGCGATCTCGGCTTCTTCGTCTTCATTGAGACGCACAGTCAGCTTGCGAGTGCGACTCTGGGGATTACGGTGGCGGCGGCGCGGTCGACGTACAAGGGGTGCGTCGCTGGTCGGTTCGGCGGCGGACGGCTCGGCGGCAGCGCTCGGCGTCTCGATCTTCTTCTCCTCATTCTCCTGCCGGCACCCCCTGGTGCCGGTGGCCGAGGACGAGTCGAGCGCCCCCGCTCGACTCGTCCTCGGTCCTCCCTCGCCCCCACCGGGGCGAGGGCAAGTGCCAAAGTCGGGCGTAAGCCCGGCTTTGGCGATAGCTTGCTGCGCCGTAGGGGCCAAGCCGCCAGCCACATAACTGCGGTCATGGGCAAGGCACTTGGCCTACTCAGGCGACCGCGCCCTCCAGTTCGAGCTTTGCGTCGAGGAGCACGCCGAGCCCGTAGTCCATGGCCTCGACCGGGCTTTCCAGGACGATCTTCGGGCCGCCGACGGTCCGGCGGACCAGCCAGCTGCCGTCGCTGGCGGCCTTAGCGGAGCGGACGAGCCGCTGCTCCAGGAGGAGCTGCATCAGGGCGTCCGGGGTGGCGGTCTTCGACTTGGTGCTGGTCATGAGCGCTTCCTTGGAAAGGAGTTGGGCGTGGGAGTGGGCCGCTGGGCGGCGAGATGCGGAGAGTGTGCGGTGTCGGTCGCGGGTTTCGGTGGAGGTTTCGCGTCGTCGATCATCAGCAGCAGCTTCCCCATGCGCTCGTTGCTGATCGAGTAGCCCTGTTCCCGGAGGCCGTCCGCGACGACGTCCCGGTTCACGCGGCCGGCTTTCGCGGCGGCCTGCCTGGCGACCGGCACAAGTGCCTCCAGCGGAAATCGCTTTCGTCCGGTGGGCGGCACCGGACCGGACGGACCCGCCGAGGGCACCGGACCGGACGGACCCGCCGAGGACACCGGACCGGACGGACCCGCCGAGGGCACCGGACCGGACGGACCCGCCGAGGGCACCGGACCGGACGGACCCGCCGAGGGCACCGGACCGGACGGACCCGCCGAGGGCACCGGACCGGACGGA
>NZ_JBIUSS010000002.1:0-126770 GCF_044741445.1 Kitasatospora sp. NPDC088160 | reverse complement strand
GACCCGCTTGCTCTCCGCCGACCAGCCGTAGGCGTGGCTGCTCGGTGAGGGTCTGGTCGGCGTCGAGCTCCGGGCTGTCCGGCCGGCTACGGCGGAAGCGGGTTCGCCACCAGGAGCGGACGGTGTTCGGTGTGGCCGAGTCGCTCCGCTCCGTTCGAGCCGTGAGCGTCTCCTCCTCCGAGACCTCAGCGTCGTCCGGTTCGCTGTGCGCCGCAGTAGGGGTGGCATGGCGCGACATGACGATGTAGAGGTGGGTGGCGCCGCCGAGTACGAGCGGGGCGATGGTGCTGAGCGCGCCGACGGCCGTGTTGGTCAGGTGGAGCCCCTGGTCGGGCGGGATCTGCTGGTTGAGCCGGACAGCGTGGGTCCAGTTGGCCCAGACGCTGGTGGCCGTAGCGCTGCCGAACACCGACCAGGTGTAGGCGCGGGCGCGCCACGGCGCCTCCTTCAGGACGACCAACGCCCGTACGCCGTAGGCGATGAACCCATCGATTGCCAGCGGGAAGAGGTAGGAGAGCTCGGGGCGCACGTGCATGGCGACGGCCATCTGCTGCAACGCGTCGTAGCTCAGGGTGCCGCCGACCGCGCCCATCACGCCGATCGCGGCCTTGTCCCAGCCGGACATGCGATTCGGCGTACCGCCAAGCTCGTTCATGCCGCCACCGCCGCCGGCTCCGGGTTGAACTGGGCGGCGATGCGCTGCTCGCGGCGCAGCAGGAAAGGCTGCTTCTCCAGCTGCGCGCGGGCTTCGCGCAGTCGGGTGAGCGCCCTGGTGCGGCCGATGTCGAGTACGGGCGCCCAGATCCGCGGGTCGAGGCCGAGGATGGCGGCAACGACGCCGACGCTGTCGCGCTCGGCTCGGGAGAGGGAGACGGGGCGGCCGTGAAGTGCGGCAACGACGCGGTCCTCTTCCCATCGGCCGTTGGTGTTCAGCTTGTGCAGGGCGAGTCGCTCGTTCTGATCGAGGCCGGCGCGGATGCCGTGGCGGTCGTTGGTCTCCAGGGCCTCGGTGAGGCATTCGTCGCTGACGGGGCAGCCGCCGCACAGAGCCTTGGCGGCTTGGTGTTTCGCGGTCTCGCCGGCCGAGGGATAGAAGAGGTCCGGCTGGGGACTGCCGGCGCAGGCGGCCTGGCGTACCCAGGTGTAGTCGCGTCGGCGGCTGGTGATCGAGGTGATGGTGCTGGACACGGGGGTGGTTCTCCGGGTGGGTCCGCTGCCGAAGGCGCGGAAGTGCGGGGCGTCGGCGTCAGCGCGGCCAGGGTCGGGGTGGGTTGGTCGCGCTGGTGCCGGCCGTTCGGTGGCTAGCGGGGTCGCGGGCCGGAGAGACGGGAGACTGTCTCTCTGGCCAGTGTTCTGATCCGCCGGTCGACGGCCGGGCTCGTCCTCGAGTCGGCCGGTGCGCTCGGGCGGCTGGCCTGCAGCTGAGCGAGAGCACGCAGGTAGCCGGGCGAGGCGTCCTCGCGGGTCTTGATCTTGGGGGCTTGGGCGGCGCCTTCGCCGTACCCGGCAGACCGGCGGGGTCGTTCGGCGGGCTGGGTGCCGTACCCGCGCAGCACGCGAATGCTGCGCAGGATCGTTTCTCCGTGCGCCTGGTTGATCTTCGCGATGAGTACCGGGGCGAGGGCCCTCACGTGGGTCGCGTAGGCCGGGGAGTCGGCGCGGACCTCGAGCTGGCCGTTCTGGTGGTCGAAGCTGACGGCGGCGACGTGGGCGGCGAGGTCGCCGACGGCTGCCGGCCAGAGGTCGAGCAGTTCGCCGCCGGCCAGCGGCTCCTGCCAGGCGTGCTGGGTCACCAGGTCGGACAGGGCCGTTCCCAGCCCCACGGGGTCGAGTCCGCCCCGCCGGGGGCCGGCGGAGCGCCCGGCGGTCGGGGCTTTGGCCGCGCCGGCTGGGCGCTTGCTCGCGTCGGCGCGGGCCCGGCGCAGGGCGAGGCGGGCGAGGTCGATGCCGGTGTTCTCGTTGTGGCTCATCAGGCGGTTCCTGCTCTCAGGTGGCTGCTGGTGGTGCGAAGGCGCAGGACGCGCTCGACGAGGTCGCGCCCGTAGATCTGCTCGGTCTGGTCCCGGCCGGCCAGGGCCAGGGCGGAGGTGACGAGTTCGGGTCTTCCGGTGAGGTACTGGCGCCACGCGGTGGTGCGGGCTTCGCGGTGCTCGTCGCTGGTCGGCTCCTCGTCGAGGGCCACCAGCGGCTCGCGACGGGTCGCTCTCGTCCAGGCGTCCCGGAACAGGCGCTGGACCGCGGTGCTGCGCGGGGCCTGCCAGGTGCCCTGCCATTCGGCGTGGCGCTCCTTGGCCGCCTGCGGGCTGTCGCGCCACCAGGCGACGATCGCGCTGCGCTTGGCCGAGGTGTCGTAGAGCAGCTCGGCTCCGACGAGGCGGGCGGTCAGGAAGCCGACCGGGCGGTGGACTCGGCGGGCGGGCGACCGCTGGGCCAGGACGGCGATGACCTCGTGGGCGGTCCACCCGGCGTCCGCGAGGTGGCGAACGGCCCAGGCGATCCGGGCCACCGGGCTGCCGCTGAGCCACGGAACCTGCCGGACGAGTTCGAGAGCCAGCTGGTGGCGCCGACCGACCGCGTTCAGCTTCCGGCGGGTCCGCTTTCCCGGTGGATCCTGCTGGTCTTTCCCGTTCCCGAGGTCGCCCTCAGAGGGATTGTTGGTAGGTGCTACAGGAGAAGACGTAACAGCACCTGCCCCCATTGGGGTGCAACGGGAGGACTTCGCAGAGGAGTTGATGCCGGCCTTCCTGGTGCCTCGACGCTTGGTGCGGCGCACGGTTCGCGCGGCCTTCTTGCCGAGCTGCGCGAGGGTAAGGCGGCTCTCGTAGGAGACGACACCGACGACAGTGCGGATGAACGTCTGGGACGTGGCGGTCCGCAGCCCGATGGTCTCGTCGAACTTCGCGGGGATGGTGCGGACGAACTCGCTTGCCCTGGCGGCGGCCTGGCGTATTCGGGTGCCCTTGACGGTATAGGTGAGCAGTCCGGACTCCCGGAGGATCGACAGGTGGTACTGCACGGTGCGCTCGGACACCTGGAGGATCCGGACGAGGTAGTCGACGCCCGGTCTGCAGGGGGTGAGCTGGGCGAGCAGCTCGGCGATGCGGATCGTGGTGCTGCCGAAGCGGGGGCCGTGGGTGCGGGCCGGGGTGTGGGCCTGGCTGTCGCGCACCCAGTGGACGGCTTGCAGCCAGGTGTAGGTGTCCGGCGCGATCCGGCCGGTGGTGGTGGATATCCACTGGGCGGGGTCGGGGACGAGCAGGGCGGAGTCGCCTGTCGCCGTCCCCGGGTTCTGCGCTTCGGGGGCGCAGGCGGGCAGGGGGGCACTGGGCACGGGAGTCCTGGTTTCGCTGGGCACGGCGGCCGGCACCCTGGGGGCTGTCGGGGTGCGGCAGCGGGTGCGGTGAACTCGGTGCGCGGCGGAAGGGCTTCGACGGCGCGTCACCGGTCGGGAGGGAGGGGCCGCGCTCGGGCGCGACAGCACGGCCTCGCCCCGTGGAGCGGGGCAGGGCTGGTCACCCGACGTCGCAGAGGTGGTGCCTCGTGGTCGCGGCTGTCGGGCCTTCGGGGTGTTGCCGGGTCAGGCCGCCATCGGGGTGGCGTCGGCTGCCACGGCGGTCAGGCATCCGGTGGTGAGGTCCAGCTCGTGGGCGTTCCGGGGGTCGAGGCCGGGGAAGTGCTGGACGATCCAGCGGGCTGCGGCCTGCCGGTAGGCGAGAGGCTGGGGCACGGCCTGGCCCTGGGCGTCGAATACGCCGGCGGTGCAGGGGTACCCGGCCGATCCGGTGTCCAGGCGCACGACGGCGGCGCCCGGGTCGAGGAGGCTGGCGAGGATCTCGACGAAGGAGGTCGAGGCGATGGCGATCTCGGTGCTGTCCGGTCGCGACGGCGACCCGGCGGTACCCGTGTAGGTGGGCATGGGAGACTCCTGGGCAGGTGGAGCAGATCGGCCGCGTGGTGGAACAGGCTGGCCGGCTGCTTCGGACGTGATCCGCGCCCTCGGCGGGTGGCTTCCAGGAGCTGGAATCTCCCGGACGCCCGCCGAGGACGGCCCGTGGACGCGGCCCGTGCAGCGATTTGCTGCCCGTTCCCCCTTCCGCCGTTCGCGTGACGCAGGGGCCGAACACACCCCCTGACCAGGCAATCGACAGTTAACTGTCCGTCGGGTGCGATCAACGTACACCAAAAAGTCGACCATGGGGATAGTTAACTGTCGATCGGGATGTGCATCCGAGCACCATCGGGCACTAAAGTGTCCGTGTGGGACGATCTGACACGGAGGAGCACCGATGACCGAGGCCGCGAGAGAGGGCGTGGCGCGGATCGCCGCGACCTTCAACTACCTACTGGAGAACCGCCACCCCCAGGGGCGAGGGCCGTACTCGATCCCGGAGGTCGCCGCCGGCACCCGCGTCAGCGAGAGCACCTTGAAGCAGATGAAGGCCGGGGTGAACGACAACCCCAAGATCAACACTCTGGTCGCGGTCGCGGGGTTCTTCGACGTGCCGCCGGACATCTGGGTGACCGACAAGCCGCTGGACGAGGTCCTGGTCGACCGCGACCTCCACAACGCCATGCGGGACGCCGGCATCGAGTCGATCGCCCTGCGCAGCAAGGACCTGAACCCGGACAACCGCAAGCTCGTCCTCGACATGATCACCGTGGCGCGCAGGTCCCAGGGGCTGGCCGAGGAGCCCGGGGCATCCTGAGCCCGTCCTCGGCCCCAAGTGGGGCTCTTTATTTTTCAACCTTATCTATGCGCATAGACTCGACCTCCGAGTCTGTGCGCATTCCCGCTTTCTTGGGCCACATCCCGGAATGCGGGCGAGATGTCCGGATCAACGGAACTGAGATGCAGATCACTGGGCCGATTTGACGTGGGCACGTGGAATCACTTTCGGTGATGAACTAACTCCCCGTCACATCCATCAGCCCCGAAACCTCGCACGCCCCGACCGGTTGCACCATGCGCATCGGCACGTTCCGTCACGGCCTGAAACAAAAGGCCGGGCGCCCAGGCGACCCCCCTTCCCCGCTTGAAGACCGTCTGCAAAAACGATCTTCGCGGATATGCATACGATCGTTCCGTCATGACCACAGAGCGGGCCCGTCGCCACTAACACGGGCCGGGCCTCAAGATCACTTCAGGAGGGAGATTGTGTATGCGGCCTGCGAGGACCGCCTCAGTGAACTCCTCCCGCTTCTGCCTCACCGCTTCACCGAGGAAGAGCTGGTCAAGGCAGTCTCCACGCTGATAGGCCGCCCCATACATGTCGAACCGCGCGACATGAAGGGGGACTTTGCCTGCGGCCTCCGAGAGAGATATTCGGACCGCGAGGTCATCTCCTACGAGATAACCGCTTCACCGCTTCACCGAATCCAGATCATCGCCCATGAACTCGGCCACATCCTCTGCGGCCACCCGGGCTCGATCAGGCTTGCCGATATTCCGTCGGACGAGGAAATTGCCGACATGACCGACTGGTCGATCCTCGGAATTTCCGCCCGCACGTCCTACGAGTCGCAGGACGAGCAGGAGGCCGAGCTGATGGCAACCCTCCTCATCCAGCGGATGTATCGCGCGACCGTGATGCCCGCACAACGCCCCACCGCCGCCGACGAGCGGTGGAACGCGATGTTCACCTGACCGAAAGAACCACCACCCATGATCCGCGTCATTACGCTCGGGCTTCCTGCCCTGCTCCTGGCAGCCGCCCTGTTCTGGATTCGCCCGCGCCGAAACGGCCAGGCAAGGCCGGCTCATTCCGGCAGCACGATCACCATGCTGCTGGCCTGGGCCATCGCCATCGTGGGATTCCACCCCAGCGTCCAGGACGCGGCAGACGGCGTCACCCGCGACTTCGCGAAGCTGGTCAGCAACGTGCTGATGCTCGTCGCGAGCGTCAGCGTCGTCGCATGGCTCATGTTCCTCAACCACGAGAAGACCGAGGCCCGCAGACGGCTCCGGCCCCGACTCGCCTTCCTCGGCGTGGCGGTCGCCGTGATGGCGGTCTCCTTCTTCGCGGTCCCCGCCGACCGCCGTTGGAGCAGTGAGTTCACGAACACCCACTGGGGCCAGGCGCCCGTCCTCCTGCACGTCTACACCCTCGCCTACGTGCTGGTCATGGGTCACGCCACCTACGACTGCCTCACCCAGACCTGGCGCCGCAGCAGCCAATCGCCCTGGCGAGTCCACCGGGCCGGGCTTCGCGGAGCGGCGATCGGCTGCTTCTTCGTCCTGCTCTACCTGGCGTACAAGGTCGTCAACGCCGGCGCTTCCATCGCCGGGGTCGAACTCTTCCCCGGCGGCCTCCGCTGCACATCGCTCGTCACGCCGTACCGCTGCGCTTTCTCCTTCACCGCTCCGTTGATCGGCGTGCTGCTGATCACCGCCGGCCTCACGGTCCCGGCCCTTCTGTGGCCGGCCGCGAAGCTGCTGCGCCGTCGGTGGGAGCGCAAGACCGCCCAGGAGCTCCTGCCGCTCTGGACGGACCTGACCACCGTCCGCCCGAAGATCGTCCTGCGCGCTGTCGTCATCGAGACCGACCCGGACGTCGTCCTGCACCGCCGTGTGGTGGAGGTCTGCGACGGAATCCTCGCCCTGGACGACCACCGGTCCCGCGCCATCGAACGCCTGGCCACCGAAGCCGTCGAGCGCCGAGGGCAAGGCGGCACCGAGACCGGCGCCGCCGTCGTCGAGGCAGCCGTCGTCGCCGCAGCGATCGAGGCCGCCCGCACTGGTGCTCGGATCCAGGACGACCCTGCTCCGCAGGCGACCGGGGAGTCCGCCCGCGAGGGAGACCTCCGCGCCGAAGCGCTCTGGCTACGCTTGGTCTCCCAGCAGTACGCGAACAACGACATCGTCCGCACCGCCGTAGCCGTCCAGCGGCAAGCGGCCCCCATCGCGGCATAGGGATCGACCATGGCCTCCCCCTTCGCCGACCCGGCGTTCTACGCCGACCGCTACCCCACCTACACCGCCCTGCGGAAGTCCAGCCCGGTCCTGCAGGCGTCGTTGGACGGCGGAGCCTCCACCGCGACCGTCGTCACCGGCTACGACGAGGCCCGGCAGGCGTTCACCGCCCCGCTGTCCAAGGACACCGGCGCCTACTTCGCGGACAAGCCGTCCGGCCGGTCGCTCCACCCGGCCATCGCCCGCACCATGCTCACCGTCGACCCGCCCGAGCACACCCGGCTGCGCCGGCTGGTGACGAAGGCGTTCACCCCGGCCCGGATCGACGGACTGCGCCCCTACATCCGCGCCCTCGCCGACCAGTTGGTCGGGAACTGGGAGCCCGGCACCGAGGTCGACCTCGTCGAGGAGCTGGCCGGCCCGCTGCCGGTCACCGTCATCTGCCAGTTCCTCGGCGTGCCGACGACCGACAGGGCGTCGATCCGCTCCTGGTCGACCGACCTGTTCGCCACCGGTGACCACGCCCGCATCGACGGGGCCTCCCATGCCCTGGCCGGCTACATGGCCGAGCTGATCGAGGCCAAGCGCGCCCACCCGGACCGCTCACTGCTCTCCGACCTGATCGCGGTCCACGACCAGGACGAAGACCGGCTGAGCGAGGACGAGTTGCTCTCGCTCGCCGTACTGCTGCTGGTCGCCGGCCACGAGACCACCACTGCGGCGATCGGCAACTCCGTGCTGGCCCTGCTCCAGCACCCCACCGAGCTGGCACACCTGCGCACCAGCCCGCACTGCATCGCCGACGCCGTCGACGAGTTGCTGCGGTACGACTCCCCGGTCAGCATCGCCACGTGGCGGTGGGCACCCGGGGAGGTGGAACTCACCGGGACCAAGGTGCCCAGCGGCAGCCCGGTCTTCGTCTGCCCGGGCGCGGCCAACCGCGACCCGACGAAGTTCCCCGACCCCGACCGGCTCGACCTCGACCGCGCGAACGCCGCCAGCCACCTCGCCTTCGGCCACGGAATCCACCGCTGCCTAGGCGCACCGCTGGCCAGCGCGGAGGTCGAGATCGTGCTCGCCGTCCTCCTGGAGCACTCCCCCGGCCTTCGGCTGGCCGTCCCGGCCGACCAGCTCGTCTGGCGGCAGTCCCGGCTGGTCCGCGGCCTCGTCGCCCTGCCGGTGAACGTCTAGGCGGCAGCTGTGGCGGGGGCAGGGAAACCCCCTCGCCCCCGCACACAGGCCACACCGGGCCCACACGTGGCCGCAAGCGTCCGCCCAGGTCAGCAAGGTCGTCAACGTGCCCACGCGCCCGACAGCGGGCCCTACGCGGCCTCGCCCGCCCCGGTGGCCATCGCAGCCCGGACCTTGGCCAGCCCCCTGGCCGTCGTCCGTGCCCGCGCCTCGTCCGGGGCGCTCTGGCGACGAATTCCCGCGCACGCCGGGCACAGGCCCGGCTCCGGCAGCGGATCCCGGCACTCCCCGCACTCGGCGAGGCGTCGGCGCCGCGACGGCGGCGAATTCAGACGCTGCACGGGCGGCATCTTGCGCTCGAGACGGCTCTGCACCACCTTGGCCGGCGAGTAGACCACGCTGGGCAGTCCGGCCAGCAGCGCCTCGCGCAGTCCCTCCTCCGAGCCACCCCGGTCCAGCCACGCCCGCACCAGCGGTGCGAGCGCCGCCGCCTCGGCCTCGCCGAGCGGCAGTCTGCGCTCGGGCCGGACCGCCCGAAGGAGGACCGCAGCCGCCGCCCGGGCGTCCTGGTCGGCCTCCTGTCCGCCGTCGGCGGTCGTTCGGGAGTCGGGTTCGTCCTCCCGCCCTCCCAGCTCCTCCTCGGCCTGCGATCCGCAGGGCTCCGCCGGCTGCGGCTCGGTCACGACGGGGAGGGGTTCTTTCACCAGGTTCTTTCCAAGAAGGACGCCACGATCACCGTGCTCCGGCTCACCGGACGCCGGTATGTCGGCACCCGGCAGCATCTGCCGCTGCGGGACGTCGAAAAGATGGGCCTCGGAGCGAAGTCGTCCGTTCGGCAGGCGCACCACGTCCACCCGGTAGTACCCCCACGCCCGAAGCTCGTCGAGGGCGTCCTCAACCGTCCGTCGGCCCTGCGGACTGGAGTCCGCCATCTGCCGACAGGTCTCCTTCCACTCCTCCGGCCGAGAGATCAGGTCGAGGAACAACCCCTTGGCCGTGTAGGAGATCGCGCGGTTCTGCGCCAGAGCGTTCGGGACGACCACGAAGCGGGACAGGTGCGGGCTGCGGTGGATACGCAGGGAGAGCCTCCTCGTTCCTCGGCCGGGCCAATCCCAACCGGGGGACGACGGACCATAGCCACGAACTCGCCGCAAGTGAAGCCGACACCGAGCGACCTTGATCACACTGCGATTCGACCGCCCGGCGACGCGCCACAACCAAGCGGCCGACCACCGCCCAGGATCAGCCTCGGTGTTGCCGACAGCAGGCGAACATGCGACTTGCTGACCAAACCGTTCGGCGTAGTAGCAGCGGGGTGTGAGGGCGTTTGCCACAGGTAGGTGCCCTCACGCCCCGCCAAAGACGTGCTGGTCCCCGAGACGCACCCATTCCTGAAGGATAAGCGTGGGACGAGGGCATCAAGTTGCTCACGCATTGTCAGATGTAGTCGATGAAGCTGCTCCGGGTGTGCTCGATGTAGGCCGTCGTCCCGGAGCGGGCAGCGCCATCGACCTGGCGAAGGCGGTCCATGCTCCGCGGGTTGAGAACGTCGGTCCAGTCCTCGACTGGGCGGGCGTCCCATTCGCTGTGTTCGTCGGGGTCGAGGTGGATCGACGCGAGCTGTTCGGGGCTGAGCGTGTCGCCTTCGAAGATCAGGCCGAACTTGTTCGCGGGCCAGGTCGGTTCGGGCGGGAGGAAGTGGAGGGCCAGCAGCCGGCCGCACGTCAACGTGAGGCCGGTCTCCTGTCGGGTCTCGCGGACCGCAGCTTCGCGCGGGGTCTCGCCGGGGTCCATCTGGCCGCCCGGGAACTGCCAGATTTGGCCCTTGTCGGGCTTGTACACGGAGGAGTTGAGCAGCACCGGTCGGCCCTGTTCGTCGGTGACGTACAGCGAGGCGTACGCGGTCGCCCGGGGAAGGGTGGCGATGAACTCCTCGGGCGGGAGCCAGTTGCCGCGTTCCGGGTCGGATTCGGGCAGGAAGGACGTCACCGGTTCCTCCAGTCGGTGGGGGTGTTGAGGACGTCGGCGGCCCACTGGTAGTGGCCGGTGTCGCGGATGTACTTGTTCTGCTCGGGGTAGAGGTCGCAGCTGAGCAGGGCGATCATGTGCAGGTAGGCGGCGAGGTCGTCGCGGCGGTCGGCGGGGAGGTCTTCGGTGGCAGCGGTCAGCAGGCGGTTGCGGACGGCGGCGCGGTCTTCGTCGTACATCCGGTAGTAGGCGCAGGCCCCGGCGAGGTCGTAGAGCGGGTCGCCGAGCAGGGTGAAGGTGCCGAGGTCGATGATGCCGGAGACCTTGCCATCGGCGACGAGGATGTTGTCGGGGTAGAGATCGCCGTGGATGCAGCCCTCGGGGCCGGTGTAGGGGCGGGCGAGGCGGTCGGTGAGCCGGTCGGTGATGCTGTCGACGGCGGGGACGTCGAGTCGCAGGTCGGGCAGCACTGTGGGGAGCTTCCGCGCGAGGAGGCGGAGCAGGAAGGAGTTCCAGTCCTCATCGGCGTGGGCGGCAGGGTCGGGGTCCAGGAGCATGCGCCGGTTGAGCGGGGAGGTCAGGCGCAGGCCGCCGAAGTCGCGGACAGCGTCGAGGTACACGGCCTCGGTGGCGGGGGCGTTGAGGTCGAGCGCTTCGCCCATAGGGGTGCCGGGCAGGCGGGTCTCGGTGACGGCCAGCAGGGGGCCGTGCGGCTCGATCGAGCGGATCTCGGGCAGGGCGAAGGGGACGCTGCTGCGGTCGAAGTGCTGGTACAGGTCGGCGATGGTCTCCAGGGCCTGGCGCTGGCCGGGGTCGGCGTAGACCTTGAGGACCTGGTCGTGGCCGAGGGCGTAGACGCGGGCCTCGGTGCCGGCGGCGATCAGGTCGGCGGGGGTGAGTCCGCGGGCGGCGAGGAGAGCGTTCTCGGCGTCGGCGGTGATGCTGCTGGCGTCTCGGCGGGTGATCACGACGTGCTCCGGGTGACGGCGGTGATGGCGGTGACGACGGTGCGGTTCTCGGGCCCGACGGGTCCGCCGTTGAAGTCCCCGGCGAAGGAGACGACGGCGAATCCGGCCTGGTGCAGGGCGTCTTCGAGTTCGGGTCGGGAGTACATGCGGGTGCGGCAGGTCGCGGACCAGCCGGGCCGGGTGTAGGTGACGTGGGCGAGCTTGGCCTCCCAGTCGTACCAGGCGCTCTCGGTGACTCCGCCCTGCGTAACGGATTTGGTGCTGATCGGTTCCGTGCCGTGCCGGTTCTCGTGTTCGGCGCGCTCGCGGGTGGTCAGTTCCATGACGAGGTGGCCGCCGGGCTTGAGGGCGGTGGCCCAGGCGGTGAGAGCGGCGAGGTCGTCGGCGGGGGTGTTGAGGTAACCGAAGGAGGTCCACAGGTTGAGGACGACGTCGAACTCCCCGGGCGGGGGGTTGCGCATGTCGGCCTGGTGGAAGTCGGCGCCGGGGTGGAGGTCGCGGGCGCGGGCGATCTGGTGGGGCGAGGCGTCGATGCCGGTGACGTGGAGTCCGCGGGCGGTGAGGGGGCCAGTGTGCCGGCCGAAGCCGCAGGGGACGTCGAGGACCCGGGTGCCGGGGGTCATGAACTCCTTCGCGCACAGGGCGGCGAGGTCGGCTTCGGTGCTGTCGTACTTGCCGAGGGCGCGGAAGGTCTCCTCGAAGCCGGGGTCGAAGAAGCGGTCGGCCCAGTCGTCGGGGGCGGTCACGAGGGCGGTGTCGTTCACGGCGTGGGCTCCAGGGCGGTCAGCAGGAGGGCGTGGAGGTCGCGGGTGTCGGCGGCGACGAGGTAGCGGGCGGTGACGTCGGGGCCGTCGAGGCGGACAGGTCTGCCGTGCTCGTCGGTGATGTGGCGGCCGGTGGCGGTGATCAGGTGGCAGAGGGTTGCGATGTCCCAGGCCCGGTGGCCGCACATCTCGGCGACGGCTCCGGCGGCGGTGCCCCGTGCCACTTCGGTGAGCGCCCGGGTGGACTCGAAGGCGCCGACGAGCAGCGGGTTCCCGGCGGGCAGCAGGGAACGGAGTCCGGCCGGTTCGAAGTAGCAGGCGTAGACCGGGTGCTGGTCGGTCGGTTCGATGATGGGCGGGCGAAACGTCGCCTGGTCCCGGTCGGCCAGAGCGAGGATGCCCGCGGCGGGGAAGGCGGCGACGGAGAACTCGGGCACCTGGCCGCGCCAGGCGCTGACGAGGACGGCGAAGTCGGTGGAGCCGTCGAGGTACTGGCGGGTTCCATCGAGCGGGTCGATGTACCAGGTCAGCGCGCGGTGGTTCCCGCGAGCCTGGTGGGTGGCGGGGTCCTCCTCGGTGACGATCACTCCGGTGGGGTCGAAGCTGGTGATCGCCTTGACGAGGATCTGTTCGGCGTCGGTGTCGGCGGCGGAGACGAGCGTGCCGTCCGCTTTGCGGCGGACGTCCTCGGGGCCGTCCGGGTGGGCACCCGGCCAGGTGCTCATCAGCCGGGCGGCGGCCTGGTCCACGGCGGCGACCAGGCTGCGCGACCAGTACGCGGGCTCGGTCAGGGTCGTCACGTCGCCGCTCCCGTCAGCGCGGCGGCGATGTGCTCGCCCCACGCGGGCCAGGAGAACGCGGGGTCGTAGGCAGCGGGGGTGCGCGGCCGGTGGTACTGGGTGCGCATCGCGGCGATCAGCTCGGCGGACTCACTTTCGCCCTGGCCGACGATCAGGTGGATCTCCTCGGGCCGGCGGGGGTGCATGCCGGGGACGTCACTGAGGATGGTCGGGCGCCGGTGGGCGATCAGTGCGCTGGCCGGCCCGGAGGTCTCGCCCAGCCAGGGGCCGCGCAGCTGGATGCCGCAGTCCGCGGCGAGCAGCAGGGCGTCGAACGCCGTGTCGGTGAGGTAGCCGGTGTGGCGGACGGTGGGGTCGTCGGGGACGGTGAGGCCGTCGCGGGCCTCTCCGGCGAGCAGGAGAAGGGCGTCCGTGGGGCGGTCGGTCCAGCGCTGCCAGGCGTCGAGGAGGACCGGGATGCGTTTGTAGGCGCCGAGGAAGCCGAAGGTGGCGAAGACGAACGCGCGCTCGGGGATGCCGTGGCGGGCCCGGGTGCCAGCCACGGGGGTGAGCGGGCGGACGGGGAAGGGCAGGTGGCGGATGTCGGCGGCCGGGTGGCGGTCGGCGAGGTGTTCGGCCAGCAGCGGGGAGTGGACCAGGACGCGGGTGGCCGCTTCGATCGCCAGGTCCTCGATGCGGGCGTTGAGGCTGTAGCGGTCGACGTGCAGGTGGTCGGCGAAGTGGCGCTCCATCGCTTCCCGGGCGTCCAGGTGGGTGCCGACCGCAGTGGAGACCCGGCTCAGGACAGCTTGCTGCTCGGCGGCGGGCAGCTGGTCCCACGCCTCGTAGTAGTAGTCCAGGTTGTTGTACTCGTGGAGCAGGACCGTGCCGGGCCGGGCGGCCAGGGCGCGGAAGGCGCCGTGGTGGAGGGCGTTGTTGCCCAGGTGGTAGAGGACGTGGTCGAAGCCGCTCGGGTTGTAGCCGGGCCCGGCGATCCGGCGGGTGGTGAAGTGTCGGGCGAGGTGGGGCAGGGACTGGGTGATGTACCCGGCGACGCCGCTCTTGTCGCGCTCGCCGGGGCCCCAGATGCCGAGGGTGGGCAGTTGCTCAGACACGGGCCGCTCCGACGGGGCAGGCGGCGTTGATCGCCTCGATGTAGGCGGAGGTGGTGTTGGCGACGCTGCGGGCGATGCCGAAGTACCGGGTGGCGCGGTCGGTGGCGGCCCGGCCGGTGTGGGCCCGCAGGGTGGTGGAGACGGCGAGTTCGTCCAGCGCGGCGGCGTAGACGGCGGGGTCGGCGGTGTCGACGAGCCGGCCGCTGTCGGGGGTGACCACCTCGTTGAGGCCGTCGATATCGCTGACGACCGCCGGGGCGCCGTGCTGCATGAACTCGATGACGGCGAGCCCCAGCCCTTCGGCGGTGCTGGGCTGGGTGACCAGGTCGGCGGCCTCGGCGAGCAGGTCGCGCACCTCATCGTCCTGGTCGGTCAGGAGCGTGACCCGGTCGCCGTACCGGGCGGCGAGTTCGGCAACGTGGTGGAGGTAGGCGGCATCGGAGCCGTTGGTGGAGCCGAGCAGAACCAGCCGCGTTTCGGCGCGGGTGGCCATCAGCTCGTAGGCGTCCAGCAGCCGGTGCTGGGCCTTGCGCGGGGTGTAGCGGCCGGTGAGGGCGATCAGCAGGCCGTCGCTGGGCACGCCCGTGGCCTGAGCGAGGAAGTGCCGGGCGGCCCGGCGGTCGTGGACGCGCGGCCGGTGAGGGACGCCGAGGTGGGCGGTTCGGATGCGCTCGGCCGGGTACCCGAAGCCTTCGGCCTGCCGGGCGAAGGCCCGGCTGCCGGCGAGCACCAGCGTGGGCGTGCACGTTCTGGCGACGAAGTGGCAGCGGGGCCAGCCGCCGGGCTCTGTCTCGGGCCGGGTCTCGTGGAACGACGCGACGACGGGCACCGTCTCGGCGAGCCCCGACATGTGCGTCAGCAGCAGCGCGGCCTGGGTGTGGGTGTGGACGACGTCCGGCTGCGCGTCGGCAAGCGGGGCGAAGTCGTCCAAGGCGGCGAACAGGCCCCGCTCCCACAGCACCGCGTTGGGGTCCGGCGGCTGGAGCAGCGCGCCGCCGCGCAGCACCCGCACCCCGTTCTCCCAAGTGGCGGCGGGCTGGTCCAGGGAGTCGCGGTTGGTGAGGACGGTCACCTGGTGGCCGGCCCCGGCAAGGTGTTCGGCAAGGGTGGTGACGTGGGTCTCCATGCCGCCTCGGCGCGGGCGGTAGGTCGTGCTGACCAGGCCGACGTGCATGCTGTACCTCCTTCTCCAGTGGGGGAGTTGGTCAGGCGGCGGGCAGGTGGTCCAGGAGCTGGGGCAGGGCGGTGATCACGGGCACCGGCAGGTCCCGGTAGACCCGGTGGCGGTCGTAGAGGACGGTGTCGCTGATGCCGGCGCGAAACGCGCCGAAGATGTCGTTGATCAGGCCGTCCCCCACGAACAGCGCGTCCGCGGGTGCGCAGCCGAGCTGGCCGAGGGCGGCAGCGAAGATCCCGGGCTCCGGCTTCTCGACTCCGGTGATGGTGGAGTCCACGACCACGTCGAAGAAGTCGAGCAGGCCGAAGCGGGTCAGCTCCTCCACGAGGGTACCGTCCGAGTTGGAGACGGCCGCCACCGCCAGACCCCGGCTTCGGATCTCGCCGAGCACCGCGGCCGCGTCCGGGTCGAGGTCACGGTACAGGTCGGTGCGGTCGGTGCAGCGCTGCCAGGCACGGCGGCCGGTCTCCGCCCCGACACCCAGCAGCTGCCCCCACGTCGCGCCGACCTTCTCCGGCCGGGTCAGGCCCTGCGGGAAGTCGAGGTGGTGGGCCTCAGCGGCCGTGGCGAGCGCCGCTTCGGCGGTCTTGGCGCCGACGCCGGGTGCGCCGGCGGCGGTGAGTTCCTCGCTCATCACCTGCCCGCTGGGGTGGATGAAGGTCATCCCGATGTCGAACAAAACCGCCTTGCGGACGCTCATGCGATCACCGTCAGGAAGGAACTGTCGAGTGCGGGCCGGGTGCCGGTGCACATCGCCAGGTACTCCTCGCGCAGCGCGCTGCCGATCGAGTGGTCACCGTGGCGGGGGTGTTGGCCGTCCACCTGGCCGACGACGCGGACCTCGTCCAGCGTGCCGGTGACGAAGACCTCGTCGGCGCCGTGCAGGTCACCGAGGGTCAGCGACTGCTCGACGGCCGGGATACCGAGCCGCTCCGCGAGGGCCAGAACGGTGGCACGGGTGATGCTGGGCAGGATGCCGTCCGTGAGCGGAGGCGTGGTGATCCGGCCGTGCCGCACGGTGAACACTGCGGCGCCCCCGGTCTCTGCGACGTTGCCGTGCTGGTTCAGGAGGATCGCCTCGTCCGCACCCCGCTCCAGCGCCTCCACGCGAGCCAGACGGAATCCAGAGTAGGCGGCGCCGGTCTTCGCAGCGGTCGGCAGCGCGTCGTCCCCGATCCGCCGCAGTCTGCTGACGATGCACCGCATCGGCTCCACCGGCCGGACCGGTGCCGGATAGCACGTGACGATCGTGCCGGTGGTCATCTCCGTGCGCTCCGCGGTGTAGCGGCCGGTGTCGACGTACACCGACGGACGCACGTACACGTCGGTCTGAGGGTCGAGCGCCTCCAGCAACTGCCGGATCCCGTCGCGCAGTTCGACAGCAAGGCCGGGGTGGGGGATGTTCATCAGGGCGGCGGAGGTCTCCAGGCGCTCCAGGTGCGCATCCAGCCGCACGACGGCGAGGCGGCCGTCCGGCTGCCGGTAGGCGCGCAGGCCCTCGAAGACGTTCACCGCCCGCATCGCGGTCTCGCTGGTGACGTGGATCGTGGCTTCCTCCCAGGGCCGCACCTTCCCGTTGTGCCAGATCATTTCGGGGATATTGGCGCTCATCGTCCTTCTCTCTTCCGGGTCGGGGGCGGTGCTGGGTGGCCGACCGGTCGGGTCGGCCACCCAGCACCGCGCGGGGAGCGCGGTCAGGCCGCGGCCGGCACCTTGACGTCGAGGTGGGCGGCGAGTTCGAGCAGCGCGGGGGTCGCCTCGCGGCGGCACATGAAGTCCTCGCCCCGCGCGCCCTCGACCAGGTACGGGCGGAACACCGAGCCCTCCTCGAAGCCCTCGCGGTCCAGGAAGAACACCTTCATGCCGCGCTCGCGGGCCCGGGCCTGCACCCGGCGGCGGTCGGCGTGGCTGCCGATCACCAGCAGCGACCGCGCTCCCGGGAGGAAGGGGACGTCCGGGATCTGCTCGTGGTAGCGGCGGACGTAGTGCTCGTCCAGCCCGGCCCTGGCCATCAGGCCGTCGAAGTTGTTGGTGATCACCGGTCCGACCAGGTGCCCGGCGTCCGCCAGGCCACGCAGGGTCCGGTGACCGATGGTCGGCTCCGCTTGGAGGCACGCCCGGGTCATCTCGGTCAGCTCCGGCATCTTCGACTCCGGTGCGCCGAGGATCTCGGGCAGGAACGTGTCCTCCCCGGGCGACAGCACGAACCGGTGGTCGGTCATGTCCGTCACCCGGTAGACCTCGTGCAGCCGGTGCAGCGGCGGCACGCCCGCTTCCACCGACATGCCGCACCCGACCTCGACCTGGAACGGCAGGAAGTCCGCGATCATGGACAAGTCCGGGATCAGCGTCGGGTTGCCCCGTTCCTCCTTGATCCGCATGCCGGCTGCCATCACCTTCCACGGCATGTTCTGGTCGTGGAGCGCGGGCATGTGCCCCGCGGACGTGATCGTCACGTCCAGGCTCTCGTACCCGGCCGGGAGCGTGCGCCCGGCCAGCTCGTCCTGCGGGTGAACCCGGTGCGGCACCACCGTGCACTCCAAGTCCCCGCGCCGCCACAGCCCCGCCCGCTCCTGCTGCCAGCCGCCGTCCGCGAGTGCCTTGCGGACCCGGTCGACATGGTGGGCCAGCTCGGCCTCCGGGTAGGAGGCGCTGTGGAAGACGTACAGCTCGGGGACGGTGAGCACCGTCCCGCCACCGGCCCGCTTGGTGTCGTAGCGGTACCGGTAGTGCAGGATGCGGCGGCGGCCGTCGTCGGGGCCGGTCCAGCCCGATTCCGCAGCGTTGCGGGGGTCCTGGGTGCGCCGCCACAGGCCCTCTTCCAGGTCGCGGGGCCGGTCGCGCCGGCTGACGTACCGCTCCCACCGCTTCGCCAGGGTCGGCGAGAGTTCCGCTGCCTCGTACGGGAAGTGCATGGTGCTCTCCCTGCTGTAGATGTCCGCGCCGCGAGGGCGCCCAGCCGATTCCGTGATCAAGTCCCCGCACCGCGGCAGGACCGTGCCGTAGCCGCTGGGGCGGGGGAACGCGGCAAGATCACGAGAATCGCGATCCGGAGGTGCGCCTCGGCGTAGAGGGAGGAGCAATACCTGGCGTTGGAGCCATCGTGGTCAACCGACCTGCGGTTCAGGCAAGTTGCCGAGACCCGGCAGCCAGGGCGAGGGCATGCCGAAGAAGAGGCGCACTACCGACCATTGCAGTCCGTGCCGTACCGGACACTGACCGCACGCAAGATGATGACTTGCCGTCAGGGCGCTGGCAAGGGTTCGCGATAGGAAAAATTTTCCTGCAAGCCAAGTTGTATGGGCTCTGCTCGGTTGAGCCACTACGATCGATCTGACTTGGGAGGTGCCGATGCCTGGAGAACCCAACCCCCGACGCCGGAGGCTGGGCGCCGAGGTGCGCCACCGTCGCGTTGAACTCGGGTGGTCGCTGGAGGCATCGGCCAAGCAACTCGGGTACGGGTCGGCAAGCACCGCCCACAAGATCGAGTCCGGCCACCAGAAGATCACTCTCCAGCAGCTCCCCCACTTCCTCGGCGTCCTCGGAGTCACCGAGCCGGCCGCTCAGGAATTCTGGCGGGAACTGGTGGTCAGCGCGAACAGCGACGACTGGCACGAACGCTTCCCGGGCGACGCGGACGACCCGTTCGGCAGCTACTACACCGACATCGAACTCGCCAGGTCGGCCTTCCTCTGGTCCCCGACCGCCCCGCACGGCCTCCTCCAGCACCCCCTCATCGAACGAGAGATCATCGAGGCCGGTCGCGGCTGGAGCACCCCTGCCGACATCGACCGGTTCGTCACCATGCGCGCCGAACTTCGCGAACGCGTCCTCTCCCGTCAGCCACCGCCGACGATCACCTCCGTCCTTACCGAGGGCCAGCTCCGGCAGGAGATCGGCGGACGTCCCGGAGCGCGCCAGCAGGCCAGGCACCTCGCAGAACTGGCGAGGACCGTCCCCGGCATCAAAATCCTCGTGCTCCCCTTCGCCGCCGGCGCGCACGCAGGGATAGACGGCCCGTTCATGCTGATGGAGTTCCCTACGGGCCGCACGAGCGTCACCATCGAAGGCAGACGGTCAGCTCTCCACATCCACGAGGCCGATGTCGTCACCGAGTACAAGTCCGTCAGCGAGCACATGATGGACGAAGCCCTCTCGCCCGAAGACTCCCTCACCTTCCTGGAACAACTCGCTGAGGAATATGCATGACCCTGCACAGCGGCGCGCCCGTCCCCACCGTCCCGCGCACTGACGCCGACCCCGTCTGGCTGGCCCAGCACCTTGCCCGGGCCCAGTGGCGTTCAGCCAGCACCGGCGGTACGAACTGCGCCGAGGTCGCCCTCCTGCCACGCGGGATCACTGCCGTACGCGATTCCCTCAACCCTGACCAGCAGCCCCTGGTTCTCTCCGACGCGGCGTTCGAGCAGTTCGCCGACGCGGTCATCGCCGACCTGTTCCGCAGGCCGCCCGGCCTCGACTCGAACCCCGTCACCGCGACCGGCAAGAACGAACTCGCCGCCGAGTGGCTGGCCACTCACCTCGACTCGGCCACATGGCAGTTCGGGGGCAGCGAGAGCATCGGCGTAGCCTTCCTGCCCCGTGCCGTCACCGCCTTCTGCAGCCCCCTCAGCGAGGACAGGCGCCTCCTGATCTTCGCGCAGCCCGAGATCACCGACTTCTTCGCAGGCATCAGAGCCGGGCTGTTCCGTCGGTGAGGAGGCAGCAGCTGTAGCGGCGAACCTGGGCTCGTGTCACGACATGCCGTTGTGCAGCCTGCCGTCCAGGTACGCCCGCACCGGTTCGAGCAACCCGTGTGGCACGAACTCGGGGACCGGGTCGTGGGTGACCTGCATGGATGCGGCCAGCTCTCCAGTTCAGTCCCGTTCGGCAGCAACACACGCAAGGTCGCCAGCAAGGCAGCTGTGTCGGTCAGGTCTGGCAGCACCACCTCGGCGCCAGCCACACGATCCGGGCCACGGCTACGGTGGCCCGGACAGGATCCTCTCCGGTGTCGCAGAACAGGACGTGGAGCTTCGGCGTCCGGTTCGGCTATCCGGCTGTTGCCGGGGCCAAGGACTCGCGGCCGAGCCAGCGCCGCAGCGCCGCCGGTACCGTGACGGTGCCGTCCGGCTGCTGGTGCTGTTCCAGCAGGGCGGGCACCAGGCGGCTGGTGGCCAGGCCGGAGCCGTTGAGGGTGTGCACGTAGGCGGCCTTGCCCGCTGCCGGGCGGTAGCGGATGTTGCCGCGCCGGGCCTGGTAGTCCCGGGCGTTGGACACCGAGCTCACTTCGACGTAGCCGTCGATGCTGGGCAGCCAGACCTCGACGTCGAAGGTCTTGGCCATCGAGGCGCTGGTGTCCTCGGCGGCGAGGCGGGTGATGCGGTGGTGCAGGCCGAGCGCCTCGACCAAGTCGGCTGCCTTGGCCAGGAGTTCCTGGTGGGCGGTGTCGGACTGGTCAGGGTGTGCGAACTGGAACATCTCGACCTTGTTGAACTGGTGGCCGCGAAGGGTGCCGCGGCCGGCGGCGCGGTAGCTGCCGGCCTCGCGCCGGTAGCAGGGCGAGTAGGCGACGTACTTGCGGGGCAGTTCGGCCTCCGGCAGGACCTCCTCTCGGTGCAGGTTGACCAGGGCAGTCTCCGAGGTCGGCAGCAGGAACCGCTGTGGCCCGGCTTGGGCCTCTTCGAGTGCGAAGACGTCCTCGGCGAACTTGGGGAACTGGCCGGCGGTGTAGCCGGCCTGGTAGGTCAGCAGGTGGGGCGGCAGGATCAGCTCGTAGCCGTCCTGCACGTGGGTCTCGATGAAGAAGTTGAGCAGCGCCCATTCGAGCAGAGCGCCGTTTCCGCGGTAGACCCAGTTGCCGGTGCCGCCGAGCTTGACGCCGCGCTCGTAGTCGATCAGGCCGAGCCGGCGAGCCAGGTCGACATGGTTGTACGGCTCGAAGTCGAAGACCGGCCGGACGCCGTGCTCACGGACGACCTGGTTCTGTTCCTTGCCTCCGGCCGGCACGTCGTCGTCGGGCAGGTTGGGCAGTTGGTCGAGGAATGCCTGGCGCTCACCGGCCAGGGCGGTGAGCTGCTCTTCCAGGGCGGCAAGACGGGTACCGAGTTCGGTTGCCTCGGCGCGCTTGGCGGCGGCAGCCGGGTCCGCCTGGTCGAGCCGCGCGATCTCGCGAGAGATCTGCTTGCGCCCGGCGCGTAGCGTCTCGACCTCGGTCGTACCGTGCCGGTACTTCTCGTCCAGGGCGAGGAAGTCACCGAGGTCGACGTGAACGGCTCGCCTCGCCAGCGCGCGTTCGACGCGCTGGGGGTGCTCGCGGATGACAGTGATGTCCAGCATTTCGGGTCCCATCGATCAGTCGGAGTCCGACGTGATCCCTTGGGAGCGTGGGCGAGAAGGGAACTCGCGGTGCCACCACGCCTTCGCCGGCACCCGGAGATGCCAGCCTCGACAGCTCGATAACGGGAGCGAACCGGCGGGGCATTGGGCCGCAATCCGCCGTTCCTCCCCGCACTCGGGAGGGGATTCACCCCAGGGCGCGAGGCTGCCTTCCCAGCTGCCGGCAGCTCTCTCGGCTCGCGTGCCCTGCGACTACTTGTCTCCGTCAGCGCGTTGCCGAAGAGGATAGAACGCCCGGGTTCCACGAGCAACGCAGAATCGCCCTCCAGATTCAGCCGATCACCCTGAGCGATGTCACGGCGAGGGACGGCCGTCGAAGCTACTCACTCCCGGAAGAGCCTCATGGAGCGGGCGTTCTCCTTGAAGCCGAGCGATTGGTACAACCGCTCTCCGTCCGCGCTGGCGGTGAGGTTGACCAAGCCACAGCCCTGACCCCAGAACCACGCGAGCAGGCAGACCGTGACGGCTCTACCGTGTCCTTGGTGGCGGTAGCCCGGTTTCGTCAGGACCATGTGCACGTACCCAGTTCGGCCGGAGTACGTCGGCCCGGGTGGCGCCTGGTAGATGCTCCCGAGTGCGGCGGAGACGAGGTCACCAGCGGGATCGTCGACGACGACGAAACCCGCCATGTCCACGGCGCGAGCGAGTCCATCCGCCAGGTAGGCAGTGAGTTCCTCGAACCACCGGCCGGTTGGGGCTGCCTTGACCATCTCCGAGCGAAGGCGGGCTATCGACAGCGCGTCTTCCTCCGTCGCTCTCCGTACATCCACCTCGCCTTGTCCTTCGATCGGGTGGCCTCGCGACATGCCTATGGACAGCCAGGGACCGTCCCTCGCCCACCATCAGGTCAACACCGATCAAGGTGAACGGCAACTCGGACCGACCGACACGGCTACCGTATTCGCATGACTGCTGCCCCTGCGCCTGTCCGCGTCCGCTTCGCTCCGAGCCCTACCGGCATGTTCCACGTCGGTGGCGCCCGCTCGGCGCTCTATAACTGGGCGACCGCACGACAGCGCGGCGGCAAGTTCGTCCTGCGGATCGAGGACACCGACGCGGCCCGCAACCGCGAGGAGTGGACCGAAGGGATCATTAGCGCGCTCGCGTCCATCGGCATCTCGAAGGCGGACCCGACGTTCGAAGGCCCCTACTTCCAGTCGGAGAACGTGACCCGTCACCGCGAAGCCGCCGCCGAGTTGTACGAGGCCGGCCTCGCGTACTACTGCGACTGCACGCGCGAGCAGGTGACCGAACGCACCGGCTCCCAGCAACTCGGCTACGACGGGTTCTGCCGCGAGCGCGGCCTCGGCTTTGAGGCCGGGCGGGCCCTGCGGTTCCGTACCCCGGACGAGGGGGTCACGGTGGTGGCCGACCTGATCCGCGGCAACCCCGAGTTCCCCAACGCGGCGATCGAGGACTTCGTGATCGCCCGGGGCGACGGCAGCCCGGTCTTCCTGCTGGCCAACGTGGTCGACGACCTCGACGAGGGAATCACGCAGGTCATCCGCGGCGAGGAGCACCTGTCCAACACCCCGAAGCAGCAGCTGCTGTGGCGCGCGCTGGGCGCCGAGCCCCCGGTGTGGGCACACCTGCCGGTCATCGTGAACGAGAAGCGGCAGAAGCTGTCCAAGCGGCGCGACAAAGTGGCGCTGGAGGACTACCTGGCCGAGGGCTACCTGCCGCAGGCCATGGTCAACTACCTGATGCTGCTGGGGTGGGGACCGAAGGACGATGTCGAGATCCGTCCGTACGCCGAGCTGGAGCAGCTGTTCCGAGTGGAGGACGTGAACGGCTCGTCGGCGTTCTTCGACGTGAAGAAGCTGGCCTCGTTCAATGGGGAGTATCTGCGGGCCCTGCCGGTGGAGGAGTTCGCGGCGGCGTGCGCCCCGTGGGTGTCCGCGCCCCGGGCCCCGTGGAGTGCGGAAGCGTTCGACCCGGCGCGGTTCGCCGCCGTGGCCGGTCTAGCCCAGACGCGGATCTCGGTGCTGTCGGAGATCACCGCCTACGTCGACTTCCTGTTCCTGGAGGAGCCGGTGCGCGACGAGGCGTCGTGGGCGAAGGCCATGAAGGACGGGGCGGCGGCTCTGCTGCGCCAGGCGCGGCAGAGCCTGGCCGGGGCGGGCTGGGACGCCGCCTCGCTCAAGGCCGTTCTGGAGGAGACGGCCGCGGTGTTCGGGTTGAAGCTGGGCAAGGCCCAGGCGCCGGTCCGGGTCGCTGTAACCGGGCGGACGGTGGGACTGCCGCTGTTCGAGTCGCTGGAGGTCCTTGGCCGCGAGCGCACCATGGCGCGCCTGGACAAGGCGCTGGCCGAGCTGGCGTGATGCCCGAGGGCCCGCACGCTCCTGGTGGGCGTGCGGGCCTTGCTCGTCTTCTGGTTGTTCAGCGCAGGTCGACGAGACGGTGCTCGGTTCCCTCCGGCTCTGCGGGCATCGACCACAGCGGGCAGACCGGGATGGTGGTGCGGTCGCAGTCGCTGCTGGTCAGGGTCTTCTGCAGGTGGTCGTACGCCGCGCAGCCTCCTCCGCAGGTGGAGCTGTGTGAGCAGGTGCGGCAGTTCGCGGAGATGGTGTTCACGAGGGTGAGTTCGCTGATCCCGTCCTGGAGGCGGGGGTGGATCGCCCCGTCGCGGAACTCGCCGTAGTGGAGGTCGGTGTCGAAGAACGCCGAGCAGATGTACACCCTGCCGTCAGGGAAGATCGCGAGGCGTTCGAGGTTGCGAGCGGTGCAGCCGCCGTAGCCGGCGGCCCGCAGGGCGGGAAGCTGGTCGGCGGTGGCGAACGCGGGCGGGTAGAAGACGCGCACGCGGCGGCCGGCGGCGGCTTTACGGATCTGGCCGCACAGCTGCACCCACTCGGCCGGCGGGATCTGGAAGTGGGGCTTGTCCAGGCCGAGCCCGGTGGGGGTGAAGTAGTGGAAGGAGAGCATCTCCAGGCCGATGGAGTCGGCGAGGTCGATGGCGTCGAACACGTCGTCCCGGTTCGCGGTGGTGACGGTGAAGATGGCGCGGGTCTGGAAGGCGTCGGCGACGGCGCGCTTCATGCTCGCGAGCAGGGGGCGCCAGGTCTTCTCGCCCCGCATCTGCTCGTGGGTCTCCTGGCGGGCGCCGTCCATGGAGAAGGAGAAGGAGTCGAGGCGGCCCTTCAGCAGGGGCCAGGTCTTCGGGGCGATGAGGCCGTTGGAGGTCAGGACGGCCTTGTAGCCCTGGTCCTTGCAGATGTCGAGGATGTCGCCGAACTGGGGGTGGGTGGTCGGCTCGCCGCCGAGCAGGTAGACCTTGTACTGGCCGTAGGCGACGCGGAGGCTGGAGAGGATGTCCTCGACCATGGCGGGGGTCATGCGCCGCTCGGCATCGAGCCGGGAGCCCATGTAGCAGTGCTGGCAGCGCAGTTGGCACTTCTCGGTGATGTAGAGGAACAGGAACGGTTCCTTGGCCGCGGTGGCGTGTGCGGCGGCGTGCACCAGGGTGTCGGTCACGGTGGCGATCTCCCTTGTCAGCGCAGGGCGTGCAGCGAGTCGGCTTCGCGGGCGCCCCAGGCCGAGACGGTCCACAGGATGCACAGCGGGGTGGTGTCGCGGTCGCAGGAGTAGAAGCCGTGGTCCTTGTAGGCGGGGATCTGGGAGTACGCGGGGCAGCCGCCGCCACAGGTGTCCGTCTTGGGGCATCCGGTGCACACCGGGTCGGCGGTGAGGTAGGCGTTGAGTTCGTTGTTCGGGTCGGGGTTCAGGACGAGCCGGTCGCCGTCGAAGGTGGCGTAGTGCCGGCCGTCGTCCATGAAGACAGGGCAGGCGAAGACGGTGCCGTCAGGGTAGACGTGCGGGCGGTCGAGAGTGCGGGCGGGGCAGCCCGGGTATCCGCGGTCGAACCAGGTCTGCTGGGTGTCGGCCTTGACGAAGGTCGGCGGGTAGTAGACCGCCAGGCGCGGCTCGGGCGGGAAGGCTTCGATCTCGGCGCAGAAGTCCATCCACTCGGTGGGGCTGAGCGGTTGGAGGAAGCGGCCTCCGTTGCCGGTTTTGCCGAGGTTGTGGAAGCTGAGGGTGTGGGCGCCGAGTTCTGCGAGGAAGGGGATGAGGTCGAGGACGTCTTCGCGGTTGGTCTGCGAGACGGTGCACATCACGCGGACCTGGTAGCCGAGTTCGCGTGCCCGGGCGATGTGGTGGACGACCTTGTCGTAGTTGGTGGGGTTGCCGCGGATCTTGCGGTGGATGAGCGGGTCGGCGGACTCCAGGGAGAAGTTGAAGCTGTTCAGGGTGGTCGGGGGGATCTTGTCGAACAGGGCGTCGTCGAAGTCGCCGTTGCTGCTGATGGTGACCTGGTAGCCGCGCTCGCGGCCGGCGGCGACGATGGCGGGCAGTTCGGGGTGCAGGGTGGGCTCGCCGCCGAGGAGATAGAGCTTGTCGTGGCCTCCGGTGATCCGGAAGTAGTCCATGACCTTGACGGCCTGCTCGACGCTCATCGTGTTGGCGGCGTTGAGGCGCTCGTTGCCCACATAGCAGGTCTTGCAGCGCAGGCCGCAGGCGGTGGTGGGGTAGAGGAAGACGAATCGTTCGCGGGTCTGGCGGTAGATCGGCAGGCGCGTGGTGGGCATACCGAGCGGGACGGTGGTCATCGGTGTCCTTCCGGTTCAGAGTGGAGGAAGGCGAGGCACTGGGCGGTCAGTGGTGCGGCGAGGACGTGGGCGGCGGAGGGCAGCGGGCAGGCGGTGCCGTCCGGGGGTGGCTGGGCGACAGGGCTACCCGGGTGCAGGACTTCGGCGCGGGCCGACAGCTCGGTCCCGAACCAGCGCTCCAGGCCGATTCCCACAGGGGTGTCGGCCCAGGCGTCGGTGCCGGCTAGGGACTCCCACCGGTCGGCGAGCTGCTGCTGCGGACTGCCGGGAGGCAGGCGCAGCCGGCCCTTGTGCTGCTGGATTCGGGGCATCGGCCAGGCGGAGAAGTAAGCCGCCGCCCGGGCTTCGAGCGCCGGAAGCAGGCCGGCGGGGTCGTGGACGGCGGTCTTCGGGTCGCTGAGGAACTTGAAGACGACGTCACCCTTGCGGAACACCGACAGCGGGCAGTCGGCGAGGTAGCAGGCGGATCGCTGAACCGCAGGCACGGCCTCAATGCAGGTTTCGGTGAAGTCCAGCAGAGTATTCAGGGTGTCGAGGGTGAGGACTTCGCCGCAGTGGTCGAAGTCGAGGCCGGCGATGCGGTGCACGGTGCGCAGGCGCTCGGCGAACTGCCGCTCGCGGTCGTGGTCACTGCGGGCGGTGATGACGAACAGGTCGATGTCGCTGGTCGGCTTGTTGGTGCCGCGCGCGTACGAGCCCCCGACGAACGAGCACAAGAGGTTGGCACCAAAGGTCTCGACGGCCGCGCGGCCTGCCTCCGCAATGGCTTGGGTGCTGCTCATGCCGCCTGCCCGGTGGTGCGGCCGGGGCCGGCGGTGATGGCCTCGGCCACGACGAGGCCGCCGACCGCGGCCTGCAGGATGCCCTGGGCCAGTCCAGTGCAGTCACCGGCCGCGTACAGACCGGGAGCCGTGGTCTCCAGGCAGTCGGTGAGCGTCAACTCGTCCCACAGGTTTTCCAGTTCGAGCCCGATCACGGCGACTTCGGCGGCGGTGGGGTCGCTCATGGCGGTGCCGGTGAAGTAGGCCATCAGGTCTTCGAAGGCGCTGCACAGGGCGCTGTGGACGTCGCGGGGCAGGATGCCCGCGAGATCGGCCACCTGGTAGTCGCGCAGCGAGGGGTGGAAGCCGCTGAGCTCGGCGAAGCGGTCAAGACCGGTGCAGGTGAGGGAGCGGCTGCGGAAGTCGGGGTACCACTGGAGGACGGGCTTGCCCGGCCGGTCGGTCCTGAGCGCCCGGTAGGGCACGAGGAGGTTCTCCTCGACCCAGCCCGAGGTTCGAGGGCTGCTGTCAGGAGCGCGGAGCTGCGCGAGGAGGGCGAAGTTCGCGGTGCCACCCGTGTGCGCTTCGGGGATGACGTGGCCGTCGAGGAGGGTGTGGTCGCCGTAGTCCGTGAACTTGATCCGGCCGCCGCCGGGGCCCGCGCAGTAGCAGAACGTCTTGATCTTCACGCCGTTGGTGACGATGGTGGTCTTGAAGTCCTCGTGGATGTCGGCCCCGCGCCGCAGGAGCGCGGTCGGGGCCTCGAAGCGGACGCCCACGGACGGAACGGGCTCGGAGTACGAGAGTCCGAGGCCCCGAAGGGTCTGCCGCCACCAGCGCTGGCCGCGCCGGCCGACCGCGACGACCACCGAACTCGCCTGCACGGTCTCGCCGGGACCGGCCAGCCCGGCGACCTCGGCGTGCCACGCGTGCCCGAGCGGCTTGAGGGAGGCGACCTGTGTCTGCATCCGTAACTCGGTGCCCGGCGCCGTTGTGATACGGCGGTGGAGCCGGTCGATCAGCGAGCGGACCTGCGACGCGCTGAGCGAGGCCACCGGGTAGTCCTTGACCTTGAACGGCCCAGGGGCGGGGAGGGCGCCGCGGAACACCGGCCGACTCTCCCCGCACAGTCGCCGCATCGCCCGGTCTGCGACGGCTTCGGCCCGTTCGGCGCCGAGGAGTTCGGCCAGCCGCCGGCCGCTGGGGAACTGGGAGAGCTTCACCCCGTCGCCGTAGTGGATGGAGCCGCCGAAACCGGAGATCACGTTGCAGATGCCCTTGCAGCCGTTGCAGGAGCGCATGAGGTCCACCGGGCAGGTACGGCGCCGGTGCGGGCGGCCGGCATCGACCAGCAGCACCCGGGCTCCGCTTTCCGCGAGCCGGTCGGCGGCGACCAGCCCGGCCGGCCCCGCCCCGATCACCAGCGTGTCGACGATCGTGGTCAACTGTGGCCTCCATAGTGGTTCTCGATCCAGGAGGAGGCGGCGCGAGCGGCCTCGACGGCCGGCCGGTTGGCCTCCTCGATGAGGGTGATGACGGCCGGGTGGTGCAAGTGCTGGTATTTCGAGCGGCCGTTCAGCACGGGCGTCGCGCATAGGTCGACGACCAGCGAGCGGGCAGGGGCGTCCGCAAGGCTGGCGACATGGTCGAGGTAGTCGGGTGTGAGTCCGGAGGTCGCGAGGACCAGGTCGAAGCCGCTGTCCCGTACGGTGTCGGGCAGGTCCGTGATACGCAGAACGGTCGGCCGGGTGTTCCCGGGCCTCAGGAGCCTGCGGAGCTTCTTGGGGCTGCGGGTCAGGAGGAAGACGTGGCGCTCATCGCCAAGTTCCCGCGCGACGGCCTGCGCCAGCATGCCGCCCCCGACGACCACCAGGTTTCGTGGGTGCGTGGCTGGCGCGTCCAGGAGGGTGCGGGCGAGGTCGCGGTAGTCGAGCCGGGCCCGAAGGCCGAACCGGCGCCGCGCCTGGGTCGCGAGCAGGAGTATCTCCGCGCCCACCGGGCGGAGCAAGTGGCTGACGGGCAGCCGCTCGAAGGCCGCGTGGACCTGCTGGAAGACGAACTGCTCCCCGAGGACCAGGGACATCGTGCCGGCGGCGATCCGGGCCAGTCGGGAGGCAGCGGCCTCGTGGCCGGTGAGCCTCCGGCTGAGCGGGGTCGGGAGCACCGCGGCGGCAGCTGCCGCGGGTTCGGCCTCGTACCACTCGACGCGGTGGCAGGTCCGCAGTAGCAGCCCGGTCATCGAGCCCATCCCGGCCGCGCCGTCCAGTTGCTGGAATGCTGCTCCCAGCTCCCTCAGCGAGTGGGTGGTGGTGTCGTTGAAGGCGCACCAGGCGATCCGGCCTGTGGCGGCTGCCGAGCTGATCCTGTTTTCGCGTGGTGGATCAGCAGTCTGGGCCATGAGTACCTCCTCAGTTCCAGCAATCGGGCGCCGGCGGGAAGCGCCCTCGGTGTATCGGGGTGTGCGGGCGGCCAGGGCAAGAGTGCTGGACGCCCGTGAGGTGAGGTGGTGCGAGCGCCCCTACCTCAGCAGCGTGAGGCGGATGCGCTTTCCTGTGCGCAGAGGGCAGAACTCGAGGCTCTCGGCCAGCGCCGAAAGCATGGAGAGCCCGCGTCCACTGGTCCCGTCCTCGGACGGCCCGTTGATCACGGGGAGAGCCTCGCAGTCATCAGTGACCTCGACGACGACTCCGAGCTCGGTCTCGAGCATGAGCAGTTCACAGCTGTCCGAGTCGGCGTGCTGAAGGACGTTGGCGAGGAGCTCGCTCACGCCCAAGACAACCAGTTCCTCCAAGTCTCCGCGGCCCCAGAGTCGAAGGTGGAGGCGGGCGATGGTGCGCATGACGCTGATGTCGCAGGGTTGGATGCCCGACAGGACCGTGTGGTACCGCCTGGTGGGCTCGGCCTCAGAGACGAACATCAACCCTCCCGGGGCTGCGGTCGTCGGCAATTAACGATCACCGGCAGGTCCGTGTCGCGGAGCAAAGTGAGGCACACCTCGGCGACTGCCTGCGGTCCGAGGACACGTACCGGACACTCAGGACAGCCGTGAGTCGCTCACAACCCAGTTCATTCGTGCCAAGGTTGGAGGTCGGCGTTCGGGCGTGAGCTCTCCGCCGCAAGCAGACAGCGATTGCGATCCGGAGTTCTCGGACTGCACCGCGTCACATCGCTAGCGTCTCGCGCTCAGTGACATCTCGTCAAGCATGTGACTGGCAAATTGCCAGTCCTGACCCGAGTCATGTGCCTGGCAATGTCCACCTAGACTGTCCGCGACTGGGTGGGGGTGCCCTACTCTGACGGGACAGATGAGCGTCGACTTCGAAGGGGAGCAGATGACAGCGACGATCCCCAGCAGCCCGGCCACCGCACGTCGGCAGTTCGGGGCCGACATCCGGCGCCGGCGCGAAGACCGCGACCACACAGCCGCAGACGTCGCGGTTGTCCTCGGGTGCAGCGTCTCCAAGGTCACCCGGATCGAGACCGGACAGCGCAGTGCCACCCCCGACGACTTCGACGCCCTGATGGAGCTGTTCCAGGTTCCCGACACCGAACGCGGCCACCTGGAGGCGCTGTTCAAACGCGGCCGGAAACGGACCAGCATGTGGTGGGACTCCTACGCCGATGTCCTCAGCTCGCGATACGTCGAGTTCATCCGCCATGAGCACGAGGCGGCTGCCATCTTCGACTACCAAATCGTCTACATCCCCTCCCTGCTGCAAACCGAGGACTACGCCCGTGCGGTCACCGGTGTTGGCTTCGCCGCCCTGGGCCCCGACCAGATCGACAGCCTCGTCGAGGTCAAGATGCGTCGCCAGCGCCGGATCCAGCACGAGGCCGAGCCGCTGCGGTTCTCCGGCGTGATCACCCAGGCCGCCCTCGAATTCCACGTGGGCGGCCCCGCCGTCCAAGCCGCGCAGCTGCGCCATCTCCGCGCGGCGATGGCGCAACCCCACGTTGATCTCCGCGTGATCCCCTTCGCCAAGGGCGAAGAGGGCACGTTGACCGGGGCGTTCAACACCTTCACGAACGAAGGGCAGAAGGCCCCGGAAGCCGCGTTCGTGGAGGCCGTGACTGGTAGCGTCTTCATCGACGATGCACTGGGTCTGCGGCGTCTCCATCGCCTATCCACCTATCTCGCCGACGCAGCCCTCAGCGTCGACTTGAGCCTCGAACTGATCGAGCAGACCGAGAGAAAACTGGCATCAGAATGATCAACACAATGGAGCTGTACGCAGCCCCTCTCACCGGAGCCGACTGGCACAAGAGCACGTACACCGCGAACAACGGCCAGTGCGTGGAGCTTGCACCCGTCCCTACGCTCCCGGCTGTCGCCATCCGCGACTCGAAGAACCTCCAGATCAAACCGATCAGGACCAGCAACCGGTCGATGCAGAACTTCGCCACGGCCCTCCTCGCCGGCGAGCTGGTCGAGGTATGAGCCACCCCGCAGGCACCGCCAAGGCAGCCCTCTACGCCCTCGACCTCAGCACCGCAGTATGGCTGGCGGCCCCCGGCGGCAATCCCGCCGACCGCCTGGAACTGGCGTACCTCCCGGAGGGCGCCGTGGCCCTTCGGCACTCGGCCAATCCAGAGGGCACCATCCTGCGATACGACGCCAAGGAGTGGCGGGCGTTCCTGCTGGGGCTCGCTGACGGCGAGTTCGACTCCGATATGGGGCTGGCCTCAGTGCCGGCCCTACTTGCGATGGCTGGCGCTTCGCCGACAGTTTCGGCCTGCTGAGGAAGCGCGCTGCCCGTCAGAGCACCGGGGAACCGCACGCCCCGGTGCCGGCGGCGAAGACGCATACTCAAGCGCTGGCCAGCCATAGACCCTTGTACTGGATCTCGGGGTGCCGGTGCTCTCTTGTGATGGTACCGGCCGGGGTGTAGCCGCAGGACCGCAGCAGGTCCTGTGTTGTGGTCTGGTCTCGTTCCTCGTTGTAGACACCGATGATCAGCCGGCCGCCAGGGGCGACGACATGGTCCAGCAGATGGGCTACGTACGCTCCACGCAGGTCAGTCGGCACGTAGTCCAGGCCGGTGCGGACGGCGTCGAAGCGATGTGGAGGCTTCCAGCCCATCGCGTTGGCGGTCCAGATCCGATGCGCCCACTTCGGGCAGCGGGTTCGAGCGATGTCGGCGAGGGCTGTGGAGATCTCCACTCCGTAGGGCTCGATGGTGATCCCTGTTTCAGCCGCCCAGTCGGTCAGGCTCTCCATCAGGTGGCCGTTGGCGCATCCGATGTCGAGGAACGTCCCGCCGTGGGGCGGGAGCAGGTCGACGAGCAGGCTGCGGGCTTCTCGCCAGCGGGTCTCGTCGCCGCTGTGGCCGGACTGGGCCCGCGGGTTGTCGCCGTTGAGGTAGGCCGGTTCGATGACGTCCAGGACGGCGGAGTGCCACTCGAACGCCGTGATCTCGCCGGCCTGGTACGCGTCGTCGATGGGCGCCAGATCCCGCCAGCCTCGCTCCTTCGCGCTCGCGATGGCCTCGGCGTCGTGACCACCCGGAGGACGCGTGGTGGGGTCCATGCCTGCTCCTTCCCAGTTCGGTGACGATGGTGCAGTAGCAGTACGGCTAACGTTCAGCTCGCTTGAAGAGTCCGGATCAGTCGCGCGGCCTCGCGCTGCGCGGGCTCCACTCGCGGGTCGTTCGGACGGGCGTGAGGTCCGACGATCTTCGCCAGCACGAACAGCTGCATCAGCGTCCCGTCCCGGCTCTCAAGGTCTGCCCGGCGCTCCCGCCTGACTCTTTCCGCGAGTGCCGGTACGGCGAGGGACGCAGCGTACAGCGACGCCGAGTCGAGTCCTCGTGGGGCCATTCCCCAGTCCTCCCAGTCGAACATGCAGAAATCACCAGGGCCGGTGACGTTCGCCCAGTTCAGGTCGGCGTGAGCAGGACACCACTGGTCCACCCGAGTTTCGTGCGCTCCGGGGAAGGCGGCCTTGATTGTGTCGTCGACCAGCTGCTGCGTGACTCGTTCGGTGTCCGGGGCCGCCACCCGGGCTGTGTGCTGAACGGCCAGTGCTGCCAACGAGGCGTTCAGCGAGCACCACCACTCATCCGGTAGTTCCGGGTCCACGGTCACCACCGCGGCCCCCACCGCGAACTCCGGCAGCAGCGAGGTCTCGTCCACGTGCCAGATCGCCCCGTCGTCCGGGTCCTGCCACGTCGCCGACCCGTACCAGCGTGGCATCGCCACGCCGGCCAACACCGCTGCGGCTTCGAATCCGCCCCAGCCCTGTTCCCGAGCCCGCGCCCAGGGGCGGCGTTCGACCCGGGTCCAGCTGCCGCGGTCGGTGCCGGCTCCGACCGTCCGGCGCTTGCGCGCGACGCTGCGCCGGTCCAGCCTCGTGCCGAGGCGCTGCTCCACCTGGTCCAGGACGTGATCGACGGGCTCCTGCCGGAGGTCCACCGTCTACCGGACGAGGCCGGCGTCGGTGCCCTGCGGTGGGATGACACCGGTCAGTTCACGTGCCAGGTCAGTGAGGAGAGGGGCGAGTTCCGGGTAGTACCCGCGGTCAACGGCCTGGAGCATCTCCGCGATAGCGATGAGCTGACCGACGCGTCCGGCCGGAGTGTCGAGGATGTCGGCGAACTCCGTGCGGATGCGGTCCGCAACCGTGGGCACGAGGAGGCTGCTGACCCACAGGACCGCAGGGTCGTAACCAACCGGCACCAGGCCCCAGCGCTCCCAGTCGAGGATCCTGAGCGGCCGGGCGGTCAGGTTGGCCCACTGGAGATCACCGTGCCCGGTGGTCCGCTCGACGTCGGCCGGGGCCGGGATGCCGAGGTACTTCGGGAAGACCTCTTCGACCCACGCCTGGCGCAGCGTGATCTTCGTGCCCGGTGCTTCCGCAATGGCGGCCAGCGCGTTCCGCAGCCCGGTCCACCAGCCATCGTCCAAGCCGGGGTCATCGCGGAGGTCCGGGGTCGAGGAGACCGCGGAACCTACCAGGTCGAAGACATCGGCCTGGTAGAACCAGCCGGCCTCCGTCCAGTCAACGGTGTCGTGGAGCCGGGGGCGCGGCACGGAGGCGGGGACGAGCTGTTCTGCGCCGAGGGCGCCCTGCCCGGTCGGCCGGGGCGCCCGGAGGCGGCTGCTTCTGGAGACCCGGAGCCAGACGTTCTCGGCCCGGCGGCCGATAGTGGTTCCGGAGGTGCCGAACACCGGCGGTCCGGTGCACACCAGGTTGAGGAATCCGGCGGCCTTCTGGTGCGCTGCCGTCAGGTCGTGCCGGGTGTCGTCATCCGGCTGAAAGGGCATCGAGCACCGTCCTGAGTCGTGCGTCGGGGATCGGCTGGGCGAGAGCGTCCCGGGAATCCTCCCAGTGCTGGAGGGCGCTGGTCGAGGTGAGGACGACGTCCAGCGCGGGGCAGGCGCCGATGAGCTGGAATGCGGCGGTGTGCGGGGTCGATCCGGGCTGGATGAGGTTCACTAGTTCGGGGGTCATCAGGCCCGGCAGTTCGCCTCCGTGCAGGGGCGCGGAAGCGAACGTCACGATCCCGGCGTCGCGTGCGTGGACGAGTGGCCCGGCTCCGTCGAGGGCCTGGGCGATGGGCTCGGCCATGACGAGGCTGACCGGCAGCTGGATGCCAGCGAGGTGGTGGTTCGGCGACCCGCCCGCTTCACCGGCCAGCGCGATCAGTTCGGCGACGGTGAACGCCTGGTTGGTGAAGCCGGCCCAGGTGGCCACGCCGTACCCCCCGATGCGGCCGGCCTGCGCAAACTCCTCCAGCACGGCGAACGCGGCGCGGAGGCTGTGATGCAGCTGCTGCCGGTCGTGGTCAGATCGTTCGGGGTTGTGGACGAAGACGATGTCGGCACGGCCGAGGGCCGCGAGCGACTCCTCGGTCTGAGCGCGGACGTCCACGGGGGCGATGCTGTGGCGGCCGTCCGGATAGAAGCCGGTCTTCGTCGTTACCTTGGCGGTCGGGTGCTCGGCGAGCACCGGGGCGAGGTCGTGGTGTGCCCGGCCGTGGCCGTAGTTGGGGGCGGTGTCGATCCACTTCGCCCCGGCCGTGAGGGCGGTGCGCGCCGCTTCGCCGACGGCGCGCACCCGGTAGGTCCCCAGGCCGAGATCCGGGCTCATCGGCTTGCCTCGACGACGGCGAGGGCCTGACCCCGGATGAGGGCGGTCAAGACGTCGGCCACCTCCTTGGCCTCCAGCCCTGCGGCGTCGGCGAGATCCCCGATGCTGGCGGTATCCCCGGTCAGGAGGATCTGCAGTGCGGGGACGGCACGTTCTGCGAAGTCCCACGCGGTGCCGGCGGCGGACAGCGTGACGGTCCCGGTACCCGGGCTGCTGGTGAGTTCGGCGCGCGCGGCGGTGATCTGGACCGTGACCTCCCTGTCCGGGGGAACCGCGTTCACGAAGGGCAGAGACGGGGCCGGGCGGCCGAAGTGGGTGGTACCGGTGGACCAGGCCCAGCGGTCGATCAGGTCGGGGTTCGACAGTGCAGTGAGCACCGCGGTCCGCAGATCGGCCAGGTAGGCGGCCTTCTCGGTCGCCGAGGCGTGGAGTGGGACGTCCGTCCGTACGGCCGCGCTCTCGTGCAGCTCATCCACCAGCCAGCCCAGGAGCGTGGCGCCGGTCTGGGCGACGAGTCCGAAGGTGAGGTGCAGCGACTCACTGCCCTGATCAGCAGTGACGCTGTGCCACCAGCCGCGCGGCAGGTACAGGATGTCGCCCGAGTGGAGGACGAAGTCCGCAACCGGTTCGCCCTCGGGTTCCTCCGGGGATTCCACGTCGCGGAAGGTCGGGGCCTGCCGGGTCGGTTCCCACAGCCGCCAGCGCTTCGCCCCGTACTGCTGGACCACGACCACCGCGTGGTCGTCCCAATGCCGGCCGAAGCCCTCCTGCTCTGTCCACGAGGCGTACGCGTTGGTCTGCACCGGCGTGCCGATGAAGCGCTCCAGCGCGTCGGCGGCGGCACGGATCGGCGGGTGGATCTCGTCGATCGCGTCCACGACGAGGGAGGCGCCTTCGGCGAGCTGGGCGTGGAGTTGGGCGGGGTGCAGCCGGTTCCAGGCCACCCCGCGCCGGTTGGTGCTCGGGGTCGAGTACCAGCCCACCGGGACAGCCTGCCCGTCCTTCGACAGCCGTAGCCGCGGCGGGTCGAGGCGGTGGGTGGCGAGGATCGAGTTCAGATCGTCCCAGGACAGGAGGGTAGCGGTGTCGGCGTCCTCTGCGGGGAACACAGCATAGGAGCGGTGCAGCGCCTGGGTGAGGAACTGGTCCCCACCCAGGCGCGCCGCCCATGAGGCGGTCTCAGGCATCGTGGGCGGTCTCTCAGGTGTCGTTCTGGTCGGACCGGCCGCCGGTGTTGTCGGACGGCACGTCGGCCCGCGAACGCGCCGCCCGGATGCTGCGGACGGCGACCAGCACGCCCTCGTCGTCGGCCGTCACGGAGTCGTCCATGCGGTTGGCCTTTCTTCCTTGGTGCTCACCGGGCCTTCCGGCAATCACCAGGGAATCGCTGCGCAGTGCATCCGAACAGAGCAGAATTGAGGCGTTGATGAGGCATCTGTGCGGCAAACCGGCTGCTGAGCAGGAAACTTCGCGGTCAGGACGAGTTCCGCGCGTCAAGGGGGCGGATGGTGGGGGTGCGGCGCGAGCGGTTCATCGAGCTTCGGCGGAAGGCCGGCTTCACCCAGGAGTCGCTGGCCGCAGCCATGAACGTCGAGCGCTCGACGGCCAGCCGGTGGGAGCGGGGAGAGTACTCGCCCCGGCCGTGGCAGATGGGCAAGCTGGCCGACTTGCTGGGCATCGGCCAGGAAGACCTTGCCGCTGCCTTGGCTGCCTCCCCGGCCCCTGGGCGAGGCGGTGAACCCACGACGGACGCCCGAGATCGAGAGGGGACCGGCTGGACAGCCGACTCGGCTGCGGGGCGCGGGGCTGCCACGATGGCGCTCATGGACGGCGGCGTGCGGGTCGGCTGCCGGTCGACAGACGGCAGGATCGTCTTCGTCACCCTGCCGCGCCAGGCGTTGACGCAGGGTGCATCGGCATCCTCCGGGCTCTCGCGCCCGTCCGGACTCGTGGTGCCCGTGGTACAGGCTCTACCAGCCGTTCTCACCGGCGGCCTTCACCCGGTCGAGGACCTGCGGGCACTGCGCCGGTCCCTCGTTGAGTGCGACAACGTCCTCGGGCCGCGCGAGGTCGTGGCCACGGCCCAGGAGCACATCCGGCTGATCCAGGACCTCCGCCGGGATGCCTCCGGCCAGGACCGCCGTGCCCTGCTGCAAGTCCTCGCCGAGTACGCGGAGTTCTGCAGCTGGCTACACCAGGACGGCGGCGACCACCAGGCCGCCCAGTACTGGGCCGACCGCGCGAGCGACTGGGCGGGCGCCTGCGGCGACCACGACCTGAGCGCCTACATCACCGCCAGGAAGGCCCAACTCGCCGGCGATATGCGCGAGTCCACCGACACCATCGACCTCGCAGACTACGCCCAGCGCCTAGCCCGCCCCGGAAGCCGGCTGAGCGCGATGGGCGCCGTCTACGGCGCCCACGGCCACGCGCTTCTCGGTGACGAGCGGAGTGCCCAGCACACCTACGACCGCGCGCTCGCGATGCTCGCCGACCCATCCGAGGCTCCGGTCGGCCGCGGCCGGTGGCTCGACACCGCGTACGTGGAGGCCCAGCGTGCTCGCTCGCTCTCGCTGCTCGGCCGCCATCACGAGGCGGTGGCTGGCTTCGACCAGGCGATCCGGGCGCTGCCGCCCAACTTCCGCCGCGACCGCGGCGTCTACCTCGCCCGCTCGGCCATCTCCCAGGTCACCGTCAACGGCCCTGAGCAGGCCGCGGCAACCGGCCTGGCGGCGCTGGCCATCGGCTCCACCACCGGCTCCGCCCGGATCATCACCGAGCTGGCCGCGCTCGATGCACTGCTGCAACGATGCAGGCGAGTCCCCGAGGTGAAGCAGTTCCGGCACGCCCTCGACAGCCTTCTCCTCCATGAAGTGTGATCACCACAGCCCGTACCACCGAGAGAACGGACCACACGCAATGGCCACCCGCCCCTTCGTCCTGCTCAGCGTCGCCACCTCCGTCGACGGCCACATCGATGACACCTCGCCGCAGCGCCTCCTACTCTCGAACGAGGCCGACTTCGACCGTGTCGACCAGGTCCGGGCGGAGTCCGACGCCATCCTCATCGGCGGCAACACCCTGCGCAGCGACAACCCGAGGCTTCTCGTGAACAGCGAGAAGCGCCGCGCCGACCGCATCGCTGGCGGGAAGCCGGAGTATCCGCTTAAGGTCACCATCTCCGCCAGCGGTGACCTGAGCCGCGACCTCAAGTTCTGGCACTTCGGTGACAAGAAGGTCGTCTACACCACCGACGCCGCCGCGCCCAAGCTCCGCGAGGAACTCGACGGCCTGACCGACATCGTCAGCACCGGCGAGAGCGTCGACTTCGGCGCACTGCTCGACGACCTCGCCTCCCGGGGCGTCGAGCGCCTCATGGTCGAGGGAGGCGGGCAGATCCACACCCAGTTCCTCTCCCAGGGCCTGGCAGACGAAATCCACCTCGCCATCGCGCCGCTGCTTGTCGGCGACGCCGCAGCACCCCGCTTTCTCCACCCTGCCGACTACCCCGGTGGCAGCAGTCAGCGGATGCGCCTGCTCGGGTCGGAGCAGGTCGGCGACGTGGTGGTGCTGCGCTACGCGCCCAAGACCGAGGCTGGCTGACCCTTTTACCGGGCCGGTGCCGCCACGTGCCGGGTATGGGCCCCTCCGCTGTGGACGGCGGGTTCGTCCCGGCCAGAGCCGGCCCGGTAGTCTGCGGGCACGCCAGTGGCGATGCCGGGAGGACTGCACCGCATGACCGACGACCGCACCGGGCTGGCGCCCGCGTGGGTGGCCCAGACCGCGGTGTCCTATGACGAACTCCGGTTCGCACAGGGCGCGCTGTGGTGGCTGCAGTCCGATCCCGACAACGACGGCCGCCAGCGACTCATGCGCAGGTTCGCCGGGTCGACCCTGCCGGTGACGACGCCGGAGTTCCCAATCGGTAGCCGGCTCCACGCCTACGGCGGCGGCAGTTTCGTGGTGGCGCCGGACGGTGTGTGGTTCGTTTCCGGCGGCTCCCTCTTCCACCTTCCTACTGGCGGCACCGCGGTGTGCGTCGCACCCGGCGACGACGGGGTTCAGTACGGGGACCTCGCGCTGTCCTGGGACGGGCTTCTGCTGGCCGTCCGTGGTGACGACGCGGCCGACGAGATCGTCTCCGTCTCCAGGACGGGGCACATCGAGGTCCTCGTCCGCTCCTCCGGGTTCCTGGCCAGCCCGCGGCTTGCACAGGGCCGACTGGCCTACCTGGTGTGGGACCGCGATCAGATGCCCTGGGACGCCTCTCGTCTGCTGCTGGCAGCCGTCCAACCCGGCACCGCAACACCGAACGTGGTCGTGGCAGGCGGCCGGCAGGAGTCCGTGACGCAGCCGTCCTGGGGGCCGGACGGCCGCCTGCACTTCATGTCCGACCGCACCGGCTGGTGGAACCTGTACCAGTGGAACGGCATGGCGGAGGCAGTCGCCCCGGTCGACGCGGACTGCGCCCCCGCGCCGTGGGAGGGCGGCTACCAGTCGTACGGCTTCACACCCCACGGTGAGATCGTGCTGACCGCCACAGACGGGATCGTCACCGAGCTGCTCCTCGTCAATGGGGCCGACCGGCGCCGCATAGGCTCGAACCTCACTTCGATAAAGCCCTACGTCGCCGCGACAGAAGCCGCTGCGGCAGTGATCGGCTCCACGGCAAGCAGTTCCCCCGCGATCTGGCTGGTCGGCCTCGCGGCTGGATCGGACGGCCGCGCCCGCCCGGCGGCACCGGACCTGTCATCCCCATCACCTTGGACGGTTCCAGCGCCCTCGGTGGAGGTCGTGGAGACGGCCGGCGGGCCGCTGCGCTTCCTGCTGCACCGCCCGGACGGTACCGGGTCGGCGCCGCTGATCGTCCGAGCTCACCCCGGGCCCACCGACGATGTCCCCCTGCGGCTGGACTGGACGACGCAGTTCTTCGTCAGCCACGGCTTCGCGGTCGCCGAGGTCCTGTACCGGGGCAGCACAGGACAGGGACGGAACTTCCGGCAGTCGCTGCACGGTCATTGGGGTGAGTACGACGCCGAGGACTGCGCCGCTGCCGGCGAGCATCTCCTCGCCGCCGGCGTCGCACGGCCCGGAGCCCTGTTCATCAGCGGCGCCAGCGCTGGCGGGTACACCGCGCTCCGTTCCGCGTGCCGCCCTGGTCCCTTCCGCGCGGCTACGGCCACGTCGGCGATCATCGACCCGGCCCGATGGGAGAAGTCCGTGCCGCCGTTCCAGCGTCCGCACGCCGCGGTGCTGCGCGGGCCTACGGGCGCGGTGGCGACCGACGACGTCCGGGTTCCTGTCCTGGTGATCCACGGCACCGCCGACACGATCACCTCCGCCGATGACGCGAGGCACTTCGCCGACGCTCTGTTCGCCAGGGACCAAGGCCACGAGCGCCTGTTCCTTGAAGGCGGTGACCACTACCTGTCGGACCCCGCGTCACGGGAGCAGGCACTCGCCGCCGAACTCGCCTTCTACCAGCGCATCATGCGCCACGGGACAGGGTGATGGCGACGCTGTCGGCCTCGGGCAGCACCGCACGCGTGAACTCCCGCAGGTCGCGCACGGGCGCGTAGTCGGCGTGGGCCTGCAGGTCGACGAGGATGCCCGCCACACGGTCGATACACCGGCCGGAGCCGGTTCTGGCCGCGTACGTGACCGCTTCCCGGCCAGCCGCGCACGCCTGATCGAGGTCTCCGGTGCGCAGCCAGGTGGCGGCGAGCAACGCGGCGTCGATGGCGCGCCGGCGGACCTTGTCCTTGCCAACGCCTTGGAGGGCGTCTGTCAGCTGGGTCCTCGCGGCGGGTGCGCGGCCGAGATCGTGGAGGCAGTGTGCGATCTCGTCGGCCAGGTAGGCGTGGGTGAAGTACCCGATCCAGGCAGGTTCGTCGCCGTCTGCGGCGTCGAGAAGTTCCTCGGCTTGCCGGATCTCCCGGGTCGCCTCGGGTTCGCGTTGCATGCGGGCGTTCGCGCGGGCGAGGACGGCGGTGATAGCCGCCCGGGTGGAGGGGCTGGCGGCGGTGCCGGCTGCGGCTCGGGCTGAGGAGGCCCAGCGCAGGGCGACCTCCGGCTGTCCACAGTGCAGTGCGAGGTGTGCGCAGTTCACGGCGACCAGGTAGGCGCCGTATGCCGTGTCGGTGGTGGCGGTGAGGGAAAGGGCGCGCTGATAGTACTCCTGAGCGCGAACCGGGTTCCCGGTGTCGACGGCCTGGTAGCCCGCGAGTTCGCAGAATCCCGCGGCGAGCATGGCACGGCGCCGGGCGGCCTCGCCGTTAGCGGCGGGGCGGCGGAGCATCGCGGCGAGTTCGGTGTCGATGTACTGGCGCACCTGTCCGGTGTAGTGGCGGGCGCCGTGGGTGTGGTCGAGCTGACGAAACATGGCGAGCATGCCCTCGGCGACGCCGATTTCCTCGCCGGTGACCCACGGCGTGCCCCCGGCCCCGTGGCCTGCCGAGCTTGCCGCTGCCCAGTCGCCGATTACCAGGTCCATCGTGAGGAGGTGTGCAGCACCACCGTCCGGCAGGGGATCGCCGCCCGGTTGGGACTCTGTCTGACTCGCAGATACGGCAGAGGACTTCGCTGCCGCCTGCTCACGGGCCAGCCGCAGCAGCCGGTCGAGCTCTGCAGCCGCGATGGTCAGCAGCTCTGCGAGCCTGGGGCGCTGCCAGGGCCGCGGCTCAGCCTTGCCCTGCTCCCAGCGCGCCACTGTGGTTCGCTCGACACCCATCGCGGCCGCAAGCGTCTCCTGTGAATGGCCGGCCGCCGCTCGCTGCAGGGCCAGTTCGGTGCGTCTCTTGACCGCCATCGGCTGATTCCCAAACTCTGTCCACGCGCCAAAGACGCAGCCCAGCATCCACTTTGCCGCAGCAATGCGTCATCAGTGCGTCAAGTCTGCTCTGTCCTCCCACTCTTCGTGCTGCTTTGGTGTGACTCGCTGCCGGAGACCAGGAATCCAGGTGGCGCCCCCGGCTCCCCGGGCCCGCTCGCCGCCGTGCGGAACCCGGTTGATCACGGTTCGATCCGCGTTACGACTTCGAACGCACCAGTCTGTCATGCCCATGAAATGGAGCACTCGAACCATGCACCCCGCACGTCCGATACGGCTGGTGCCGGTCTACCACCCTGCCGGGTTCGATGGCGCGCTCCGCACCGCGGTGGACGATCTGCGGACCGGACGCTGGCTGTCGACGCAGCGGCTGCTGGCCACCACGGCGCAGGCCGGCCGGCGGACCTCTCGGACGCAGGTGCTGGCGCTGGTCGCGGCCCGGTCGACGGTGCTGACCGACTGGGCACACGAGGAGCCGGACGACCCTGGGCTCGCCATCCTGCGGACCAGGGTGATGGTCGAGCACGCCCTGGCCGCAGCCGAGGCCGGCTCACTGAAGGCCGGGGCCTTGGAGCAGGCAGCGCGCGAGTCGTGCTGGGCCGCCTCCAACGTACTGCCTCCGGATCCCGTGCCGTGGGTCTGCCTCCTCGCCCTGGCCGTGTTGGACCGGCCCAGGGCACGGCCCGAGCACCAGCAGCGCTCGTCGGACCCGATGCTGCCGCCCGGCCCGTGGGGGCTGCTCGACGAAGCGCAAAGGCGCGATCCGGGCAACCGGGAGGCCCATCACCGCATGCTCCGCTACTGGCAGCAGGTCTACCGGCCAGCGGCGGCGGACTTCGTGAACGTCGTCGTGCCGAGGGTGCCGGCCGGTTCGCCGCTGGCTGCCCTGCCGTTGTACTTATCGGTCGAGCAGTACCGCAACGAGCCTCGGCGGAACGCGGTGGTGCTCCGGCAGTGGCTACGGGAGCCGCACTTCTCCCGTGCTCTGCGCGCGTACGAGAGCTGGTCCGCTTCGGAGCCCGGGTCGTGGCCGGTCGCCGATCTCAGCTACCTCGCCCATGCGTTGTGGGCGTCGGCCCGGATGGACACCGCCGCTGAGGTCTTCACCGCGCTCGGACAGTTCGCTTCCAGGGCCCCGTGGAGCCTGGTCGCCGACTCGCCGGAGAAGGCGGAGGACCTGCTGCTGACCGCGCGCCAGCAGTCCTTCGCTGGCCGGGCGACCGCCCTGGCCTGACTACCCCGTCCCTGCCCACCTTCTCCCCATGGAGGTCGACTTCGATGTCCCCCGTCCACGCCGCTGAGCTGTCCGACGAGGATCGGCTGCGTCAGCTCGGCTACGAGCCCAAGCTGAGCAGGCGGATGGGCGAGTTCGGCAACTTCGCCAGCTCGTTCTCCGTCATCAGCATCCTGTCCGGGTGCATGACGATGTTCGCGTTCGGCCTGAACACCGGCGGTCCGGCGGTGATGTTCTGGGGCTGGATCGGCGTCGGTGCGATGGTCCTCTTCGTCGGCCTGGCGCTCGCCGAGGTGACCTCGGCCTACCCGACGAGCGGGGGCCTGTACTTCATGGCGCACCAGCTCGGTGGCCCGCGGTGGGGCTGGCTGGTCGGCTGGCTCAACCTGCTCGGTCTGATCGGCGGCATCTGCGGCATCGACTACGGCGCCGCCAGCTTCATCGGAGCCTTCCTCAACCTTCAGTTCGGCTACGAGCCCACGCCCGTCGGCCTGTTCGGGATCTTTGCGGCCGTCCTGCTGCTCCACGCGCTGCTGAACCTGCCGAACGTGCGCCGGGTCGCCTTCCTCAATTCGATCTCGGTGTGGTGGCACATCGGCGGCGTTGTGCTGATCGTCGGCGCGCTCGCGATCGTGCCCAGCCACCACCAGGAGGCCGGCTGGGTCGTCGGGCACTTCGTCAACAACACCGGCTGGAGCAACCCGATCTACGTGAGCGCGATCGGGCTGCTGCTGGCGCAGTACACCTTCTCGGGCTACGACGCCTCCGCGCACATGGCCGAGGAAACCACCAAGGCGGCGGTGTCCGCGCCGCGCGGGATCGTCCGTTCGATCTGGGTGAGCTGGATCGCCGGCACCGTTCTGCTGGCCGGCATGCTGTTCGCCATCCAGGACTACTCCGGCGTCCTCAACTCGCCCACCGGCGTGCCCCCGGCGCAGGTTTTCGCCGACGCGCTCGGAACGACTGGGGCGAAGGTGCTTCTCGTGGTGGTGATCGTGGCGCAGGTGTTCTGCGGCAACGCGGAGACGGCGGCGTCAGCGCGGATGGTCTTCGCGTTCTCCCGGGACGGCGCGCTCCCCGCCTCGGGCCTGTGGAGCCGGGTGTCGGAGCGCACCGGGACGCCGGTGGCCGGGGTGTGGTTGTCGGTGGGGGCAGCCGCGGTGCTGGCGCTGCCGTCGCTGTACAGCACGACCGCGTACGGGGCGGTGACCGCCGTCAACGTGGTGGGGATGACGCCGGCGTACGCGGTGCCGATCTACCTGCGGCTTCGCAGGGGCCGGAAGTTCCGGCCCGGGCCGTGGAATCTGGGCCGCCGGGGGCCGTTGATCGGGTGGATCGCGGTGGGCTGGGTGGCGGTGGTGAGCGTGCTGGTGTGCCTGCCCCAGAGCTATCCGGTGACCGTTGACACCTTCAACTATGCACCGCTGGCGCTCGCGGTGGTGCTGCTGCTGGCGTGGTTGTGGTGGCTCAAGGCGGGGCGCTCGTACTCGCCGCCGGTCCAGCAGTCGGCCGAGTTGGTCGAGCTGACCGAGGAGGTCGTGTGACGAGCCGCCGCCGCGCAGGCCGTACGGCGACGATGCGGGCAGCCCGGTACCGCGTGGCTGGCAACTCGCCGATGGCAGCCTCTCCCACCGGGCCGCTGCACCGGCTGATGGCCGACTTCGGGATCGCGACGGTGCTGCTGGCGGCCGTCGATGTGCAGGGTCGGCTCAAGGGCAAGGAGTACGACGCGGCCTGGTTGGTGGACCGGTTGCGGTCGGGCCGTCTTGCCCCGGAGATGTGCGGGTACGTGCTGGGAACCGACCTGGCCATGACTCCGGCGAGCAGTGGGCCGTTCTCCTGGGCGAGCGGCTTCGGCGACGTCGGTCTGCTGCCTGACACGAAGCGGGCCCGGCTGCTGCCGTGGCTGCCGGGCACCGCGTTGGTGCTCGCCGAGCCGATCGGCGGCGGCTGGCCGCACCCGCTGGGTCCGGGCACGGTGTTGAACGAGCAGTTGCACCGGCTCGCCGGGCTCGGTGTGGTGCCGGCGGTGGGGATCGAGACGGAGTTCGTGCTGTACGAGGGCACCGCCCGGGATGCGGCTGCGGCCGGGTGGCGTGGGCTTCGCCCCGCCGTGTGGGACAACCGCGACTACGCCCTGGACCAGCCGCCGGTGGTACGGGAGTTCGGCCGACGACTCCGGGAGGTCCTCACGGGCGCGGACATGCCGGTCGAGGCTGTCAAAGGCGAGGGCGGTGCCGGCCAGATCGAGGTCACCTTCCCGTACGGGCAGGCGCTGGCCGCGTGCGAGCAGCACGTGCTGTTCAAGCACGCCGCGAAGACGATCGCGGACGAAGCCGGTTTGACGGCGTCGTTCATGGCGGCCCCGTCCACCGGGGTCGGCAGCGGCCTACACCTGCACGTGTCGCTGCACGACTTCGACGGCCGGACAATGCTGGCCTCCGACCCTGCCGACGGGACCGAACTGTCGGAGCTGGGCGAGCAGGCGGTGGCCGGGCTACTGACCGTGCTGCCAGACACCGCCCCGCTGTGGGCACCATACGTGAACAGCTACAAGCGCCTGCAGCCGCACTCGTTCGCCCCGGCCCGCTTCACCTGGGGCCACGACAACAGATCATGCGCGGTGCGCCTGGTCGGCCACGGCCGCAGCCTGCGGCTGGAGGTGCGGCTACCCGGCGCGGACGCCAACCCGATGCTCGCGCTGGCGGCCGTCCTGGCCGGTGTACGGCACGGCGTCGCGGCCGGCCTCAAGCCCCCGCCCGCCACCCGCGGCGACGCCTACCTGAACCGTGAGGCGCTGCCCGTGCCGCAGTGCCTGGCCGAGGCACTCGCCGCCTTCGAGACCAGCGCACTGGCCGGCGAACTGCTCGACGAGCCGGTCGTCGCGCACCTGGCGCGCGTCGCCCGCCTGGACCTGGACCACCACGCCGCCCACGTCACCGACGCCGAGCTGGAGCGCGGTCTCACCCAGGCATGAGCCCCGGGCCGGTCGCGGCGCCACACCCCCTGCCCGCGACCGGCCCGGTCCAACCCCACCCCTCACCCTCACCTGCTGGAGGACTCCATGGAGACCGTGGACACCGCCGCCCGCCCTCGCCCGAACGGCGACGCGAAGCCCACCCCTGACCGGCCCGACGTGCTGGCCCGGGCACACCTCGTCGATGCGGCGAAGCCCGGTATGGAGGGCCTGGCGCTGTGGCTGGTCTCCCACGGCCTGGACGTCACCGGCAGCATCGAGCCCGCCGACCAGGACGGCGCCGCTGCCGCCCGGTTGCGTGAGGCCGGGGTCGGCGTGGTGGTCGGTTTCGACGCGCGCAACGTCCGCGAGGACCGGACCTGTGTCGTGTGGTCGGGGGTGGTGGCCGCTCCGCAACCCGAATTCGACCGCGCCCAGGAGCTGAAACTGCCGGTGCTCGCCCGCGCGCACGCGCTCGCCTCGCTGACTGCGGGCTTCGGCCGGCAGCTGGTGGCCGTCGGCGGCAGCCACGACACCGCGACGGCAGCAGCAGTGCTCGCCGCCGCGCTGAACGACGGACACACCGGCTGGATCCTCAACGCCCCCGCCCGGAACCGCCAGCCGGGGCATGGTGGCGACCGGCGGCTGGTGGTGGACCTGTGCCCGGACACCACCACCCACGAGGCCGCTCCCCTCAGGTCCTGGAATAACTACCGTCCCAGCACCGCGAACCCGCACCAGCGCCCGCAACCCTCGGTGACGCTGATCACCGCCGTCGCCAGGACCGTGCCGCACTTCGAGGACACCATCGAGGCCCTGAACGCCGCCACCAACCTCGCCCGGTCGTCCACCACGGTGGTGCTGCCGCTGTGGGACAAGGGCGCCACCATCGTGCACGAGAGACTCACGGACCGGCCCGACCCCAACGTGGCGGTGGTGACCGTCGGCCTCGACGAGAGCGCCGACGTGTGGGTCCTCACACCCCGGTGGCTCGGCGTCGAGCACCTCCTCACCCTCAGATACCAGGGCGTGCAGCACCAGTTCACCGTTGCAGTCATCGGCCGCCACCACGCCCTCGCGGCGTGCGCCGCCATCGCCACCGCCCTCGTCGCAGGCGAGGACCCGCAGACCGTGGCGACGCGCCTCGCCGCCTTCCGCGGCGTCACTCGCTCGCTCGCCATGCTCGGCACACAGTGCGGCATCACCGTGGCGGACTCCCGCGCCCGGCACCCGCGCGAGATCGCCCAGGACGTCACGGCCGCCCGGATGCTCACCGAGGGGAACGTGATCGTCGCCCTGGAGCCTGACGGCATCGCCCGCACCAGCGCCCACGCCGCCGAACTCGGCGCCGCCCTCGGCGACGCCGACCTAGCACTGCTCCTGCCGGTCGCCACCCCGCTGTCCGGACACGACGGGCCTGACCCGCTGGACGCCGTCGAGCGGGCCGCCGTCCGCGTCCTCGGAGACGGGGCGGTCCACCGCGTGCGCTCCGGCCCGTGCCAACCCGGCCCCGAGCAACGGATCGTCGAGATGGCCACCGAGGGCGACCTCGTGCTGGTCGTCGGAACCGGCCAGGCCGAACGGCTCGGGCCCCGCGTGCTGGACCGCCTCACCCCGACCGGCGCCCCGGGCGCCGACCGCCCGTGAACCGCCCGCCGACCACCGGAGACACCACCACCATGGCCGCCGCCACCCTGCCCGCCTACCACCTGACCGAACAGCAGGTCCGCCTGCTCGAACACATCGCCACCGAATCCACCGCCCGAACGATCGCGGCCGACCCCGAACTCCCGTGGGAGCGCGCCGACGTCGACGCAGCCGTCAAGGAGCTACTCACGGTCACTGGCACCCGCACCGCGCCCCAGCTCGTCGCCTGGGGCACCGCGCACCGCATCATCACCAACACCGCGCAGCCCTGCACCGTGCTCACCGCCAAATCCCGACTCCCCCGGCGCCTCCACCGTGTCCTGGTGGGTTGGGTCGGCGGGCGCACCGCCCCGGAGCTCGCGGCGGACTTCGACGTCGCGACCACCACCGTGCGCAGCTACGGCAGGGACTTGCGTGCCTGGCTGGTGGTGCGATCCCAGGTGCAGGCGAGCATCGCCGCGGTCCTGTCCGGTCTGGTGCTGCTCAGCGACATCGACCCGTCCTGGCCTTCCGAGCCGCTGCACCACGCCGTGACCCAGGGACAGGCCGCGTGAACTCCCGCCGCGCCTCGGGGTGGTCTACTTCCTCCTCGGAGTCCAGGTCGGATTCGCTGTCCTCTACCTCATCCGACACCGGGCCGACGTCTCCCAACCGCTCTAGCTGGCGGTCTTCGCCCTTACCGCCTTCGGCACCCTGGCCGTCGTGGACCGCCTGATCGCCCAGCAGGATCTGCCCCGGCCGGCCGGCTGAGCACCCGTTCCACCGCACCATCCCATGGCGGCCGTTTCGGGCCAGGGCCGCACCCCGACAACCGAGACAGAAGATGAGCACCTTACGACCTGCCGACGGACTGGCGGCCCGCGACCTGGACCGCCACCTGATCAACCGTGCGGGCGTCCTCGTCGACGCCGCCGCCCTCGCTCAGCTGCCCGCCACCCGTCTGTCCGGCGCCGACCCGTTCCTCCTGGCCACGGGTGCCCCCGTGTCGGCCGCCGTGCCCGCCCCGCTGCTGCGGCTGCTGATGCGCGCGGGCTCCATGGCCGTCCCCTGCGCCCTGGTCACCGAGCAGCTCGGTCGCCACGTGACCGCCATGCTCGCCGCCCAACGCATCCCCAACGTGTGGTCCGCCTCCGTGAGTGCGGCAGAGTACCGCGAGCAGGGAACCAACCCCTACCGGGCCGCGGCCCGTGCTCTCAGGCTCCCGGTCGGGAGCTGCCTGATCATCGCGACCGATCTCTGGCTGCGCGAGGCCCGGGCCAGCAGGGCACGCCGCGTGCTGATCAGCAGCTCCGGATCCCTCAGCGTGGCCTCCAAGACCACCGATGGACTCAGCCCACGCGAGCACGATGTCGCTCTGCAGCTCGCCCTCGGCCACACCTACGAGGGCGTCGCCGGGCAGCTCGGCTGCTCCGCCAGCGCCGCCGCCAACCTCATGTCCCGGGTGATGCGCCGCCGAGGCCTCGCCGATCGCACCCGCACCATCGCCGACCTCATCATGTCGGAGCTGCTCGACACCGCCGAGCTGCGCGCGGCGCTGCCCGACCGGCTCCCGGAACTCGCCCAACGCGACCAGGAGGTACTCACCCTGCTCGCCACCCACGAGGTGCGCACCGTCGCACGGATGACCGGCATCAACCAGGACACCATCGGCGGCGTGATCACCCGGGCCACCACCGCCATCGGGGCCCGGACCCGCACCCACGCCGTCGTCATGGTCCTCCTGCTCGGCAAGCCCGGCCCGGTCGCCGCCTCCGGCGGTGCACCGTGCAGCTGACCGAGTACCCGCAGCACTACACCCCCGACGGCAGCCCGACGCTGTACCTGGCCGGCTCGGGCACCGGCCTCGCCGCCACCGTGCGCGCGGCCCTCGACCACCTCAGCGCCCCGGCCACCGGCCCGCGCTGAGACCGCCCGTCCGCGCCGGACCCACTGAAACGTGGCACCCGTGCCCGCCCACGCCGGGCCCGCCATCGAACACACGCAAGGCCGACGCCCTCCCGAACGCGACGCCACCAGCCCTATATCCCTGCCCAGTTCCCCGATTCCCACGACAGGAGCCTGATGCTCTCCGTCTCCATGCCGGCCCCGCTGATCGAGGACCACGCCCTGATCGGCAACACGCGCAGCGCGGCGCTGGTGACCCGTGACGGGTCGCTCAACTGGCTGTGCCTGCCCCGGTTCGACTCGCCAGCGGTGTTCGCCGCGTTGCTCGGCAGTGAGGAGCACGGCTTCTGGCGCGTCGGCCCCGCCGGGTACGACGGCGCGCCGCCTGCGGCGAGCACCCGGCGCCGGTACCGGGGCGACTCCCTCGTCCTGGAACAGGAATGGGATACCCCTGAGGGATCCATCCGGGTCATCGACTTCATGCCCGCGCCCGACGACACCGACCACGCGCCCGCCGAGGTCATCCGCATCATCGAGGGTCTGTCCGGGGAGGTCCGCGTCGCCTCCGAGTTCCGCCCTCGCCCCGGATACGGGGCTCACCAGCCGGCCATCCGGCGCGCCGAGCGACACGGTCAAGCCCACCCCCATGCCATCGGCGCCATCAGCGGTACCGACGCGTTTTGGCTGCAGGGCGGCCCGCGGCACAGCCCCGGGCGTCACGGCACCTGCCGCGCGGACTTCCCGGTCGCCGCCGGGCAGCGCGTCGCCCTCGTCCTCACCTGGCAGGAGGCCCGCCACCCCGCGCCCACCGTGCCCGACGCCCACCGCGCCCTCGGCCACACCCTCGCGTTCTGGCTCGCGTGGTCCTCCGGCTGCACCTACACCGGGCCGGACCGCGAGGCCGTGGTGCGCTCCGCCATCACCCTCAAGGCCATGTGCCACATGCACGGCGGGATCATCGCCGCCCCCACCACCTCCCTGCCCGAACAGATCGGTGGCGAGCGGAACTGGGACTACCGCTTCACCTGGCCGCGTGACTCCGCGCTCGCCGTCTCCTCCCTGCTGCGGCTGGGCTTCGTCCAGGAGGCCGGGGCGTGGAGGGACTGGCTCACCAGTTGCCTGGACCCCTCCAACCTGCGGGCGCTCTACCGGCTCTCCGGCACGACGGACACCGACGAGGAGGTCCTGCACCACCTGCCCGGCTACGAGAGCTCCCGGCCGGTGCGGATCGGCAACGGCGCCGCCGGCCAGTTGCAACTCGACGTCTACGGCGAACTGGCGGACGCCCTGCTGCTGGCCGACGACGCCGGCCTGCCCCGCGACCGGGACGCCGACGAACTGCTGCTCGCACTCGCCGACCAGCTGAAGCGGCGCTGGCGCGAGCCCGACGAGGGGATCTGGGAAGTGCGCGGCCCACGCCGGCACTTCACCCACTCCAAGGTCATGAGCTGGGTGTTCTTCGACCGGGCCGCCACCCTCCTCGCCCGGCGCCCCGGCACCGGCCGGGCCGTGGCACGCCTGCGCGCGATGCGCGAGGAGATCCACACCGACGTCTGCGCCCACGGCGTCGACCCTGAGCGCGGCGTGTTCACCCAGTACTACGGCAGCCGGGAACTGGACGCCTCGCTGCTGCTCATCCCCGCCGTCGGGTTCCTTCCCGCCGACGACAAGCGCGTCATCGCCACCGTCGAGGCGATCCAGCGTGAACTGTCCACCGAGGACGGCTTCGTGCTGCGCTACCCCACCCACGACGACCGGTCCGGGGACCACGTCGCGAACGTGGATGGGCTGTCCGGCCACGAGGGCGCTTTCCTGGCCTGCTCGTTCTGGCTGGCCGACGGCCTCGCCATGATCGGCCGCCTCCAGGAGGCGCGCGAACTGTTCGACCGGCTGCTCGCGCTGCGCAACGACCTCGGCCTGCTCGCCGAGGAGTGGGATCCACGGCTGGGGCGCCAAGTCGGCAACTTCCCGCAGGCCTTCAGCCACCTCGCCCTGATCGACACCGCACTGCGGCTGACCGCCTGCGGCGCCGTCCACCTGCCCGCGCAGCGTCGTCACGACCCCGTCGGCGCCCTGGCGGGCGTACGACTCTGACGGTTCTGCGCTACCACCCCAAGTCCACCCCGCGGTGAGAGGAGCGTCCATGGGCACGGTCACGATCGGCAGTTTCAACCTCGAACACGACGGCATCACCAAGAACCCCAGGGGAGGAGGCCACTTCGACAAGTGGTGGGCGGCCCACGAGGTGCTCGCGAAGTACCCCTTCGACGTCCTCTTCCGGCAGGAGATGAGCCACTCCGGCGCCGACGGCGGACGGCTGCTGTACGAGGCCGAGCGGCTGCTCGGCATGCGTGGTTTCCTCGCCCCCGCCTCACCGGCGGAGTCGTACAACCCCCCGGGGCTGTTCGTCCGGGAAGACACCTTCCGGGTGACCGGCGTCTGGCCGCAGGAGAAGGAGTGGTGGCTCCCGCCGTGCGTCGTGTCCGTGAAGCACGGCGAGAGCGGCGTGCCGCTCCAACTCGCCTCGGTGCACCTGAGCCCGCGCTCGCCCGAACGCCGCCAGATGGAGGCCCGCAGCATCACCACCTGGCACCGGCCCAACCTGGCCGTGCTCCTCGGCGGGGACTTCAACTCCTACAGCCGCTCCGGCCAGGAGCTGCAGCCGTTCCCGGACTGGCCGAACGTCGTCGACCGCAGCCACCAGGAACACCGCACCCGTGGCGGCGGCGAGAGCGACACCGAGCCCGACCGTATCCTCACCGCCGTCGGCATCGACGACATCGCGCTCCACGCGGCCGCCCGCCTTGGCCAGGCCGATGCCCTCGCGCCGACCGCCAGCCAGTACCCCGCGGTCGCCCGCCGTCAGGGGCATCCCCAGCGCATCGACTTCCAGCGTGCTTCCCGCGTTCTGCTGCCGGCGCTGCGGAAGTTCGAGGTCATCCCGCTGCCCGAGGTGTCCGACCACCCGCTCACCATCTCGGTCTGGGACACCGACGCGTTCATGAGCGGCCTCGCGCGCCAGCCGGTCTTCGACTACCGGCTCGCCGAGACCGTCACCCCCGCGGACTGACCGCCCCGGGGCGCGGCCAAGCACAGACAGACAGCCCGCAGCGGCAGCCCCGCCCACCGCCCCGCCAGAGCACCTCGACCGCCGCCACTGCCTGACCAGAACGGAGTTCTTCATGAAGAGCAGACCAGGTACCAGCCCTCGTACAGCCCTGGTGGGCGGCTCCGCCGTCCGGATCGGCGAACTCGCCGGCCACGGTCGCCTCAGCGAGGACCGGGTGATCACCACCGACCACGCCGTCATCGTCCTGGACGGCGTCTCCACCGTCACCGACGACCAGCCCCGAGGCGGCTGGTACGCCGACACCCTCGGCTCCGCCATCGCCCAGCTCCTGAACCGGGATCCGGGCATGGACCTGCGCCAGGTACTCGCCACCGCGATCGGCACCGTGGCCGACGAGCACGCGCTCCTCCCCGGCTCGTCCCCGGCCTCCACCGTGGCGATCGTGCGACGGCGCGCGCAGCGGATCGAGGCGGTGGTCCTCGGCGACAGCCCCGTTGTCGCCATCGGCCGCGACGGCTCGCTGCACCCGGTGCGCGACGACCGGCTCGCCGTGCTGGTGAACGCCCAGCCGCAGGTTCGCGAGTACCGCGACCTCCTGCGCGCCGGTCACGGCTTCGGCGAGCGCCACCGCCACATCCTCAAGGAACTGCGCGACTTCCAGAGCAGCGTGGTCAACCGCCCCGGCGGGTACTGGATCGCCGAGGCCGTGCCAGAGGCGGGCCTCAACGCGATCACCGCGTCGTGGCCGACCGACGACCTGGCCGAGGTCGTGATCGCCACCGACGGCATCTCCGCCGGCATCGAGGAGTACGAGCTGTACTCGTGGCAGGAACTCGCCCGCGCGTGCCGGGAGGACGGGCCACAGGCGGTCGCCGACGCCATCGACCGTGCCGAGCACGACGACCCCGCCGGGCAGCTCTGGCCCCGCTACAAGGCCGGCGACGACAAGGCGTTGGCCTGGTGGCCGTTCACCGGCGCCGAGCGGGTGAGTGAGCAGGAGGCCGCAGACGCCCCGGACGCCGCCGATCTGGTCACTATCGCGAACCTCAACGCCTACAAGCTGCATCCCCGCGACGTCGGCACCGAAGGGTGGAAGGCCCGGGTCACCGCGATCCGCGAGGTCGCCCCGGATGTCCTGTGTCTGCAGGAGATCCTGGTCGACGAGGACACACCCGAGGACGCCGACGAGAACGGGATCGTCGACGAGGCGAAACGGCACCACCGCTGGGACACGCAGGCCGCCGCCGTCATCGAGCGCCTGGCCCACGAGTGCGGACTCACCGCCACCACCGTGCGCTCCGACGGCAGCACCGGGGCTGTCGCGATGGCCCGCAACAGCCATCGTCCCTGGTTCACGGCCGTGTTGTGGAGCCCTGCCACGGTCACCCCGATGCCCGGAGGGTTCCGTGCCTACGGATCACCGGATTACTGGCACGGATGCACGACGATCCAGCTCGACATCGGCGCGCAGGCCCCGTTGTTGATTGCGAGCTACCACGGCGACCCGTTCCGACCGGACGTCCGGGCGGACGAGGCACGGCGGCTCAAGGGTGCGTTCCGCCGCACCGGCGGCGCCCGGCACGTCCTCGTCCTCGGCGACTTCAACTCGATCTCCGCCGCCACCGTCACCATCGACGGTGCGGAACGGCTCTACGACGCCGAGCCCTACACCGTCCAGGACCACGACGACCTCGAATACCAGTGCCGCCCCGAGACGATCGGCGACACCAACCTCGCCGACCGCCGGCCCACCGCCATGCTGCTGCGCCGCGGCTTCATGGTCGACGCCGCCGCCCATCTCCGCGTGCCGTGGGAGCCGACGGTGGGGCACTGGGAGGACGGCGAGGGCGACCCGGACCCGTGGGGGCCGCGCCGGATCGATCTCGCCCTGGCGACCCGGCCCGTGGCCCCGGCGCTGGTCGGCTACCGCGTCCACCGGAGCCCGACCGCCCTCGCGGCGTCCGACCACCTGCTGGTCGTGGTAGACGTCGCGCTGTCCAAGATCCTGCCCTGACCGGAGAGCACTGTGAGGAACTTCTTCGACGTACAGCGGATTTGGCCGAACGGCCCCTACCCGCACTTCCTGATCCTGCTCGACCGGTACCCGCAGTACGTCGAGTACGCGCGGCAGCACACCGAGGTCCTCGGCCGCTTCAAGCACCTGGCGGCGGTGCCGGCCCAGTGGCTGCACATCACCGTGCAGGGCGTCCACCACCCGGCCGGCCCTGAGCAGGTGAAGCGGCTGGAGGAGGAGGCCCGCGCGGAACTCGCCGACGTGGTGCCGTTCGAGGTCCAGCTCGGTCCGACGTGGCCGGGCGTCACCGCGGTCACCGTCGCCCCGTATCCGGAGGAGCCGATGGCCGCGCTCAACCGGAAGGTGCGGGCGGCGGCCGACCGGGTGAAGGGCCTCGAACTGCGCCCGGAGGAGAAGAGGTTCTGGCCGCACACCGCAATCGCCTACGCCAAGGCCGACGCCGGCCAAGCGGATGACTACCTCCTGAACCGGGCCTTGCGGCAGCTGCGACCCGAGCGGGTCACCATCACCGTCGATACCGTGCACCTGGTGATGCAGATCCAGGACCCGGATGCGGGCTTCTACCGTTGGGAGCCGGTGGCCGAACTTCCGCTCCACGGCAGCGTGTGAGCGCTACCGGTGCCCCGCGAAGCCGCGTGGGGCACCGGTAGCGTGCCGGGAAGCGAGCGACGAGACGGAGGGAGTCTGTGGAGATCATGCCCGTGGACAGCGACGACGAGGCCAGGCGGCGGGCCTGGGACGCCTGCGTGGAACTCACCACCCGCCCACCACTGGCGCCCCTGACACCGGCGGCCGACACCCCGGGCCAGCTCGTCCACGATGCGAGCGCCCTCGACACGGCGCTGGCCGCCATCCCCACCGGCGCACTACCGGCCAGCGTCGCCGTCACCGTCGGCCAGGCCCGCGACGGCCTTCGCCCGGTGCTGGCCCTGCGCACCGCGCTTGAGCAGTGGCGCGGCCAGAGCGAGGCGCCCGCCATTGGTTCGGGCGAACGGCGGTGGCCGCTGTACGCCGACCTCGTCACCGCCTTCGACGACGCCCGCCCGGCGCTGGAGAAGGCGTGGCTGGCGCTCGACGCCTTCTCCCGCGCCAACCCGGCGGGCCCCTCACCCAAGGGCTGGGCGACGCTGAACAGCCGGGTCATCCACCAGGGCCCGTACCTGACCATGCGGCGCGACGACGTCCGTCGGCCTGACGGGCACGAGGGCACGTACGAGTACATCGAGGTGGCCGACACCGTGCGCGTCGTGGCGCTCAACGCGAGCGGTGACGTCGCCCTGCTGGAGGATCACTTCTATCTGCAACCCGCCCACCCGGTCCTCCACCTCCCCGGCGGTGGCGTCGAGAAGGGCGAGGGCGTGCTGGTGGCGGCCGGGCGCGAGCTGGAACAGGAGACCGGGTGGCGGGCCGGACGGCTGGAGGTGCTCGGCCGCATCGACCCGCTGCCGGGCGCGGCCCGCACCACCACCCACCTTCTGCTCGCCACCGACCTCGCCCGAGGACAGGTCAACCGGGAGCCCACCGAGGCGGGGATGACGATGCGCTGGGTGCCCGCCGCAGAGGCGGTGCGGCTGGCCCTCGCCGGCGGGATACGGGAAGCAGGCAGTCTCGCCGCGATCCTGCTCGCCCAACCCCAGTTGCCCCCGGTGCAGCTGCTGTGATCGGGACATCGCACCACGGGTTGCCCGAGCCGGGCTGGCAGCAGTCGACCGTGAAGACGCTCAGGAAGATCACCGCCCGCGATCCGCGCATCCGCGACCTGCGGGTCCACGGCTCGGCCGGCGCGGACGGCGGCGATATGGATCTGTGGTCCGACCTCGACCTGGTCCTGACCGCGGACCACCACCCCGCCCAGGTGGCCGAGGAGTTCGCCAGCTCGGCGCTGTCCCAGCTCGGGCCGCTCTTCACTGCCAGCCGAGAGGCCACCGCCAACGGCTACGGGCTGCGCCTGGTGCTCGTCGACCTGCGCCGCATCGACGTCACCGTCCTCGCCAACAGCAACTCCCGTGATCCAGGTGCGACTGCCCCGGCGGCGGATCCGCTGGCGGAGCTGCTCGAAGCGTTCCGCTTCGACGCGGTCCTCGCCGCCGTCAAGACCGCCCGAGGTGACGTTCTGATCGGCTCCCACCTCGCCCTCCAGCTCGCACGTCACCTACTCGTCGCAGCGATGATCTTGCGTGACCGCCAGAGCGGGACGACCCACCACCGCCACGGTGGCACCGTCTGGGACACCTGGGCGGAGCGCCTGGCCGCAGCCCCCGTCCCCTACACCCGAGCGGGCATCAGCTCGGCCATCCGCTTCCATAGCGAGCAGCTGGACCGCCTCCTCGCTGAACAAGCACCGCACCTCGCGGGCGGCAACCAGCCGTTGCACATCCTGCTGGATGCCGTCGCCGCTCACGCCCCGGTCCGCCCCCAAGCTCCGGCGTGATGGGCACCGGCACCGCCCTCCCGCCACCACCCCAGTTTGCAGGCCGCAACGGCCAGACGTCCGACTCTCCGTCAGCTACCCTCGCACCACGGCGGACAGCCCCGAAGCACGGTGGCCTTATCCGATCGAGCCAAAGGTAGGACGGCGTGACCTGGAACTTCACCACGAGCCACATCGGCCACGACGGGGCCGGCCAGCTAACGTTGGAGATCTGCCACCGTCGCGCGGACTACGGCAACCGGTTCGGCGGGGTGTTCTGGCTCAGCACCCCGCCGCTGCCGGACGGGACACCCGAGCTCGACGTCTGTTGCCCGCTCTGCATGGCCGACCGCGGCCTGACCGTCTCCGGGGTCTGGGGCAGTCCCGCCCGGCTGACCTGCGTGTGCGCTCACTCCTGGACACCCCGGCTGCCCGGCCTCTCACCCGAGGACCTACTGCGGAGGCTCGTGCGCCTGGCCCGCGCATCGGATCCAGGTCCCGGTATGCCGTTGTGGCGGATGCGGGCCGACCACGACGCCACGCCGCCCACGCCACTCCAGCAGGCCGTCCACCCGCATGTCGCCGAGGCGTCTCACGCCCTCAACCGTCGCGAGTGGCAGTTCAGCGACCGTGAGTGCTCCGTGGCCTCCGATCTGCTGACGCAGGCCGGCTACCGGGCGTACTGGAGCCCCGAGGCGCTTGAGGCCCTGGCGAGGCAGAAGCGCGTCGACGAGGACCACCTCAAGTGGGTTCACGAAAACCTCCAGGCGCTGGAGGAGCACGGCAGAACGACCCGTGGCCGTCTCGGGCAGTTCCTGTCGGACTGCGCCGCCGCACTGCGGCCGGCCACCCTTCTGACCGTGGACGACCTGGAGCCCGGGAAGACGTGGTCCGGCATGCCGCCCGTCCTGGAGGACGCCCGAGGGGCGCTCGGCAGCGTCCACGTCGTACTGACCGCGGGCGCCACAGGCAACGTCGATTACTGACGCCAACATCATGGCCTACCGCAACCGCCCGGCCGCATGAGGTGTTCGGTGGGCCCCAGGGGCCCACCGCCTAGGATTGGCGCATGGTCAGCGATAGCGGGCGGCGGTGGAACGATGCCCGGGCCACGGCCCGCGGGTTCCAGCGGTTTGATCACAACGTCCGAGACGTCCTCGCCCTGATCTACTACCTGGTCACGGCTCAGGACAGCTGCAACGCTGACCAAGTCCCGCTCCGGTCCGTGCGCTACCGCCTGGCCAATCCACAACGCCTGCATCAAGAACTGCACGATCTTCTGCCCGGCCCGGCACGCGAGGAGGATTGGATCAGGCCGGTCGAAAAGGGCCTGGCCGACCTGACGCAGGCGCGGCTGGCCGAACGCGTTCAGGACTACGGCCCGTTCACCGGCCCGCCACCCGTGGAAGGGGCAATCTGGAGGCTCTGGCACGCGCTGAACGCCCAGCACGGCGTGCCGCTGGAGGACACCCTGCCGTCTGACATGATCACCGACGACGTGTACGGCCGGTACCAGTCAAGCGGGATGACCGTCTTCGAGTACGCCGTACGCGAGCTGACGACACAAGTCGACCAGCTTCTCCTGCCGGCCAGCGGAGCGTTGAGCCTACGGGCTCACGTCACGGTCACTGGCGGCGTCCACGCTGGACGAACTGGCCGCCTCCGCGCCGTCGCGTGGGGCACCGACGACGAGCAGCGCACCTGCACCGACACACCCGCCGTCTACCGGATCGACTTCGACGATCGACACGAGAGTGCCGACATCGCCCCCGGCAACCTCGAGAGGCTGCCCGAGTGGGACCGTGGGTTCGTCGTCGTCTACGCGGGCGAGCCGCTGCCCACCGAGTGGGCTGCCTCGGTGCTGCTGGCCGCTGCCGGCCCGTCGCCGGACTGGCACGACAGCGCCGTGGAGCACCTTCGGCAGTGGCAGGGCTACGGGCGGATGGTCGTCCTCCTGTCCCAGCCGCGCAACGGCCAGGCGCCGGGCCCCAAGGAACAGCAGTGGGTCGAGGAAGCCGCCGCCTGGGCCGACGAGATCATCGCCCTCGCGCCCACCGACCATTCCTCCCCGCCTCAGCTCACGCTCGGCCAGTCGGCCGACGCCCTCCACCACGCTGCGCGCCTGACCCTCTTCGCCCCGCCCGGGCACGCCCCGGCCCCCGAAGGCGCGCCTTCCTGGGCCGGAACCCACCGCGTCGCCGTCGCGCCCACGATCGCCGAGGCGGTCGAGGCCGCGCTGAGCCGGATCGGCCGAGGACACCGACGGACCGGCGGCAATCGGCAGGTGCCGCTACTCGTCGCCCGCTCTGCCGCGTTCGGCGGCTGGTACGAGGAGCAGCTGACGACCCGCACGGTGCTGGAGGAGGCCCGGGTGGAGTGGGTCTGCCGTCAGGAGCATGCCGGTGAGCCGATCTCCTGGTGGATCCTGCGCGCACGCCTCCGGCACAGGGACGGGTCGCGCAGCGAGGAGACCGTGCTCGCGCACCCGGGCCTGATGAGCGTGGTCGTTTACCACCCGCGGGAGCCGTGGACGGACACCGAGGTCGTCCTCCTCCCCAGCCCCGCCTCAGCACGAGGGAAAACTCGCGAGTTCCTTCGCCTACCCACCGTCATCAACAACGTGCGCGCCGGCGGAGGCAACACCGACCGCGCCTGGTCGTTCCTCGTGGAAGGGCTCAGCCTTTTCCTCGACTCCGATCGCCTGCGCGGGAGCGCGTTCCGCAACGACAGCCAGCTAACCTCGGCCCGACGCAGCGTCGTCCGGGTGGCGTTGACGGACGGGGAGTTCGACGACCTCCAGGACCGACTGGAGCTGAGCCCGGCCGGTGCGCCGGAGGTGTACCGGTTGGCTGACCTCATGGCGGACCCGGTCTGCGACTGGGCCACCCTGGGCGCCATCACCACCGCCGTGCAGCCCAACCCGCCGACCGCGTCCCTTGACCCGTGGGCGGCACGTCAGAGGGTGCTGCAGTGGCGCGAGGCTGTTCGCCGGGCCGCTACCCTCACCGCGCCCCACCAGGAGGTGCCGGACGATGCTGCGGACGCTGCCAGCGTCCGGGACGTCATCGCGATGGTGCTTTATGCCCTCCACCTGCGCGAACGACAGCCAGTTGACGATGTGTCGTGGTGGACCGTGCTGTTCCACCTCCGTAACGACCAGCACGTCATCGACCTGGTGGAGCAGACGCTCCAGGACAGCGGCCACGACGTGATCCCACGCCTCAGTTTCAGGTCAGCCGACCAGAGGAAAGCTGACCCCATCGCCCGGCGGTGGGAACGGCTGAACCGCACACGGAACGCCAGCCATCCGCAGGGCCCGCTCGCAGCCGAACCATACGACGGCCCCGACCACAGGCCCGATTCCCGACCCGACATACAGGGCAGCCGCAGCGGCAGCCGACCCAACACGATCATCAGGGCATGCATCCCTCGTGCCGCCGCCGCCGTCCACACCGTCCTGGAGGGCGGTTTCACCGAACATCAGCGCATCCGCGTCACGGCCGGCCCGTACGAGGGCCGCCCTGGCTTCGTCCTGCGCCCCGCCTGGAGGCTGGACCCCGAGACCTGGCAGATCGAGGTGCCCCCCACCACATACATCGTCGACCTCGACGGTCTCGACGCCGCGGTGGAGATCGGCTCCGGCCAGCTCGCCGGCCACACGGACGGGCACAGTCGGCCCGGCTCCCCACCTGCCACCACGAACGACCAGGCTGGCGACCAGACGGAGCGATAGGGTCAGCTTCGGCGTTGGCCCCAACGTGGCCCGCCGGACGCCGCTCTCCGGAGTCGCCGGCTCCCAGGAGCTCGGCCGGACATCACGGCGCCGCCGAAGGGTACGGGAGGGAAACTCGGTGAACGATCTGATGAATCAGCTGCCCCGTCCGCTGGTTGAGCGGATGGGCCGGATGAGCGGCATGGCGCTGCGCGGCATCATCGCGCTGGTCGACGAGGAGCCGGACACGTTCGCCGCCCTGGTGGACCGGATCGGCACCTGGGACGACGATCCGGGACGCACGCCGTACCCATCGCCCCGCTACAAGTTCGCGGTCACCGAGGCCCTGCGCGTCGTCAACAACGGCTTCACGGCTATCGAACAGCACGGCCCCCTCCTCAACGAGGCAGTGGCGGAAGGCGCTCGGCCCCTGATCGAGTCGTTCGCGCCTGCCGAGTTCCGCGACGCCGCCCTGCAGAAGCTGGCGACCTTCCCTCCCGGCACGGAGCCCATGGACCTCTCCGGCGGAGAGGAAGTCGGCCCCGTGGACTACGTCATCGCCGCGGCAGCGGCGGCGTGGATCGCTCGCGGCGCGGGCGGGCGCGTAGCGATGCTGCAGAACCTGCGGCTGGCCCTGTTGAAGGAGGTACGCCGCGCGGAGAGCGTAGCCACCGGCACACCAGAGCGCGAGCAGGTCAACGACGTCAGCGACGCGGACGCGCTCGCCCTGCTCGCAGACCTGTATGACGAGGACTACGTCCGGCTGATCCCCGGCCCCCGTGACCGCGGTCCCTGGGAGTGGGACATGCTGGCCCTCCTCAAGGCACACCTGCTGGAGACCCCCGCCGACGCCACCACGCCCGAACAAGCCCAGGCTCTCAAGGCCAAGCTCGTGACCCTTCTGCAGGCCGCCGTGGCCACGGTCAAGAAGCCGAAGGCGCCCACGGCGCGCCCGGTCGGCAAGCGGGTCCAGCCCAAGCGCCAGCCGAAGAAGAAGCGAAACGGCAAGTAGTCGGCGGGCTCAGGATTAGCCGGATGCCGAGGGCAGGTCTTCTGCCCGACCCGGCAGGGCCCGTCTCGCTGGACCCCGGGCGGGCAGCAGAAATTCCGTTGCCCGCCCGGGCTGGCTAACGATTCCATGGCCACATGGAGACGACAACTCCCTTGGCTGTCAGCAGCTTTCACCGTGACGGCTACTGCGTTGTGCCCGATGTCCTCACCGCCGAGCAGGTGGACCGCTGGCGTTCGGCGCTCGCGCAGCACGTTGCGGCCCAGCCGCCCGAGCCCGGCCGCACCGGCCCGTACTTCCTGTGGCCGACCCTCGCCGATCACGCCGACCTGCGTGCCCTCTACGAGGAGAGCGGCATCGGGGACGCCGTCCGCGCGTTTCTGCGGTCCGACCTCACCTTGCCTGCCCCGGAGGTCGCGCAGTTGGCGCTCACCCTGCCGCCGCACCTGCACCACCCCGGTGCTCCTCACATCGACGGCCTCACCCCCACCGAGGACGACGGCCGCCCCGGCACGTTCACCGTCCTGGCCGGCCTCCTACTCACTGACCAGCGCGAGATCGACCGAGGCAACCTCTGGGTCTGGCCAGGCACGCACCTGAGCACGGCAGCGTGGCTGCGCCACCACGGCGCGGACGCGCTGCGCGACGCGACGCCCTACCCGCCCGTGGAGCTGCCCACCCCGCTCCAGGTGACCGGCACGGCCGGAAGCCTGGTCCTCGTCCACTACCTGCTCGCCCACAACATCGGCGGGCACTTCGGTACCGCCGCCGACGAACGCCGCGAGACCGTGTACTTCCGGCTGCGCGCCGTCGGCCACCGCGAACGCTGGCGCGAGGTTGTGACGGACCCGCTGTTGGAGTTCGCGCTTCCGGACCTGACGGGAGGCTCCGTCACGAACGACGGGCGATGATCACCTCCGTGCGGATCGTCTGCTCAAAGGTGCCCGCCGGGTCGAAGGCCAGCAGGGCCTCGCGCACGTCGCTCAGGAACGCCTTCGTGTCCGGGCCGAGTTGGCGCGGGCTGCTGTAGCTGTAGGAGAGCTGCAGGCCGGCCACCTCGTCCGCGGTTCGGGCGATCGTCCGGTCCCAGTACGCGGTCTCGATCCGGGAGAACGGGGAACGGGCCAGCACGTCCTGGTGGCGCTCGGCCGGGTGGGTGTAGGTACCGCGCCCGGCCCGGCGCTCCGGGCCGAGGTACCGGACCCGGACTTCCCTGATCGTGTCCGACCAAGGCGGCGGGGCAATGTCGCCCGGTGCTCCGCCGGAGGCCAGCACGATCGCGCCTCCGTCGTCGATGAGGGCATCCAGGTCCTGGGCGACGGCTGCGCGGTCCATCCAGTGGAAGGCGGCTCCTACGGTCACCACCCGGAGCGGCGGCAGGTCCATGCTGGCCAGTTGTGCCGCCTCGCCCAGGCGCCATTCGATGTTGGTCACGCTGTCCGCGGCGGCAAGCGCTCGGGCCTCGGCGAGCATGCCCGGCTGCGGATCGACGGCGATCACCGAGTTCACCATTCGGGCCAGCGGAAGGGCCACCGCTCCAGTGCCGGTGCCCAGGTCCAGTGCGCACCCGGTCCCGTCGAGGCCGAGGCGCTCTGCGACATGGATGAACATCCGCTCGTCGTAGCCTGGCCGGTAGGCCGCGTAGTACGGCGCGCTGCCGTCGAACAGCTCCGCCGGCTCATTACTCATCTCCGCCACGCAGTCATCCTGCCACCGCCGCCCAGGCCACATCGGTCGAGCTCCGCCCTTGGAACGAAGTAACGGCCGAAGCGCCCTTCTCCTGGAATCTACGCCGCATTCCGCGAGGTACGCGGGCGCAGGAAGTGGAGGAGGTCCGCGGTGATCACGCGGTAGCTGCCGCCGACTTCCACGACGGTGACCGGGTAGCGGCCCTCCCTGACCATGCGGTATCCGACCGTCCGGCCGAGCGAGAGGAGCTCGTTGGCCATTGAGAGCGGTATCGCCGGCGGGAGGGCAGCGAGAGCTTCCGGCGAGTACTTTCCCGACCGGGCAGTCCGGACTGCGTTCACGGCAACTTCCCTCCCAAGCGATGTTCTCTGTGCGAGAAACATCTATCACATCTGCCCTGGACGAAGAAGATGCCTCATGTATTCTTCCCTTGTGACAGAATTCAAGGAGCAGTGGCCGGCTGCGCTCACGGCGCGGATCGCCCAAACAGTCAAGACGCACCGAGCCCAGCGTGGCATGACGACCAGCGACCTCTCGGCAGCATGCGCGGCACGAGGGGTACCGATCGCCGCCAACACCATCACCAAGATCGAGAAGGGTCAGCGGGACTCGCTCAAGGTGGAGGAAGCCCTGGTTCTCGCCCACGCCCTCGATCTGCCGCTCGTAGCACTGCTCATCCCGCTGGAGGGCCAGGCCGATGTCGACCTCCTGCCCGAGGTGACCCTGTCCGTCTGGGAGGCAGCCGCATGGGTCACCGGCGAGGACCACTTCGGCGAAGCACCACCGCCAGGGACGGCCCGAGCCGTACTCGCGGTCTTCCGCGAACACGACGTCGATGTTCGCACCGCGCTGATCTCCACCCGCGAAGCCCACAGCCGTCGCCTCCAGGCACGCCAGGCCCTCGGGTCGGCTCGCTACGAGCAGCTAGCTCGCCAGGCGGACGAACTCGACCGCATGGCCCACGAGGACTGCACCCGACTCAAGGCCGTCCGAGAGCAGATGCGAGCCGACGGGCTTCAGCCGCCACCGCTGCTGGCCGCTCTGGAGTTCGTCGACGCCCCCAGCAATCCGGCGCTGGACTGAATCCAACTCCCCGTTCGGGACGCGACGCTGATCGCCGCCGCGCCCCCCGAACTCCCCGCTCTCCGTCACACCTGACGGTCTCCGAGACGGCTTTCGCCTGCCAGCTTCCGCCCGTCCCGGAGACCCAGCCACCCCTTGGCCATCGACCAGAGAGGGCTCGCCCCATCATGCCGTATGCCCAGACACGGGCCGCACGCAGTGCGCTTCCCCCTTCGCTTCCGTCCACCCAAGGCTGCGTCTGCTCGTCCTCGGACGCTCCCGCACTTCTGCACACCGCCGACGAGGCCGCCGCGATACTCAAGGTCAGCCCCGCCACTCTGCGTCGCTGGCGACGCGAGGGCACGGGGCCGGCCTACGTCAGGGTCGGAGGCCGGATCGGCTACCGGCACCAGGACCTCGCCGACTACCTGGCCAGCTGCCTCGTGCTTCCGAAGGTGGCGGCCTGATGACGGCGCCCGAGCGTATCGACGCCCCGGTCGGTGTCAAGCTCCGCACCGACATCGAGTACCGGGCCGGCAACCCCAACCCGTACCGTGCCAGGGTTCGTTGGACCGACCCGGCCGACAGTCGCATGCGCCTTTCGCGGTCCACCATGTTCCCGACCGAGGACTCCGCGCAGGACTGGCTGGACCGCATCATGAAGGCGGCTGGCCGAGGCGTCAGCGTCGATCTCGCCACCGCCTCGCTCGGGGAGTACGGCGACTCCGTGATGGACCTGGCGATGCGCGGTCTCGAACTCAAGACCCACGCCCCTTACATGGCAGGCTGGCGCCTCCGCGTCAAACCCACCGTTGGCCACCTTGAGGTCGTCGGCATCACTGCTGGCATCGCCGACCGCGCCCTCAACTCTTGGATCGCCGACGGCGCGGGCGTCTCCACCCTCAAGAACACGGTCGCGGTGTGGGTCAGGGTCATGGAGCAGGCCATCCGCGACGGCATCATCGAGATCAACCCCGCCCGCCTGAACGGCTGGCAGAAGCTGATCAAGACCGCCGAAGACGAGGAACACGACCCCCGCGGTCTCGCGCTGCGCGACTGGGACACCCTCGACCGCCTCGCCGACGCCCTGGTGGCCGCTTCGTACAACCAGTACGACGGCTGGGGCGACGTCGTACGCTTCGCTGGCGGCACCGGCGCTCGCATCGGCGAGGTCTCCGGCGTTCGCGCGGGCGACATCGACACCGACAAGTGGATCTGGCGGGTCTGCCGACAGACCACCACCGCCCCCGGCGGACTGATCGACAAGGGCACCAAGGGCAAGCGTTCCCGCCTCGTTCCGATCATCCCCGAGCTGCGGCCCAACATCGCCTGGCGGATCTCCCGGGTGGGCAACCGCTCCGACGCCAGGCTGTTCACCGGCCCTCTCGGCGGCCGGATCACCACCGCGGTGTTGCGCGACGCCACCCATTGGGATGACGTCGTCGTCCGGCTTGGCTACGAGTACCTGCGCCGCCACGACCTCCGCCACACCGCTCTGACCTGGTTCGCCGACGCTGGCGTCCCGCCCCATGTCCTCATGCGAATCGCCGGACACGGCCAACTGACCACGACTCAGAGGTATCTCCACCCCGACCTGCGCTCCATCGAGCGCGCCGGCGCCCAGCTCACCGCCTACATCAACGCCTCCCGCGGCCTCCCCGGCCCGAAGGTTGAGATCGAGCAGATCCGCCAGCTCGCCCTCTCGGCCTGACGTCATCAGCACCGGCAACGGCGCGGGGTTGGGTTCCCACGAAGTAGTGGAACCCAACCCCCGCTGTTGCCTTCCGGCTCCGCTCGGGGTGATCGGGCCGCAGGTCCGAACTATCCTCAGCCGCATGTCATCCCTCGCAAATGACCCGCGCCACCAGAAGCTGGTCGGCGTGCTGATCCCGCTGCTGCGCCGTGCCTGCCCGCCCGACGCGGGCGGCTACGGAGGGACCTATGAGCTGCGTCTTCTGCCGAGTGAGGTCGAGGACTTGGGCGGTCTCCCGCTCATCCGGTCGGCGATGCGCAAGGCGGCGCGAGAACTCGGCTGGTCGAAGCTGCAGACATACGGCTCCGTCAGCGCGACCGTGGCGCTGGCCGGCGTCCTAGACCAGCGAGAAGTCCCCAAGGAGTTCGCAGCGGCCGTCGAGCGCTACAAGATGGCCCAAACGCGGGATGCCGCCGAGGCGGTCTCGAAGAGGATCGCCACCGGAACCCCCCACGCAACCCGCGGCTCGGTGTTCGTGACCGCCCAGGAGTTCCGAGCGGCATTCGATGCGGCCGACGATGCATGAGCCAGGAGTGAACGGCCGCGCCACCGCCAAAGTGCCCAGCCGCCCAGGCCGTTGAGTAGCAGGACCGGAGCCCCGGAGCTGACGACAGCGATTCCCATCCCCGGGTCATGACGAGGCGCCGTCCATGAGAGCCACCACGGCTTCTGTGATGCAGCCTTCCTGTTCGACCGGATAACCACGGCGGAGGCAACCGTCAGCCAGCGCCGCAGCAGGGCCGTCAAGCATGGCTCGAAGATCCCGCCAGACAGGACTGTCCGGAGTCCAGGGGGCCTGTGGCAGATGGCCTGGTGTCAGCCCGACGTCGCAGATGACGGTTCGTTCCCGGGCGGACGGCGTCAGCGAGTTCCAGATGGCGGTTGCGATCCGGACTCCGCCGAGGTCTGCGTCGGGGGCGATGATGACGGTGTCCGCCTGCTCGGCGAGTTCAGAGACGTGCAGGCGGATGTCGTAGCTCGGCATTCCGGCGTGGTAGATGATCCCCGGTGCTTCCTGGCGCATCCTGAGCACCTCGTAGACGGCGTCCGCGGCTTGGAGGTTCTCGATCACGACCAGGGTTCGACTGCCCAGCTGAAGGTGGAGGTCCGGGGTCGCGGCCGGGATGAGGACGATCCCGAGGTTGTCCAGGGGTCGGCGTTGGCCTTCCGGCATCGCAGTGATGGGTCCACCGAGGCCTATCCTGCTGTGCCCGCGAAGGCCGATCGCCTCAGCCAGGGCGGTGGGGACTCCGGTCTCGCGCAGCGCGCGGATCGCGTCGTCCCAGGTCTTGGAGTTGCGGGTGTGTGCGAGGGAGAACGCGCGGGTGCCGGTGTGGCGGGTGCCTTGAGCCAGGTCGTGGGCCAGTGCTGCGAGAAGGGCGATCCGCTTGTTCGCAGGTGAGGGCCTTTCCAGTTCGCGGGTGAGTGCTTCGTCGAGCCGTCGTAGGTCGTCTTCGACGATGCCTTCGGGCAGTTCCTGAGGGTTGGCGATGGCTTCGCGGGCTCGGAGGAGCGCGCGGGCGCGACGTTGTGCCTGTACGTCGCGGGCCTCCAGGTGGACCCGGGCGTGGCCGCGGCCTGCGGTGGTCAGGTGCCATCGGGTCGGGGCGCCGAGGGTGAGGTCGGCGGTGACTTCGCAGCGCAGGGTCACGGTGCCAGCCCGGACGAGTTCGACGGCAAGTGTCCAGGCTTCGTCGCTGAAGCGTGCTTTGACGGTGGACCATGTGCGGGTTGTCGCGCCGAAGATGAAGGTGCGGTCCCCTTGCCGGCGGGTGGAGAGGAGGAGATCGAGTGCGGCCGGATCAGGTGGTACGGCAGGTTGGAGGTCGACGTGGGTATCCCGCAGCCGTTTCCCTCTCGGCCGCACGATGCGACGGGTTCCGTCGTCCTGGCGGCTGGTGCGTTGGACGAAGCGCGCGGCCAGCCCGGCCGGTGTTCCGGCCAGGTGGACGACCGGGCCGTGGTGGGGCTGGTCCGCGGTGCCGGTCACCACCAGGTGCGTCCTGCCAGGAGGGCTTCGAGGGTGATCTCGACACGCTCGTTGTTGTCGTCGTAGCCGAACATCCGGGTGGCGGTGTTGAGGGCCTCGGTGTGGCTGGGGTAGTGGAAGTAGAGGATGCCGCCGCAGAAGTCCGCGGCGTCGTCCATCAATGTCTCCTGGCAGGTCCCCAGGACGGTGATGCCGTGCTCCTGGGCGGTTCCGGCTATCGCCGAGAGGACCTCCCGGCGGTGGTGGTAGCCCAGCGCGTCACCGAGTTCGTCGAGGATGAGGAGCCGTCCGCGGGGGTGGGGTGAGGCGAGGAGCGCAGCGAGGACGAGGTGGATGGAGAACAGCTTCTCCTGCGCGGCGTTGGTGATGTTGTCGTACGGGAGCATGGAGCCCGCGGGAGTGCGCCGCCAGCACGGGGTGATCTCGCAGCGCCACAGATCGGAGAGTGACGCCGGCGGTGTTAGCCTGCGGCGCAGCTCGGCGCCGTAGAGGCCGGCTGCGCGGTTGAGGCGGTCAAGTGCGTTCTCGATGTCCTGGAGAGCTTGGTCGAGTCGCAGCGTAATGCTGTCCTGCATGGCGTGGACGCTCTGCTGGAGATCGGCCACGGTCCGCCTGCCGGCGGTGAGGCCGAGTTCGCGCTCTTCTCGGTTGGTCGTGATGCGGGTTCGCGTTCCGCGGTCGGTATCGGCTCGGGTGTCGAGCCAGTCCTGGATCGCTGTGGCTGGTGCCTCGAATGCTTCGGCGCCCGGGAACTGTCGTGTGCCTTCGTCTCCGGCCTGGTTGGTGCGCAGGTGGATGGCGTTCGCGATGGCGGGGGTGGGGGCATTGGCGCCGGTGATGGAGTTGATGCCGAGGTCGGCCATGGCTTGCAGGAGGTAACGTCCCGCGTTGTCTCGTAGTGAGATCTCGCTTCTGCGGTCGGGGGGCTGTGCGTCGGGGTCCGGTTCCTCGCCGTCTCTTGGCCAGCGCAGTGCGGTGAGGGCCTGTTCGCGGCTGCCGGCCCGGTCGAGCCAGTACGTGGTGTTCAAAGCGGCGAGTTGTCGGTCGGCCTCCTCCATCTGCGCCGTGACGGCCTCCTGCTGTTGCCTCGCGTCGCGCAACTGGTGCTCTGCGTTCTGGCGTTGAAGGACGAGGGTCTGTTGTTTCACGAGAGCGGCACGCATGTGCTGCTCGGCCGATTCCGCGGCCTCCAGCAGGTTCTGCAGCTGGGCTTCGGCCTGGGCGAGCGCGCCCTCGATCGTTTGGCGAGCTTCGCGCAGCGTGGCGGCTCGCTCGGCGTGTTCGAGGCGGCTGACGAGCAGCTCGGCGTCGGCCTGGGTGGTGTGGGCCCGTTCCACGGTCTGCTCGGCTGTCCCCAGGGCCGCTGCGGTCTCGTCGGCCACGTGGCGCAGGCGTTCGAGCAGGGCGTCTCGGCCGGTGATGGGTTGCGGGAACCCGCCCAGGACCCGCAGGCCGAGCTCGTCGTCGAGCGCGGCGATGGGGTCCGTCGTGGTCTGGAGTCGTTCGGCCAGAGCGTGGAGGAAGGGCCGCAGGGCGGAAGGCGCGAACGCTGGGGAGCGTGCTGATCGGCCGTGTTGGCGAAGGACCAGGACCGCGCCGGGCAGATCGGCCAGTGCTTCGGTGGCCTGGTCGGCCTGGCCGGCGTCGATGCAGACCGCGTCGCGGTAGAGAGCGAGGCGCGCCTCCCAGCGGGCGCGCTGGCCGGCTGGGATGTCGAGGCCGTCCAGGAGGCCGACGGCCTCGATGCCGGCGGCATCAAGGATCTGCACGGCGCGCCCGGCGTTGCCGTAGTGGCCGCGTTCGGCCTGCTCGACGTTGCGTACGGCTTCGGCGTGGGCGGCGTTCGCGGCGGTGCGTGTGACTTCGGCGGCGAGCGTGCTCCGGCGTGCTTCGTCGGCGAGCGGGCGGGCGTCGGCCAGGGTGCCGTGGGCGCCGGCCGCTTCGTGTTCTTCCTCCTGGATGCGCTCCTCGGTGCGGGTGATGTCGTTCTTCAGACCCGCCGATCGGGTACGGGCTTCCTCCAGCTGGTTGGCAGCCCGTTGGCTCTTCTCCGATGCTGCGCGCAGGGCTTCGTCGGCCTGTTGGCTGTCGCGCACCGCGTCCAACTCGGTGGTCGCGCGCGCAACAGCGCGCTTCGCATCGTCGAGTGGCGTCTTGAGATCTTCCTTCCCCTGCTCCAGCTGGTCTCGTTTGGCGAGGACGTCGAGCAGGCCACGGGCGTAGTGCAGTTCCCAGTACTCGTTGGCCTGGGCCAGGTTGGAGCGCGCCTTGTCTCGCTGTTCAACTGCGTACAGGGCTTGCTCCTCCTCGTCGCGGGCGTTCTCGTTCTCTGCTGTCCGCTCGGCGAGCTGGGCGATGGCGCCTGCGAGGTCTCGACGGACGTTCTCGTCGGTTTCGAGTAGGTGGGCCCGTCCGGTCAGGTCGATCAGGGCCGCGCCGATGCCGGCCGGGGTGAACAGCCCGGTCTCCAGCTTCAGCAGCGACGGACCGCCTCGGCGCTTGCCCCGGGACGTGAGGTAGGCGAGACAGCGCGGGACCGGTCCGTAAAGGCGTTCGGCGTACTGGATCGCCCCGAGCGGCGGACCTGGGAGTGACTTGAAGATCGCTGAGGCGGCCTGGTGGCGTTCCTCGTCGTCGTCGGAGGTCGCAAGGTGGATCCCGGGGGCGTGCCGGACCTGGACGTAGGGGGCGGTGGCGGAGATCCTCATCCATACGGTGTGGGCGGTGCCCAGGACGTCGTTCGGATCGACGAACATGCCCGCGATGAAGCCGAACGTGGCTGCCGGGTACCGCTGGGCGGCGACGCCGGCGGTGTCGGGTTCGAAGAGCAGTTGGGCAACGGATGCCGGGCCTGCTCCGTACATGCGCCACTCCGGGTCGCCGAGTAGGAGCGCGACGGCTGCGAGCCAGCTGGTCTTGCCGCTCTCGTTGGAGTCCTCCGGGCCTTTGCCGGTGACCGCGACGAAGCTTCCGGGCACGGTGACGACGGCAGCCGAGGGGTGACGGGCGATGTCGAAGGTCTGCACGGCCACCAGCTGGCGGTCGCCGATGATGCCCAGGTCGATCTCTCGGGTGCCGGTGGGTTCTTCGGGGGTCGGGTGGGTGGTCATGATTCGAGCTCCTCGGCCGGCCGGGACTGCGGCGCCGTGTCCTGTCGCTCGCGTCGGCGTCGGATGACGTCGGCGTACAGGGAGTCGGGCAGGGTGACCAGGACCAGGTCCTCCCACAGACGGGCCGACTGCGCGTCGGTGAGCCGCAGCAGGGCGGGACCGGGCAGGATCTGCCCGCGGTACCCGGTGCGCAGCAGGCGCCGGGCCTTGAGCCGTCGTAGCGCGGGACGCAGCAGCGCGTAGGTGACCTCGGGATCGTCGTTCCTGTAGAGCTCTGTGATGGAAGTGCCGGGGCCGTCGCTGAGCCAGGAGGTGGACTGGTGCTTTCTGCTGGCGCGGGGGATCGCCACGGTGCGCAGCAGGACGATGGCGAGCACGGCGCGGTCGACTTCCGGGAGGAGACCGATCCCGTCGGCTGCGAGCTTGCGGGCCACGGTGTCGTCGTAGCCGCTGGTGTATCCGGCGATGGTGCGGTGCTCGCGGGCGATGAGTGTGCGGCCGGTGGCCTTCAGGCGGCTGGCGACGGCGGCTCGCAGTGCGTCGTCGGCGAGGGCGGGGAATGCGTCTGCCGGGACCAGGCCGTCGGTGGTTTCCAGGGCGGCGACGGCCGCCAGGACCAGGGTCTCCTCCCGGTCGGAGAGGGTCTCGGTCATGGTTCGCTCTCGTCCGGTGCTCGGTTGGCCGTCTCGGGTGGGTGGGGCAGGTGGTCGTGCATTCGACGTACGGCCTCGGTGAAGGTGTCGGGCAGGGCTGCGACTGCGGGACCGAGGCGCAGGTGTGTGCCGTCGCTGTAGATGAGCAGCAGGAGGGGCAGCTCGGTGTCGAGGGTGTCCTTGACCGTGTTGGAGTCGGCGCCGATGTCTACCAGGGTGTCGACGATCAGCGCGCGGTCGAACGGCTCGCCGGGGTAGGGCGGCTGGCGGACATCTCGCCATCCTGCCGCGAGGCACACGGCGAAGGTGACGGACTGGGTCGGGCTCAGGCGCCTCACCGGGTAGGCGGCCGTTTCCTCCGGTACGGGGGGAACGGACCATCCCAGGGTCCGCACTTGGCGAATCGCGCCTGGCCGGCCGGAGGTAAGTGCCGGTGGCGGGACTGGGCCAGCGCAGTCCACGAGGCGCCGACCGCACGCGATGGCCCGGCGCTGCGCCGCCTCGACGGCCTGTGTCGGCAGGCTGCGGGTGTCGACCAGGCCCTGGGCGCGGGCGGTGGCGAGGATGCAGGCCGTGTCAGGCGCTTCCATGGTGTTCCTCGTGTCTGCGGCGGTGCAGGTGTTCTGGTGCCTTGGCATCCTGCCGGTTCAGGTAGACGGGGTGGAGGTAGGTGACCCAGCCGATGCGGTCGACGATCAGGTTGATGCCGATCTCCAGGCGGTACGGCGCGTACGGGTCTGCGTCGAGCCCGATCAGGTCTGCGAGCAGGCGGGCGGCGGCCGGCCAGCGGGATCGTTGGAGTTCGGCGGTGAGGTCCGCGCGGTCGCCTTCCACGAGAACACGTTCGGCCAGGTGGTCCTGACGGCTGCGTTCGCGGACCCGGGCCTCGCCGATCCGCTGTACGGGGTCGCGCTCCGGTGGCACCTGCGGCATGGTCGGGCGGCGCCGGAGCCGGGTGTAGGGAGCGAACTCCTCGACCGCCTTCATCAGCATGCCCGCATCGATCCACACGGTCGGCGGGTCCGCCACAAGATCGGCACCGAACTGACCGAGGAGGGCCGGCGGGGCGTGTCGGGCGGCTTCGAGGTATTCCTCCGCGCTGAGCACGGCAAAGTCGAGGGTGCGTCCACCTTGTTCGACGATCCGCTGGATGGCGGCTGCCAGCGCCCGCTGGTAGCGCTGCTCGGCGTTCAGCAGGGCTACTGCCTGGTAGTCGAGGGCGTGATCGTTCGGGAAGTGATCGGAGACTTCCTTGTTGAGGAACTCCACCTTCTCGGTCAGGCCCGGGAAGTTGTGTTCCCGCTGTTCCTCGGCCAGCTCTCGGATGCCGGCGACGGCGACCAGCCGCTCGAGGTGAATCGCGTAGAGGCTCAGCATCTGCCGGCTGTACGCCATGCCGGCCTCGATGGCGGCCCGGTCGCGGGAGCGCTGTTTGATCAAGGATCTGGTCTCGTCGAGCAGCGCCGCCAGTTCGTCGATCCCCCGGTGCCGGCGCAACCGTTCGTGGACCAGGATGGCGGGCCCAACGGCAGGATGCAGCGCGTAGCGCTGTTGGTGCTTCTTGGCGAGGTAGGGCTGGATCGCGCCGTAGTGCTCGAAGATCGCCCATCGGGCGTCGAAGAAGCCCTCACCGTACTGCGGTGAGCGCCTCTCCTCGATCAGGGCCCAGACGTCACTTTTGGTCGGCCCTCCGGACGCCTCACTGTCCGCGAAGGCGGCGACGATGTCGCGGGCGACTGCGAGCGCTTCCGGCCCTTCCAGGAGCGCTTCCCTGAACTTGGCGACCACTGCGCTGAACGCGCGCACATTCAGGGCCTGCTGCCGCGGGCTGAGCTTGCCCGGCAGGTCGCCTGGCCCCTGGGGCTCGCCAGGGGGTGGATCTGTGTTCACATGCGGCACTTCCAAAACTTCCAGCGCGAACGACACCATTGTCCGCTTATGTCACGTTCGCAACAAGGGCTCCCTCTGGGCTCTTTCAGATGAATCTCAGACTCAACCGGTGATCGGCGACTCGAGCGCAGAGAACGATCAGACCGGAGAATGCCAGCCGGGTGCCCCAGAAGCTGGCGCTCCACCGTGGACGCCGTTCGCTAGCCTGCAGCCATGTCCCCCGACCCGCGCACCTACCGCCTGGACCTCGGCCGCGTCCTCAGCGCCGACGTGCCTCTCGGCCCCTTGTCGAGCATCCCTCTGAGCTGCTTCACGACTTCTTCTTCCCGGAACGGGAAGCTCCACGGGGAGCAGACGTGCGGATTGCTCCGTTCCTCCCGAACCGTCGAAGCGACAACGGTGAAACTGGGCGAGGTGGCGGAGCGGTTGTGCGGCACCTGCTTTTGGCCGATGCCTTCCGATGATCCGCTGGTTAAGTTCACGAGCTCGGTCCGGGACGTACTGAGAGCGACGGCGCATTCCGGCCCTGATCCTTCGCCGGACGTGGACTTCGCCCCCTCCGACGAAGCTGACGCCGCTGCAGTGCTCGCCCAAGGCAACTACCCCAAACGCGACGGGCGCGACCAAGCGGAATCGGACCGGTACGCCCTCGCCCGTTTCATCCGCGAGCGTCACCACGGACACTGGCGCCACCTCCACAACTTCATGCTGGAGAGCAACTCCGCCGCGGCAGCCCATCCTTGGCTCGCAACATGGGCGGAGCCAACCCTCGGCGATCTCGCCGCCGTGATCGAATCCGAGCGGTGCGCCTTCGCCGCGCTGCTACCACCCGACGCCCTACTCGATTCCGCAGCTGTTACCCGACTTGAGCAGCCTCGCGACCTCTCGACGCAGGAAGGCTTCGCCGGTCTCGGGAACCAAACCGAGGCAGTGCTGCGAAGGGCCTGGGCTGACTGGGCCGAGGACACGGCCCGCTCATGGCTGGCACTCGAGGACAACCGTCCCTCCGCGTCGCTGGTTCTGCACTACGCCTTCGGCCGCCGCCGCAAGGGCCGCGACGAGGCATACGCTGCGCTCGACGAGCTGCTCACGTCCTGGTGCGCGCAAGCCCGCGCTGTTACCGCCACGCAAAAGGCAAGGCCCCGGCGACTCCTCGCCGTGTCGGTACTGCCAACGTCGTTCGACAGCTCCCTCGGCCGCTCCCAGGACCCGCTGAGCCAGTGGGAAGCGGGGGTTCTCGCCACGTACCAGGTGGCCACGAACTGGCCAGCCGGGACGGTGGCCCTGCTCGTCCCGCAGCTGATCGCCGACCGGCTCACCTCGGGCACCGACATCGCCATGCCAGTTACTGCACTCGGCACCGGGGAGACAGAGTTGCCAGTCGATACTTTGCTCGCGCAGCTGGGCCCTGCAGCGAACTGGTAGGCAGTGGCCAGGGTTAGCGCGCGGCCGACGACGGAAAGGGTGGTGCGGCCTGATGACCCCGAATGACCTGACCAGTCATCGAAGTTGACGGCTGCGGGCCCGCCCACATCAACAGGGCGGGCCCGCAGCGATCAACGGGTGTTGCGGCTCCAGTCAGCCAACGCCTTCACCATGTCGAGCACCACATGCTGGCGCTGCTCTGAAAGGAAAGGCCAGGTCAGCCATGCCGGAGCGGAGAGCGCGACCACTAGCAGGACAGGGAGGAACTTCAGCCCAACAAGCGCGTGCTTGAGCAGAACAGTGCTCAACGAACAGCCAGCCTCAATCCGCCAGATGGCGGTGTCAGCTCCGTCTGCAGTCGCCAGCAGTGAGAAAAAGCTCACCACGCTAGCAGACTAGCGGAGTCTTTTTTTTGAGGCTCGACTCAAAAAGCCGGCAGCGTATCAGGCGCGCTGCAAGTCGGATCGTAGAGCGCCGGGTTGATGAGTTGCAAGCCGGTCACGGGCTGTAGTTCAGAGAAGGTACTTCACGGCGAGCTGGCCTGCGGTCATCCTCGCTCAGGGTTCGAGCCTGCCCAGAAAGGCGCCCGCGCGTAAGCGGTCATCGGCTGCTCTGGCGAAGCCCAGTCGATGGACGGCGCCACCAAGCCAGCCGAGGGGCCTGCGGTTGGCGTAGGTCGGCGTACCGGACCACTACTTGCGGGCCGGCCGTACGCACCCACAGCGGGGCCCCGACGATGATCCGCTGGGTGCCTTCAAGGTTGGTGCCGTTGAAGTCCCACCGCTCGGGGTCGAGCGTGACGTCGCTGTAGATCACCGCGAGCCATTCGACGTCGGTGGCATGGCCGAGCGCCCACGGGCGTGTCCACGGTTCTTCCGGCGAGCCGCCCTGGGTTCGACCTCTGTCTCCGAGCGCGATCTTCAATGCCTCGATGGCGAGTCCTGGCTCGTCCCACTGCGAGGTGTTCCGGGTACCTCGGCTTTCGAGGAGTTCAGCGACAGCGGACCAGGCGGACGAGGAGCTTCCCTCGATCGCCTCGCCGGCCCGGAAGTCGACTGTGTTGTCCGCTGCCGAACAAGCACAGGTCGACCCTCCGGCCAGAGCTGCTCTCGGTACGAGCATGGAGCACGACACCCTTCTCCCGGGCGGGCCCGTCCGTGAAGGCCGAGAACGCGACCCTGCCCAGCCCGCTGGCGAGCAGCACCCGCGGCTCGTCGTAGGTGACGGCGATCTGATCTCGCAGTGCCCGCACGAGCCGGTCGGCCACGCGCTTCCGACTCCGTTCGCGGCCTTCGGCGTGCTGCAGGCCGACTGCGGGAAGCGAGATTCCGAATAAGGAGGAGGGGGTACTCGCGGTGGAAACCTGCCACGCGGCCCCCAGGCGCAGGCCATTGTCCCGTCCAAGGGCGCGGATCTGCCGTTCCGACCAGTACCGGTACCTCGTTACCTCACTGGACCGTCGCACTGACACCTCCTCAGACCCCCGCGAGCCTACCGACAACTTCCACGGCCACCCCGCCTTCGGCGCCTGGTCCGTTGAAGAGATCATCACAGAGAGCCACCAGTCCCCTGTACGCCGCGTGCCACTGGGAGCGCCCGCGATAGTCGGGCGGAGGGGGACTGTGTCGATCCAGGCACAAACACGCCACCTGAGCGGCAATCAGGCGTGGCCAACTTCCGCCACGCAAGCCTGACTTCCGCCATGATTGTGACCGAAAATCGACTATTACAACTCGGTAACGGTCGCTTAGAGTAGTCAGGGAATCGGGCATTTCAGGCTCAGCCGCACCCGCCAGAAGGGCCTCCAGGCCCCTCCGGTCCCAAAATGGTCCCAAACAGTATGCGAACCAATTCCGTTGGTCCCTGACGGTCCGTCACGCAAAAGGCCGCTGACCTGGGCGTTAACCCGGCCAACGGCCTTTCCGACTCACGTCGGGACGACAGGATTTGAACCTGCGACCCCTTGACCCCCAGTCAAGTGCGCTACCAAGCTGCGCCACGTCCCGTGGTCTCGGTGCCCGGTAGCGGGGCCTGGGGGGCTCTGCTGTGGGCTTCTCGACCTTGTCTCCGGTTGTCCCGGTGACGTGGAAAACAATACAGCACGTGGAGGGGTGCTCGCTGCCGGGTTGGGGGTGGGTGGGTCAGGGGCGGGTCGGGGTGGGTCAGGGGGTGGGGTGGCGGGCGTCGTAGGTGAGGAAGGCGGGGCGGCGGGCGGCGAGGAGGACGACGGCGGCGACGCAGGCGAGGCCGCCGGTGATCACCGAGGTGGCGGGGTTGGTGAGGGCGGCGACGGCGCCGGACTCGAAGTCGCCGAGGCGGGGGCCGCCGGCGACGACGACGATGAAGATGCCCTGGAGGCGGCCGCGCATCTCGTCGGGGGCGGCGACCTGCATCATCGTGTTGCGGAAGATCATGCTGACGGTGTCGGCGCAGCCGGCGACCGCGAGCAGGAGGAGGCCGAGCCAGAGGTTGTGGAGGGCGCCGAAGGCCGCGATGGCGAGGCCCCAGGCGGCGACGGCGACGAGGACGGCGGCGCCCTGGCGGTGGATGCGGCCGACCCAGCCGGAGAAGAGGGCGCCGGTGAGGGCACCGACGGCGGGGGCGGCGACCAGGAGGCCGACGGTGCGGGCGTCGCCGCCGTAGAAGGTGACCGCGATGGCGGGGAAGAGGGCGCGCGGCATGCCGAAGATCATCGCGGCCAGGTCGGCGAGGAAGCTGGTGCGCAGGTTGGGCTGCTCGCGCAGGAAGCGGAGGCCGTCGAGGACGGAGGCGCGGCCCTTGCGGTCGCCGAGCGGGCGCATGGCGGGCAGGCGCCACATCGCGTAGAGGGTGCCGGCGAAGGCGACGGTGTCGACCAGGTAGGCGGCCTGGGTTCCGTAGGCGCCGATGAGGACGCCGCCGATCATGGGTCCGACGGTGAGGCCGAGGTTCATGCTGACGGTGTTCAGCGCGTTCGCCGCGGGAAGCTGGTGGCTGGGGACCAGCCGGGGGATCATCGCGGAGCGGGCGGGCGAGCTGAGGGCGAAGAAGCCGGCCTGGGCGGCGACGGCGGCGTAGAGGACGGCGACCTGGCCGAGGCCCGCCAGTGCCTGCACGGCGAGGACGGCGGAGACGGCGGCGAGCCCGGCCGAACCGATCAGGCCGAGCTTGCGCCGGTCGACGGTGTCGGCGATCGCGCCGCCGTAGAGGCCGAAGGCGACGAGCGGGAAGAAGGAGAAGAGGCCGACCAGGCCGGTCGCGAAGGCGGAGCCGGTCTCGTCGTAGACCTGGACGGAGACGGCGACGGCCGTCATCTGCTGGCCTATGGAGGAGACCGCCTGCCCGAACCAGACCCGGCGGTAGTCGGGGTGGTCGCGCAGTGGGCTGAGGTCGGCGAAGGCCCGCCGGTACCAGGGGAGGGCCTCGGTTCCGGCCGGCGGAGAGGAGGCGTCGGAGGGTGACTCCTCCGCCGGAACAGCGGCGGTGGCCGGGGCGGCATCGGACGCCGGGGCAGGGGTGGGCGCCGGGGCAGGGGCAGGCGTCGGGGCGGGATCGGACGCCGGGGCGGGATTGGCAGGATGATTGGTCGACACAACCCTCCATGGTCCGCCCCGGCCTCCCCGCTCCCCGCACCGGGGCCGGGCAGCGGCCCGTCCTACCTGGTCAGGACCTGCTTCTCCCCTGCCTCCACCGCGAAGTCGAGCCGGTTGCCCGGCGGCGGGAACGGGCAGATGAAGTGGTCCGCGAAGGCGCACGGCGGCAGGTAGGCCCGGTTGAGGTCGAGGACGGTGCGGCCGTCCGCGTCCGGGGCGGGGAGGGTGATGAAGCGGAACCGGTAGGTGTCGATGCCGCTGGTCGCGTCCGCGATGACGCCGGTGAGGCGGTCGCCGGAGCGGCTGACGGTCAGCTCGCGGTGCTCGCCGGCGACGGTGAAGGCGATCTGTCCGGTGACGGCGAGCGGACGCTCCTTGCCGTCCGCGTTGGGGACGAGCACGGACTGGGCGCCGTCCTGCTCGAACGGGGTGAAGACGGCGGGGACGGCCCACTCCGGCGAGTACGGGTAGGCGGAGATGCCCGCGAAGGCCGTCCGGCGCGGCGCGGCCGGGTCGAAGACCCGCAGGGCGAGCTCGCCCTCGCGCTCGATCGGGACGAGCAGGACGTCGCCGAGGGTGGCGGTGTCGGCGGCCGGATCGGTGTCGGGGCGGAGCAGCGCCTCGCCGTCGACCGGGCCGTCGGCGCCGCCGACGGTGATGCCGTCCGCGGCCGCCGCCCGGACCCGGACGCCCTCGGCGTCGGCCCACCAGCGCCCGGGCAGGCCGACGATCTCGGCGGGTTCGGGCTCCAACCAGTGCGTGCCGGTGAGTGCGAGCTGGCCGTGTGGCGCGCTCACCGACGCCGCCCGGCCGTCACTCCAGTGCTTCCAGTCCTCCGCGGCCGTCGCCGTCATCGGTACACCCTCCCACTGCGGTCCTCGGACGGCCCGCCGTTCGGGCCGTCCAACTCGGTCACCCACCACAACGCCGCGCACCCGGACGGATCATTCCCGCCTGCCGGAACCGCCACAGGGCGGCCACCGGACGGCAACACGGCGTCACGACGGCAACACCCCGGACACGACGCCCGCCAGGACGAAGGCCGTCCCGCTCGGCCGACGCCCGGCACCCGGCACCCGGCACCCGGCACCCGGCACCCGGCCGCCGACGCACCCACGCGCCCGCCCCGTCAGCTGCCGGCGCCCAGCGGCCGGAACAGCCCCTCCTGCACCACCGACACCACCAGCCGCCCGCTCCGGTCGAAGATCTGCCCGCGCGCGAGGCCGCGCGCGCCGTGGGCGATCGGGGACTCCTGCTGGTACAGCAGCCAGTCGTCCGTACGGAACGGGCGGTGGAACCACATCGCGTGGTCCAGCGAGGCCATGTCGAAATGCCGGGTGCCCCAGAGCGGCTCGACGGGGGCGCGGACGGCGTCGAGCAGCGTCATGTCGCTGGCGTAGGTGAGGGCACAGACGTGGATCAGCGGGTCGTCCGGCAGCGGGCCGTCCGTCCGCAGCCAGACGCCGCTGCGCGCCTCGACCCCGGCCAGCTCCTCCTTCGTCCAGCGCAGCCGGTCGACGTAGCGGATGTCGAAGGGCTGGCGGCGGCTGATGAACGGGGGGAGTTCGCCGAGTCGGGAGCCGACCTCCTCCAGAGCGCTGGGCAGGTCCTCGGGCGCGGGGACGTCCGGTATGGGGTGCTGGTGCTCGATGCCGCCCTCTTCGGGGCGGTGGAAGTCGGCGGTGAGGGCGAAGATCGACCGACCGCCCTGGATGGCGAGCACCCGGCGCGTGGTGAAGGAGCGGCCGTCGCGGATCCGGTCGACCTGGTAGACGATCGGCACGCCGGGCACCCCGGGGCGCAGGAAGTAGGCGTGCAGCGAGTGGACCGGACGGTCGCCGTCCACCGTGCGCCCGGCCGCGACCAGCGCCTGCCCGGCGACCTGGCCGCCGAACGTCCGCTGCAGCGCCTCCTCGGGGCTGCGCCCGCGGAAGATGTTCAGTTCGATCTGCTCCAGGTCGAGCAGGTCGACAAGGTCGTCGACGGGGGTACCCATGCGTGCGCTTCCTCTCCAGGCCCACGGCCCCGGCGGAGGTCTTCCGCCCGGCTCCGGTGCCCGTCCTGATCGAATTCTCCAACCCACTCGAATTCTCCGGCGACCGGGGTCATTCCCGCCCACCGGGCCGAAGGAGCCGATTCACTCGAACGAGTAAGCGAGCGGCGAGCGAGCAGTAGGGGGAGAGCGGACGAGCGGCCGCCAGGCGGACGGACGAACGAACGCCCACCCGGACTCAGGCCTCCCCCGCCGCCAGCCCCGACTGCCGCACGGTGATGTTGAGTCGGCCGACCAGACCCAGCGCCGGATCCGCCGTGCCGGGCAGCGTGCGCACCACGCCGTGGTAAGCGAACCGGGCCGGGCCGCCGAACACCAGCAGGTCCCCGCTGCGCAGCTCCAGGTCGGTCCACGGGCGGGTCCGGGTCTCGGTGTTCCCGAGCCGGAACACGCAGGCGTCGCCGAGTGAGAGCGAGACCACGGGCGCGTCGGTCCGCTCGTCGCGGTCCTGGTGGAGGCCCATCTTCGCGCCGTGCGGGTAGTGGTTGACGATCGCGATGTCGGGTTCGTACGACGCGGCGCCGGCGATCTGCCGGGCGTCCGTCCCGTAGGCGTCGGCGACGGCCCGGCGGGCGAGGCGGTCGAGTTCGGGCGGGAACGGCTTGACGGGCGTGCCGTCCTCCGCGTCCCTCCGATAACCGTACGGATACCAGTGCCATCCGAGGCTGACCATCCGTACGGACATCATTCCGCCGGTGGGCATCCGCACGGCGTGCAGGCCGGCCGGTGGGCGGGCCCACTCCCGGCAGGCGGCGACCAGGCGCAGCTGGGCATCGGCGTCCAGCCAGCCGGGGAGGAGGACGGCACCGGGGGCGGGCTCGGCGCGCCCGCGCGCGGCAGCGGACCCCGACCGGCCGCCCGGGACGGCACCGGGCAGGTCACCGAACAGTTCGCCCTGGATCACCCCACCATCCTCCCGCACCGCCACGGCCGAAGCCCGGCCGGCCTCAGAAACCCTGTCGGCCTCACAAACTCGGCCAGCCTCAGAGACCCGGCCGGTCTCGGGAGCCCGGACCGCCACCGGGGGTCGGGCTGCCGCCGGGGCCCGGACCGCTACCGGGAGTCGGGCTGCCGCCGGGGGCCGGCGATCCACCGATCAGCCCCAGCTCCCGCGCGCAGTCCGGCCACGCCTCCCAGCCCTGCCGTCGGAGGATCTCCTCGCCGACCGTCGTCTGCTCCCGGCGGCTCGCGTGGTCCGGCCGGTCGGCGAAGCGCAAGCCTCCGGCGACCTCCCAGGTGGGCGGCCAGATCTGCAGGCCGCCGTAGTAGCCGTTGCCGGTGTCGGCCTGCCAGTCGCCGCCGCTCTCGCACTCGGCGAGGCCGTCCCACACGACGTCCGCGACCCGGACCGCCGCACCGGCCCGCTCCCAGGGGATCGCCGCCGACCCCGCCAGCAGCACCACGGCGACGCCCAGCCGAAGCACGACCCGGCACATACGCTCGTCACACGGAGGCAGCACAGCAGCCGACCCTAGGCTGGTCGCCGCACGACCCTCCCCAACGACACTCCGAACGCGCCGAACGCGCCAGAAACACCAGAGACGCCAGAAGCACCGGAAACGCCGACGGCCGCTCCCCCGCACAGCGGAGAAGCGGCCGTGGTGTCAGCACAGCGCCGGGGCCGGGAGGCCCGCTGAACCGAGCTCAGGCCGGGGACGTCGGACAGCCGACATCAGGCGGCAGACCCCGGAGAGTCGGTGTCAATCGCTCAGCTGCTCAAACACTCAGCTACTCAGAGGCTCAGAGGCTCAGAGGCTCAACTGATCAGACGCTCAGGGTCTGGCCCGGGAGGATCAGGTCGGGGTTGCCACCGATGACCTTGGCGTTGTTCTTGTACAGGTCGTGCCAGTCCAGGCCCTGCGCGGCGGCGATCGAGCTCAGGGTGTCACCGGACTTGACGGTGTAGCTGTCGCCCTTGGCCGGCTTGGCGTCGTTCGAGCCGGTCCAGCCCTTGGCGCCCTTGGCGGCGTCGTTCTTCGGCGCGGCCTTCGGCGCGACGTCAGCCTTCGGCGCAGCGGCGGCCTTCGGGGCGGCGGCCTTCGGCGCGACATCGGCCTTCGGGGCAGCGGCGGCCTTCGGGGCCTGGGCCTGCGCCGGCTTGGCGGCCGGGGCAGCCGGCTTGGCGGCGGTCGAACCGGCGGTCGAACCGGCCGAGGTGTCGACGGCCGCCGGGGCGCCGCCCTTGGTCAGGCCGGCCTTGACGGAGCACACGGGCCAGGCGCCCGGGCCCTGCGAGGCGAGGACCTTCTCGGCGACGGCGATCTGCTGCGCCTTGGTGGCCTGGTTGGCCTGCGAGGCGTAGGCGGTGCCGCCGAAGGCGGCCCAGGTGCTGGAGGTGAACTGCAGTCCGCCGTAGAAACCGTTGCCGGTGTTGATGGCCCAGTTGCCGCCGCTCTCGCACTGGGCGACGGAGTCCCAGGTGGAGACGGAGGCGGCGGAGGCCGAGGTGGCCGTGACGAGGCCGGCCACCGGCAGGGCCGCGACAGCGGCGCCCGCCACGACAGCCATCCGGACGCGGTTGCGCTTGGTGGCCGTGGAGGTGGTGGCAGCGGCGGTCTCGTGACGGAAGGTCATGGGGTTCCTCTCGAAAGCCCCGGGCGGGCATGCGGAACCAGGCCCTGGAGAGGGCCGCGTTCACTTGCCGCGTCCATCGGGCGACCGTGCACGTGTCGGACGTGCCGCTTGCCGCCCCGGCCACCCAGCCGCTCACCGGCGACCTGTTCGAGCGATCGCGTCGGCGGGCACCTGCCGCATCCGGCGGGAAGCCGGAGGGGCGGTGCGTCGGGGGTGAACCCGGGTGGCGCTCGTTGCGCCGCCAATGAAGCTACGAGCCGGTCGGCGGGGAAACCAAAACTCCACCGGTCTGCCCAGCTCAGCCAAGGGTTACCGGCGGTAATGACCGCACAATCTTGCCCGAAATGCCCGTTTTAGCCGTCGATTCGTAGATCAAACATCACGGCGGCGTGACTCACCTCACGGTTTCATTCCGGCAGGCCTGCCACCGACATCGACACATTGCGACCACGAGAACACGCGGCGCGGTCGGATCAGAGGCAATTCCCGTCAGCCTCGTCGACCACCCGTGACGCCTGACACAAGGGCCCGTTGGTCATGGCGACCTCCCCGTACCCGCCCCCCGACCGCCAACCGCACCCACCAAGAGGAGAACCCGTGCCGCGCATGCTCGACGTCAGCGACGAGGTCCGGTCCGAGATCGGCGACGACGAGGCGGACCGCCTCCTCGGCGGCGACCGCGCACCCGACAGCTACGAATGCACCTCCTGCCGCACCTCCGGCGACACCCACGCGGAGCCCACCAGCACCGTCCTGTTCGTCGGCGAGGAGACCGCCGTACTCGCCTTCGCCCACGCCCGCTGCATCCCGTCCCAGGTGGTGCCGGTGGCCGAGGAGCAACTGGTCGGCGCCGTCCGCAGCATCAGCCAGGCCCAGACCGGCGCCCCGGCCGCGCCCGCGCACCCGCTGGTGCCCATTCCCGCGCCGACCCCGGCGACCGCCCCCACCCCCCAGCCCAGCGCGCCGGGCCAGGCCGCCATCCTCGGCATCACCTGCGGGCTGGTGCTGCACGGCAAGGTCGGGCACGCCTCGCTGGTCGTCGAGCCGACCGGCCCGGTCGGACGCCCCGGCAGCACCTCGGGCGAGGACGAGTTCCTCGACCTGCTCCAGGACGCCGGCTTCCAGGCCATCACCGACCTCGACGAGACCCCGGACCAACTGGGCGGCTGGTCGGTCCTGGTGGCGATGGGCAAGCTGCACGCGATCCTGCAGCCCGCTGCCGCCGGCGGCAGCACCGGCTGGTGGCAGGCGCACCAGCCGCTCCAGGTCACCGACGCCTGGCGGATGGCCGCGAGCCAGCTCTCCGAGGTCACCATGTACGCCGTCCCGGCCGGGATGGTGGGCCGTCAGCCGCGCGAGGACCTGCTCCGCCAGGCGCTGGAACGGGCGGTGGCACTGGGCCAGGTGGTCGCCGCCTCCCTCCCCCTCGCCGGCACCTGAGCCCCTCGGCACCCAGCCCCAGCAGCGCGCGCCCGACCCAGCCGCGCCCCCGCCCCAGCAGCACCCAGCCCCAGCCCCAGCCGCGCCCCAACCCGCCGGCACCCGGGCTCCACGCCCGGGCTCCGCACCCGCCGGAAGGCGGCCTCCCCCTCGGCACAAGCCGCCTTCCGGCCGGGCCCCGGCAACCCCGCATCCCTGTGCCCCCTCACTCGTTGGCCCCTGTGTGTACAGCTACGACGTCTCCGCGTCCCCCGGCCGGTCCACCACCGCCCCCCGCTCGATCCCCGGCATGCGCCCGTCGTACGACGCGGAGCACCCGCACTCGACGACGCCGATCTACGACGAGCTGTACTCCGAGTACCGGCGGCTGTTCCGCGCGCTCCCGGGCGACCGCTCGGGCGAGGAGGACCTGAAGTTCACCGGCTTCGCGGTCCGCGACGGTTACCCGGTGCTCGGCGAACCGCGCCCGTACCCGCCCCAGCACCAGGCCTTCCACAGCTACGGGGGACAGGCGCCCGGCCTGCCGCAGTACATGCCGAGCCAGCAGCACGGCCACTCCGCAGGGCACGCCGCCAACCACGGCGTCACCGGGCACTCCGGCCACGGCGCCACGAGCCACACCCACCACAACGCCACCGGCCACACCCATCACGGCGCGATGGGCCACACCGGCCACAGCGCCCCTCAGCCGCACCCCCACGCCGAGCCCGCCGCCCCGACCAGCGACGGCTTCGGCCAGGCCGCCCCGGCGGCCACCGCCCCTCAGCACACCCCGCCCCCGCCGCCCCAGTTCACCAACGGCCAGGGCTGGGTGGCCGCCGGCTACCTCGGCCCGATCCCGCACGCGATGCCCGCGCCGCCCCCGGCCCCCGCCCCGGCCATGGGCACCGCCACCGGCGTCGCCACCGCCGCGCCCACCGGCGGCCGCCACCGCCAGATGCTCTCCCTCCCCCCGGGCCGCAACGGCGACCACCACTGAACCGCCCGCCTGCGCACCACCCCCACGGCGCCCGCACAGCGCCCGCACGACCCCGTACACGCGACGAGGGCCCCGCCACCACCGTGACGGGGCCCTCGCCCACACCTGCTGCCGGCACCCACCGACTACTGCCGGTGGATCACGACGTCCTACTTCCTCTTGCGCTTCTCCCGGACCCGCACCGAGATCGAGATCGGCGTCCCGACGAAGCCGAACTCCTCACGCAGCCGGCGCTCGATGAAGCGCCGGTAGCCGGCCTCCAGGAAGCCCGAGGCGAACAGCACGAACCGCGGCGGACGGATGCCCGCCTGGGTGCCGAACAGGACGCGCGGCTGCTTGCCACCGCGGATCGGGTGCGGGTGGGCGGCCACCAGCTCGCCGAGGAAGGCGTTCAGCCGCGCGGTCGGGATGCGGGTCTCCCAGCCTTCCAACGCGGTCTCGATCGCCGGGACGAGCTTCTCCATGTGCCGGCCGGTCTTGGCCGAGACGTTGACCCGGGGGGCCCACTGCACCTGGACGAGGTCGCGCTCGATCTCGCGCTCCAGGTAGAAGCGGCGCTCCTCGTCCATCTGGTCCCACTTGTTGTAGGCGATGACGACGGCGCGCCCGGCCTCGACGGCCATCGAGATGATCCGGGTGTCCTGCTCGGCGAGGGTCTCGCTGGCGTCGACCAGGACGACCGCGACCTCGGCCTTCTCCAGCGCGGCGGAGGTCCGCAGCGAGGCGTAGAAGTCGGCGCCGGCGGTCAGGTGGACGCGACGGCGGATGCCGGCGGTGTCGACGAACTTCCAGGTCTTGCCGGCGAGTTCGATCATCTCGTCGACCGGGTCACGGGTGGTGCCGGCCAGCTCGTTGACGACCACCCGCTCCTCGCCGGCGACCTTGTTCAGCAGGCTGGACTTGCCCACGTTCGGGCGGCCGATCAGCGCGATGCGGCGCGGGCCGCCGGGGGCGGCGTCGCCGAAGGTCTGCGGCGGGGCCTCGGGCAGCGCGTCCATGACGGCGTCGAGCAGGTCGCCCGAGCCTCGGCCGTGCAGCGCGGAGACGGGGTACGGCTCGCCCAGGCCCAGCGACCACAGGTAGGCGGCCTCGGCCTCGGTGGACGGGCCGTCGACCTTGTTGGCGCACAGCACGGTCGGCTTGCCGGCCCGGCGGATGAGCTTGATCAGGGCTTCGTCGGTGTCGGTGGCGCCGACGGTGGCGTCGACCACGAACAGCACCGCGTCGGCCTGCTCGATGCCGAGCTCGGCCTGCGCGGCCACCATCGCGTCGATGCCGAGGACGTCGATCTCCCAGCCGCCGGTGTCGACGACCTTGAAGCGGCGGCCGTTCCAGCTGGCCTCGTAGGTGACCCGGTCGCGGGTGACGCCCGGCTTGTCCTCGACGACGGCCTCACGGCGGCCGATGATGCGGTTCACCAGGGTCGACTTGCCGACGTTCGGGCGGCCGACGACGGCCAGCACCGGCAGCGGTACGTGCTCGGCGCCGTCGAAGCCGTCCACGCCGTCGACGTCGAAGCCTTCCTCGGCGGCGATGGCCATGAACTCGGCGTAGTCGGCGGCGTCCAGTCCACCGTGGCCGGTGTCGGAGTGCTCTGCGGTCATGTTCGTCTGTTCCGTTTCCCGGCGCGGCCCTTCCCAGGGGCGCGCCGTGCGTACCTGCCCCGCTCGGGGCAGCGCGATGGTTTTCTCCGCGGCACCTCGGCGGCACCGCAGCTCATTCGGCCGTTCCGGCCATTCCGGTTGTTCCGGCCGTTCAGACCGTTCCTGCCGTTCCTGCCGTTCCTGCCGTTCAGACCATTGTGGCCGTCCAGACCGGTCCGTCCTTCAGACCGGTCCGTCCCTTCAGGCCTGTCCGTCCTCTCAGACCGACGACATCCCGGCCCGCTCCTCCACCAGCGCGGCGATCCGGTCGATCACCTGCTCCAGGGTGAGCTCGCTGGTGTCCACCAGGACGGCGTCCGCGGCCTGGGCCAGCGGGGCCGTCTTCCGGGAGGAGTCCGCGGCGTCCCGGCGGGCGAGGTCGGCGGCCATCGCGGTGATGGTCGCCTCGTCGACGCCCTTGGCGCGCAGCTCGGCCGCCCGGCGCTCGGCCCGGGCCTGCTCGGAGGCGGTCAGGAACACCTTGACGGTGGCGTTCGGGAACACCACCGTCCCCATGTCCCGGCCCTCGGCGACGATGCCGCGCTCGGCGACCTCGGCGCAGCCGCGCTGCAGCTCCACCAGCCGGGAGCGCACCGCCGGCACCGCGGAGACGGCGCTGACCTGCGCCGTCACCTCGGGGCCGCGGATCGGTCCGGAGACGTCCTGGCCGTCCACCGTGATGGTGGGACCGTCCGCGTCCGTGCCCGACACGATCACCGGCTTGCCGCACGCGACGGCCACCGCCTCCGGGTCGGCCACGGCGACGTCGTTGGCCAGCATCCACCAGGTCATCGCCCGGTACATGGCTCCGGTGTCCAGGAAGCTCAGGCCCAGCTGGGCCGCCACCGCCCGCGAGACGGTCGACTTGCCCGAACCGGAGGGTCCGTCGATCGCGACGACGACCGGGGCGTGCGCTCGGTCGGCAGTGTCCACGGGGCCGAACCTCTCTCTGGGCGTGAAAGCCGGGGCCTGGGGAGGCAGACGGCAGGGGGTTGTCTCCCTCAAGGTTAATGGACCGCCGCCCTACCCACTCCGCCACCCGATCAGCCCAGTGCCAGCCCCCTGCCGGCCCCCCTTGGCTCCGGTACAGCCCCGGTATCAGCGCCGATATCGGCCCCGGTATCAGCCCTGGTCGGGGCCCAGGATCCGCAGGACGGCGTTGCCCAGCCGGGGCCGCAGGTACTCCCCGTCCCACTCGATGCCGAGGATGCCGGCGGTGAAGGCCATCGGGATCTCGCGGCCGAGGTGGTCCCAGACGAACGGCACCTTGGAGACGTGCGAGGGGAAGTCGTTCACCGCGAAGGAGTCCCGGTGGTACGGGTTGGCGTCCGCCTCCCGCCAGCCGAAGGACTGGCGCAGCCGGGGCCCGTCGGGGGTCTGGGTGTGCGCGAGGAAGGCGGTGAGCCAGCCGGTCACCCGTGGGCCGCCGGACATCGACCGCCACTTGAAGAGCGAGCGCCAGAACTCGTCGTCGACCGTCCCGCCCGCCGCGGTCGCCGCGATCTCGTCGAGCACCGGGCGCAGTTCGGCGAACCACGGCGCCAGCCAGTCGAAGCGCTCCGCCAGCCCGGCGACCCGCGCCACCAGCAGCGCCCAGTCCTCGACCGTGCCCTCCAGCCGGATCCGCGGGATGCCACAGCGGGTCTCCCAGCGGAAGGCGTAGTAGGGGCTGACCACGTCCATCAGCGCCACCAGCGCGGAGGAGGCGTCGTCGGGCGTGGTCGTCGAGAACGCCGGCTGGAACAGCTCCACCAGCTCGGCCCCGACCGCCGCCGCCAGCGGCTCCCGCACCAGCCGGACCGACCGCGACCAGTCCGGGCCGGGCGCCGCCAGGGCGTCGTCGCGGACCACGATCGCTTCCCGGCGTCCCTCGGCACCGCCGAACAGCGCCCGGTACCTCGGCGCGTACATCCGCGCGTGCACGGCCACCTCGTGCACCACCGCGTACCAGAGCACGTCCGGCGACAGGCTGAGCGGCAGGTGCTCCGCGAAGGCGGCGTGGACCGCCCGCACCAGCAGGCTGCAGGTCGGCTCCGGCTCGGTGGACTCCGGGTCCGGCGGCGTCGGCCGGGGCAGTTCGACCAGCGCTTCGACGCTGCGGTGGTGGATCCGGAAGTCCCCACCCACCACCGCCCGCAGGAACCGTTCGTTCCCCAGGTCCACCGGCCGGCCGTAGGACCCGTGCCGGGTCTCGCCCAGCGGCAACTCGATGATCATCCCTGCTCCCCCTCAACCGAACCGCTCGACCGAACCGCTCAACCGAAGTCCCAGAAGCCGACCGGCCCCCGCAGCCCGATCAGTCCCGGACGCTCCACCCGCTCGCCCGCAGCGCCACCGTGAGCGGCTTGACCGCCCCGGGCGCCACCGACAGCTGGACGAAGCCCACCTGCTGGCCGGTCGAGTGCTCGATGACGACGTCCTCGATGTTGACCCCGGCCGCGCCGACCTCGCCGAACAGCCGGCCCAGCTCGCCGGGCTGGTCACCGAGCACCACGGCCACCGTCTCGTACCGGGTGGGCGGCGCGCCGTGCTTGCCGGGGATGCGGGCCTGGCCGGTGTTGCCGCGCCGCATGACCGCCTCGATCCCGGCCGCGCCCGCCCGGCGCTCGCCCTCCTCGGGGGCGTCCAGGGCGCGCAGCGCGGTGACGGTCTCCCCGAGGTCGGAGGCGACCTCCTCCAGGATGTCGGCGACCGCGCCGGCGTTGGCGGAGAGGATGTCGACCCACATGCCGGGGTTGGAGGCGGCGATCCTGGTGACGTCCCGGACACCCTGCCCGGAGAGCCTTATGGCGGTCTCGTCGGCGTGCTCCAGCCGGGCGGCGACCAGCGAGGACACCAGCTGCGGGGCGTGCGAGACCAGGGCGACGGCCCGGTCGTGCGCGGTCGCGTCCATCACGATCGGCATCGCACCGCAGAGCGCGACCAGTTCCAGGGCGGCGTTGAGCGTCTCGGTGTCGGTGTCGTCGGTGGGGGTGAGCACCCAGGGGCGGCCCTCGAACAGGTCGGCGCGGGCGGCCAGCGGGCCGGAGCGCTCGCGGCCGGCCATCGGGTGGCTGCCGATGTAGTGGACGGTGTCGCAGCCGAGCGCGGCGACCTCGATGCGCGGGCCGGCCTTGACGCTGGCGACGTCGGTGTACCAGCGGGCCAGGTTGCGGCGCTGGCAGTCGGCGAGCACCTTGCCGACCAGGGCGGGCGGCACGGCGATGATCGCCAGGTCGACCGGGCCGTCGGCCGGCTCGGTGATGCCGGCGCCGAGCGAGGCGGCGGTCCGGGCGGCGTCCGGGTCGGCGTCCTCCAGATGGACGGTCAGCCCGCGGCCGGCCAGGGCGAGCGCGGCGGAGGTGCCGATCAGTCCGGTACCGACGACGACGGCAGTGCGCATGGCGGGTCGCGCTCCTTCTCGAATTCTCGGGCTTCGCGTTCCGGGCTGCCCGACCTCGCCGGTTCTCGGTCCGGTCGGCGCCCCGGCACCGGCCGGGAACACCCGCGCCCCATCCTCTCGCATCCGCCCCACCCACGCCCCCACCGCCCACCCGCTGGGCAACCACGGCGGCCCCGCCCCCGTCCCACACCATGCGGAGGCACGCCGGACACGGCGGGCACCACAGGACCGCGAACGCGCCAGGCCGCCAGACCGCCAGACCGCCAGACCGCCAGACCCGCCAACGGGCACACACGCCGCACCCCGCGAAATCCGGCGACGCCCGCACCGAAGCGGGGCAGACTGGCCGCCCGGGCACGGCGCGGGCGACACGCGGAACACGGCACGCGAACGAAGGGATTGCGCATGGACGATCAGCACAGCGGCGACGATCAGCAGAACGGCGAGGCCCGACACGTCGGCGAGGCCGGGCCCCCGAAACCCCCCGCCGTCCCCGCCCACCCGTCGGTCCTGGACTCCGTCGTGGTCTACGCCGAGGGCGCGGTGTGCCGCCGCCGGGCCAGCGTCCCGCTCCCGGCCGACGGCCGGCTGCGGCTGACCGGTCTGCCCTCCTCCCTGGACGGCCGCTCGCTGCGCGCCCGGGTGCTCGACGGCCCGAGCGGGACGGCGGTCACCGAGGCCCGGCTGGAGCTGCTCGCCGAGTTCCACGAGCCGACCGAACTCCCCCGGCTCCGCCGCGAGTTGGACGAGGCCATGGAGCGCCAGGGCGCACTCACCGAGCGCCGCCGACTGGTCCTGACCGCGATCGCCGAGACCTCCGCCCTGCGCGCCGTACCACCGCAGCGGCGGCCCGAGGAACCGCTGCGGCGGACGCCCGCCGACGCCTGGCTGGAGCTGGCCGACTTCGTCGACGAGCGCCTGACCCGGCTCCAGCGACGCGCCGAGGAGCTCACCAAGGAAGTCGAACTCGCGGACCACGAGCGCGAATTGGCCGCCGACCGGCTGGACCGCGCATCCACGGCCGGCCCCGCCCACCCGGTCGGGACCGCCGCCACCGTCCTGCTCACCCTCACCACCGCGCAGGCCTCGGCGCTCTCCGCACAGCCCGCCCCGGAACCCATCATGGAATCCGCCCCGGAATCCGCCGGGGAACCCGTCGCCCCAGCCCCCGAGAAGCCCCCCGCCCGGCTCGACATCGAGCTGGAGTACGGCGTCCCGGCCGCCCGCTGGGCGCCCGCCTACCGCCTCTCCTACCGCCAGGGCGCCGACACCGGCCGACTCGTCCTGCGCGCCTCCGTCGCCCAGCAGACCGGAGAGGACTGGACCGGCGTCCGGCTCGCCCTCTCCACCGCCGACCTCGACCGCCGCACCGACCTGCCCCGGCTCCGCTCGCTGCGGATCGGCCGCAGCCAGCCCGCCCCGCCGCCGTCCGGCTGGCGCGAGCCCCCGGCCGGCCTGGCCGACCTCTTCACCGGCTACGACGACGCCGGAGCCGGAGCCCGCCCGGCCCCGCGCCGCAAGGCCCCGCTCGCCGTCTCGGCCCCCGGCCCGTACGGATCCGCCGCCCGGCTCAACCGCCTCGGGGGCGCCCGGCCCGCCGACGCCGGCCTCGTGGCCGACGCCGCCCGGCTGGCCGCCCCCGCCGGGCGCGGCGGCACCCTGGACATCGACGAACCCGCACCGGAGCCCCCGCCCGCCCCGAGCGGCTTCGCCGGATACGGCGGTGCACCCGCCGCCGCCCCGATGCCCCAAGCCCCCCTGCCGCAAGCCTCGATGCACCAAGCCTCGATGCCCCAGGTTTCGATGCCCCAGGCCCCCGCGCCGCCGCCCGCCCCCGTGGCACCGGGCGGCGCGCCCCCGCCGGACCTGCACCCGCTCGCCCGCCGCTCCCGCCGAAGCGGCGGCGGCACCGAGGCCCCCGGCACCGGCTTCGCCCCGGACGCCTCCCTGCTCGACTACCCCGGCCTCGTCCTGGCCGGCCCCGACGCACCCGCCGCCCACCGCGGCACCCTGCGCCCCCAGGCCGAGCAGGCCGACCACTACGGGCCGGCGGCGATGCCCCCGGGTGACACCGGCGGCGAGCGGGTCCGCCATCTGGCACTCCCCCGGCACGCCGTCCCGCCCCGCGAGTCGGCGGGCTCCTTCGATCACCGCTTCGACTCCGCCGCCCCCGCCGACATCCCGTCCGACGGCACCTGGCACACCGTCACGATCGACGAGATCCCGGTGTCCGTCCGCCCGGAGTACGTCACCGTCCCCGCCGTCGAAGAGAAGGTGTACGCCACCCTGGTGCTCGCCAACCGGACCGACCGCGCCGTGCTGGCCGGCCCGGTCGAGGTCACCGTCGACGACGAGTTCCTGCTCACCGCCGCCCTGCCCACCCTCGCCCCGGGCGGGCTGCGGAGCCTGGGCATCGGGGTCACCGAGAGCATCGAGGTGGCGCGCCGCACCGAGCTGCACGAGTCCACCGCGGGCATGCTGAGCAGCAGTACCGTGCTCGACCACCGGGTGCGCGTCCAGCTGGCGAACCGGCTCGGCCGCACCGTCACCGTGGAGGTCCGCGAGCGCGTGCCGGTCACCTCCGACGCCGAGATCCGGATCGAGGAGCGGGCCGACTGGCAGGCCCCGGCGGTCTCCACGCCGGACTGCCCGCCCAGCACCCGGCTCTGGCGGGTCGAGCTGCCGCCCGGCGGCCGCACCGAGCTGGACGGCGGCTACCAGATCAAGATCCCGGCCGGAAAGGCCATCGTCGGTGGAAACCGGAGGAACTGAACGATGACCGGAACGACCATCCCCCTCCCCGTCACCGCCGTCACCTGCCTGGAGGACCGCAGCCAGGTCGAACGCACCACCACCGTCAACCTCGCCGCAGGCGTCCAGCGGCTGCGACTGGGCCCGCTCACCGCGCTCGCCGTCGACCGCACCCTGCGCGCCGAGACCATCGCCCCCGGCACCCGCGTGCTGGACGCCCGGATCGTCCGCGACTGGATCCCACGCGCCCCGCTGCCGCCCGGCCCGGAGGACTCCCGGCTGCGCCACCGGCTGCACGAGCTGGAGACCGCGAGCCGCCTCGCCGACCAGACCCGCGCCCGCCTGGAGGCCCGGCTGGCGCTGCTCGCCCAGCTCTCCGCCGACCTGCTGCGCGAGATCGGCGAGGGCGCCGGGATCGGCGAGCTCGAACGCACCCGCTGGTCCCGCGAACTGGACCGGGTGGACGCCGAACGCGAGCGCCACGGCGAGGAGCTGCGGACCACCCACTCCCGGCTGCGCCGCCTGGACCAGGAGCGCTCGCAGGCCCTGCTCACCCTCGACCAGGCCGAGGAGGAACCGGCCGAACTGGTCGCCCACCTGGAGCTCACCGTCGAGGCGGCGCAGCCCGGCCCGAGCGGGCTGGCCGTCACCCATCTGGTGCCGTGCGCCCTCTGGCGCCCCTCGTACCGGGCCACCCTGGACGGCGGAAGCCTGCGGCTGGAGTCGGAGGCGGTGGTCTGGCAGCGCACCGGCGAGGACTGGACCGGTGTCCGGCTCACCTTCTCCACCGCCCGCTCGGCCCTCGCCACCGACCCGCCCGCCGTCGCCGAGGACGTCCTGATGCTGCGCGAGCGCACCGCGGAGGAGCGCCGCACGGTCGAGGTGGAGCTGCGCGAGGAGGCGATCAGCGCGCTCGGCCCGGCCGCCGGGGTACCGGGGGTGGACGACGGCGGGGAGGTCCGGGTGCTGCCCGCGCCCGCTCCGGCCACCGTGCCCTCCGACGGCCGGGCACACCGGGTGCCGCTCGGCGCCTTCACCGGGCAGGCGAGCAGCGAGTACGCGTGCGCGCCGGAGCTGTCCCCGCTGGTGACCCAGGTGGTCCGGTTCCGCAACACGGCCGGGCACCCGCTGCTGGCGGGTCCGGTCGAACTGGTCCGCGGCAGCGGCTTCACCGGCCGAGGCGAGCTGGGCTTCACCGCCGCCGGGGCCGACGCCGAGCTGGCGTTCGGCAGTTCGGACGGCTACCGGGTGGTCCGCGAGGCCGAGGAACGCCAGGCCACCGCCGGGCTCACCGGCCGCCAGACGACCACCCGAACGGTGCGGCTGCACCTCTCCCGCTTCTCCGGCCCGGAGGAGCGGGACGAGCAGGTCGTCGCGGTCCGCGAGCGGGTGCCGGTCTCCGAGGTGTCGGCGGTGGAGGTGCGGCTGCGCAAGGAGGAGTGCTCCCCGTCGCCGGACGCCTTCGACGCCGAGGGCATCCTCCGCTGGGACGTCCCGCTCGGGCCCGGCGCCCGTCGGACGGTCACGCTGGTCTACGAGGTCTCCGCCACCGCCAAGGTCGCCGGACTCTGAGGAGCCCGGCCTCCGCCGCCGTCTGAACACCGGTCCGCTCGTGACGACCGCTCAGGACCAAACCGGGTAGAACAGGAACATGATCCTCCACCTCGCACCCCTGGACGACTGGCTGTCCGACCCCGGTCGGCCGTACACCACCGCGTCGTTGCTCACCGACGGGTTCATCCACTGCTCGGCGGACGAACAGACGGCACTCGCGGTGGCCAACGCCTTCTTCGCCGACACTCCCGACCCGCTGATGGCACTGCTGATCGAGGAGTCACAGGTGGAACCGATGGTCAAGTGGGAGGCCCCGCACGGCGCACCGCCGCCCGGGGCCACCCCCGGCCTGCTGTTCCCGCACGTCTACGGACGACTCAACCGCTCCGCCGTCAAGGGCCTGCTGAAGGTCGAACGCGGCCCGGACGGCCGCTGGGCCGCCCTCACCCCCTGGAGCTGACGCCCGACCCCCGACGTCCGCCCGGCCCGGTGCACAGCCAACTCCTGTCACAACCAACCCCGCTCCCGGGCCGCCATACCGGCCTGGAAGCGGGTGGTGGCGCCCAGCGAGCGCATCAGGCTCTGCAACCGGCGCTGGGTGGTGCGGGCGCTCCAGCCGAGCGACCGGGCGATCGACTCGTCGGTGAGGCCGGCCGCCAGCAGGCCCAGCAGCTTGCGGTGGTCGGCCTCCGGCTCCAGCGTCGCGTCCCCGGTGCCGATCGCGGCCTGCAACTGGACGGCGCGCTCCCACTCCGCCTCGAACAGCGTGTCCAGCGCCTGGAGCAGCGCGGAGGGGTGGATGACGTACGCGGCGTCGAGGACGCTGTCGCCCACGCTGATCGGGATGATCGCCATCCGGTCGTCCGAAATGATCATCTTCATCGGCAGCGACGGCCGGACCCGGGCCTCCTCGCCGTCCGCGACCCCGGCCAGGATGTTCCGCTCCAGTCGGCCCGGCCAGGCCACCGCGTCCCGGTCGTAGACGGTCCGCAGCCGCAGGCCCTCCCGCAACCGCCGCCGCTGCAACGGGATCGGGGTCACCGGATCCTGGATGTACGGCGGGCGGTCGAAGCCGCGGACCTGGTACTGGCTGGTCTCGGTGATGTGCTCCAGCCGCTGCGCGATCGCCTCGCCACCGGTCAGCACCTCCACCGAGTGCGCCGGATCGGTGTACCGCGAAGCCTCCCGGAAGGCGTCCATCAGACGGTGCATCTCGGCCCGGGCGTGCCGCAGTTCGGACTCGCGGTGGCCGATCAGGGTGCCGATCGCGACGTCGGGGGCGACCGGCAGGTAGCGCTGCCGGTCCACCGGCGCCCGGGTCGCCATGCCCTGCTGCGCCAGGCGGTCCAGGGCGCGCACGCTCTGCTGGAGCGTCAGGCCGCAGCCCTCGGCCAGTTCCTCCGCGGTGGACTGCGGATTGGCCACCAGCGCCGCGTAGACCTGTCCGTCCGGCTCGGCCAGTCCCAGTGCGCTGAGTGGTGCATCCGACACGACGCCGTCTCCCCGTTCGCCCCCCACCGGCGCCGGCCCTGGCGCAGTCCCGCCACTGGGCGGATGGTGGTCCGGTGGCAATCCTCTGCCACGGATCATGGCGCTGACAAGGCCGTGACCAGGGGTTGCGCCCCGCCTCGCACCCCGCCCACCCCCACCGAACGACCGAGGGCCTCCCCGCCTTTCGACGGGGAGGCCCTCAGCAGAAGCCCGAATATACCGACCGGTCTACAGACTCCGGGGGAGAATATACCGACCGGTCTACATAGCCCAATCGGAATATACCGACCGGTCTATAGAAATATACCGACCGGTCTACAGACCGACCTCGCGCATCAGCTGACCGACCTCGGGGTTGGTCAGACGGCGCAGCCAGCCCGACTTCTGGTCGCCCAGCGCGATCGGGCCGAAGTGCGTGCGCACCAGCTTCTCGACCGGGAAGCCGGCCTCGGCCAGCATCCGGCGGACGATGTGCTTGCGACCCTCGTGCAGGGTCACCTCGACCAGGTAGTTCTTGCCGACGTTGGAGATCACCTTGAAGCTGTCGGCGCGCGCGAAGCCGTCCTCCAGCTCGATGCCCTGCGCCAGCTGCTTGCCCAGGTCGCGCGGGATCGGGCCCTGGATGGCGGCCAGGTAGGTCTTGGTCACGCCGTACCGGGGGTGGGTGAGACGGTGGGCCAGCTCGCCGTGGTTGGTGAGCAGGATGATGCCCTCGGTCTCGGTGTCCAGACGGCCGACGTGGAACAGCCGGGTCTCCCGGTTGGTCACGTAGTCGCCGAGGCACTGGCGCCCGTCCGGGTCCTCCATGGTGGAGACCACGCCGGCCGGCTTGTTGAGCGCGAAGAACAGGTACGACTGGGTGGCGACGGTCAGGCCGTCCACCTTGATCTCGTCGTTCTGCGGGTCGACCCGCTTGCCCTGCTCGGTGACGAGCTTGCCGTTGACCTGGACCCGGCCCTGCTCGATCAGCTCCTCGCAGGCGCGGCGGCTGCCGATGCCCGCCCGGGCCAGCACCTTCTGCAGGCGCTCGCCCTCGGGCTCGCCGAAGGTCTTGGGCAGCTTGACGGCCGGCTTGTCGTGCCGGGCGAGGACGGCGTCCTCGATCTTGGCCTGCAGCTCGCGCGAGCGCTGCGGCTGGCGGCGCGGGTCGCCCGGGGCGCCCTGGCCCTCACGGCGCGGGCGCGGGGCCGGGCTGGGGCGCCGACCGGAGTAGCCGCCGCGGGCGGGGGTGGCGTTGGGGCCACCGCCGAACTCGGGGCGGTCGTAGCGCCGCTCCTCGGGCCGCAGCGGGCGGTCCGGGTACCGGTTGTCGTCGCGCCGGTCGTCCCGGCGACTGTCACGCCCGTACGAGCCGGAGCCGCCGCGCGAACCGGCACCGCTGCCGCCGCCGTACGAACCGCCGCGCGAGCCGGAGCCGGACCCACCGCCGTACGAGCCGCCGCGCGAGCCGGAGCCCGAGCCGGACCCACCGCCGTACGAACCCCCACGCGAGCCCGAGCCCGAGCCGGACCCACCGCCGTACGAACCCCCACGCGAGCCCGAGCCCGAGCCCGAGCCCGAGCCGCTGCGGCCGCTGCCGCTGCCGCCGTAGGAGCCGCCGCCCCGGCCCCCGCCCTGTCCGCTGCGACCGCTGCCGCCGCCGCTGCCGTTCCTGCCGTTGCCACTGCTACGCATCAAAGTGTCCGTACGTCGTTACCGTCTGGGATGTGCGGTCGTTTCGGCCGACCTCACCGCCCCCTACCGATCAGGCGCAGCCCGACCGGCCTCGCCACTGCCGCCCACGGCCTGCACGGCAGCGGCGGCGACCGCCTCCGCGATCATCGTGCCCTCCAGGGACTCCGCTTCCACGTCGTCGACCTCGGGCAGGAAGGGAGCAAGCTCCGGCAGCTCGTCCAGGCCGCGGAGCCCCATCCGTTCCAGGAAGTAGTTCGTCGTCCGATACAGGATCGCACCTGTTTCGGGCTCGGATCCGGCCTCTTCCACCAGTCCTCGCTGTACCAGGGTACGCATCACGCCGTCACAGTTCACACCGCGGACGGCGGAAACCCTCGATCTGGACACCGGCTGCCGGTAGGCGACGACCGCCAGGGTCTCCAATGCGGCCTGCGTGAGCCGGGCCTGCTGGCCGTCCAGCAGGAAGCGGTCGACGGCCGGAGCGCAGGTGTCCCGGCTGTAGAACCGCCACCCGCCGGCGACCAGCCGCAGGTCGAATCCGCGGCCCTGGGCGGTGTATTCGGCGGCCAGTTCGCGCAGCGCAGCGGCCACCTGCGCCCGGGGCCGCTCCAGCACGCCGGCCAGCCGCTCCTCCCCGGCAGGCTCGTCGACGACCATCAGGATCGCCTCCAGCTCGGCCTTCAACCCGGCCCCGGGCGTCTCCTCGCCCCCGGCCGGATCAGCGACGCCGACCACATCAGTGACGCCGGAGGTCGACGGGGCCGACTTCTGGTGCACGACCCGGGCCTCGCCCTCCGCCGACGCACCCACGGACGCCGCTACCGGCTCCACCACCGACCCCGCCGCCACCGGATCCGTCACGGGCCCCGCCACCGGCTCCGCCAGCAGCTCGAAGGCCGGCTCCAGCCACTCCCCGGCCCGAGGCCGCCCCGGCAGCCCGAGCGGGCGCCGCACCGGCCGCCCGCCGACCCCGCTCCCGCTCGGGCTCGGGCTCCCGCTCCCACCACTCATCGACTCTCCTCCCGCTCCCGCTCACCCACCGGCCGGTCGAACTCGTCCGTCACCTCGACCGCGCCCCGGTCCTCCTCCGCCACCCAGCGCACCAGCAGTTCGCCCAGCGCCTCCGGCTGCTCGAAGGCCAGCACCCGCTCCCGGTACAGCTCCAGCAGCGCCAGGAAACGGGCGACGACCACCAGCTCGTCCGACGCGTCCTCGACCAACCGCTGGAACGACGCCTCGCCGAGCTCGGTGAGCAGCCCGACCACCAGCCCGGCCTGCTCGCGCACGCTGACGGGCGGGCTGTGGATGTGGTCGACGTACACGACGGGCTTCGGCTTGGGTTCCATGGCCCTGGCCGCCAGCTGCGCGAGCCGCTCCGGGCCGATGGTGATGACCACCTCGGGCAGCAGCCCGGCATGCCGGGGCTCCAGCCCGACGGTGCGTGGGCGTCGGGCCAGCTCGGCGGCCCAGCGCTCGCCGAAGAGGGCCGCCGCCCGCTTGTACGCCCGGTACTGCAGCAACCGGGCGAACAGCAGGTCACGGGCCTCCAGCAGCGCCAGGTCCTCCTCGTCCTCGACGTCGGCGACGGGCAGCAGCCGGGCGGCCTTGAGGTCGAGCAGGGTCGCGGCGACGACCAGGAACTCGGTCGCCGCGTCCAGGTCCCAGTCCGGGCCCATCGCCCGGATGTGTGCCATGAACTCGTCGGTGACGGTGGCCAGCGCCACTTCGGTGACGTCGAGTTTGTGCTTGGCGATCAGACTGAGCAGCAGGTCGAAGGGGCCTTCGAAGTTGTCCAGCCGCACCCGGAAGCCGCCCCGCGGCTGTTCCTCGGTCGCGTTCACGGCGGTGGTGGGTGGTTCGGCGGTGCTCGGCATGACGGTCCATCTTCACCCGGCCCGGCCGCCCGCCCCGCCCCCGGGGCCGTCGACACGCCGTCGTCACGCGGTCGACGCCTCCCGGCGTCGGCCCTCGGCATCGACATCGACGCCACCGCAGGACGTCACCACAGGACGTCGACACGCCACACCAGGGATGCCACACCGGGACCGCCGCACCGGAGGCACCGCACCAGCAGCACCAGAGGCACCACTGACGGCCAGGAAGGGGCCTAGCGGCCGCGCAACCGCCGGACCAGGATGGAGGCCTCGCCGCGCTGCTCCAGGTCCGCCAGGACGACCGCGATGGCCTCCCGGACGATCCGCCCGCGGTCCACGGCCAGGCCGTGCTCACCGCGCAGCACCAGCCGGGCGTGCTCCAGGTCCATGAGCTCCTCGGCGGACACGTACACGGTGATCTTCTCGTCGTGCCGCTCGCGCCCGCTGGGGCGGCGCGGCGCGCGGCCGCGCGGCCGGGCGCGCCCGGTGCCGCCGGCCTGCTCCTCGGCGGCGCCGGGGTGCTGGCGGCCGGCCGGCACGGTGCCCTGGGGCCCGGCGGACGAGGCGGAGCGCTGGGCCGGCGGCTGGGCGCCCGCCGGGGCGCCGGCGGCCGGCTGCTGGTCCTGGGACGGCTGCCGCCCGGCCTCGCCGGTGCGCTGGGTGCCCTGAGCGTCCTCGGCGCCTTCGGCGCCGTCCGTGCCGTGGACGGTCCGCGCGGTCTCCGCTCTGGCTGCCTCGGCGGCCGGACGCGGCGCGAGGGACGGCGACAGCGCCATCCCGCCGGTGGTCCGGAACAGCTCGTCGGCCCCCGGGAGACTCACTCGGCGGGGCGGCACCGGTCGAGCACCTCCCTGGCGAGCTGGCGGTAGGCGGCGGCACCGACCGAGTTGGTCGCGTACGTGGTGATGGGCTCGCCGGCGACGGTGGTCTCCGGGAAGCGCACGGTCCGCCCGATGACGGTGTGGAAGACGTGCTCGCCGAACGCCTCGACGACGCGCGCCAGCACCTCGCGGCTGTGCACGGTGCGCGAGTCGTACATGGTCGCGAGGATGCCGTCCAGGCGCAGCTCGGGGTTGAGCCGCTCGCACACCTTCTCGATGGTCTCGGTCAGCAGCGCGACGCCGCGCAGCGCGAAGAACTCGCACTCCAGCGGGACGATGACGCTGTGAGCGGCGGTCAGCGCATTGACCGTCAGCAGGCCCAGCGAGGGCTGGCAGTCGATGATGACGTAGTCGTAGTCGGGCAGCAGCGGCTTCAGCGCGCGGGCCAGCGCGGACTCCCGGGCCACCTCGCTGACCAGCTGCACCTCGGCGGCGGAGAGGTCGATGTTGGACGGCAGCAGGTCCATGCCCGGCACGGCCGTCTTGAGCAGCACTTCATCGGCCGTCAGGCCCCGCTCCATGAGCAGGTTGTAGACGGTGACGTCGAGCTCCATCGGGTTGACGCCGAGGCCGACCGAGAGCGCGCCCTGCGGGTCGAAGTCGACGAGCAGCACCCGGCGGCCGTACTCGGCCAGCGCGGCGCCCAGGTTGATGGTCGACGTGGTCTTGCCGACGCCGCCCTTCTGGTTGCACATGGCGATGATCTGCGCGGGGCCGTGCTCGGCCACCGGGGCGGGGATCGGGAAGTACGGCAGCGGGCGGCCGGTCGGGCCGACCCGCTCGCGGCGCTGGCGCGCGGCGTCGGGGGCCAGCGTGGCGGCGTACTCCGGGTCCGGCTCGTACTCGGCGTCCGGGTCGTCGTAGGCGCCGTAGGCGAACTCGCCGTAGGCCAGGCCGTAGGCCGCCAAGTCGGCGTCGTGATCGGTCACCGTGGTCACCTGCGCTGTGTTCTGGCGTGCTTCGAAGGTGCGGAGTGCGACCGAGCCGACCTCGGCCGAGCCCACGGAGGGCTGCCGGGCCCCTGGCTCCTCACTCGGCTGGCCGGCGGTGCGCTCCGCCAGTCCTGGCTGACCACCCCCGGGAGCAAATGTCGACTCATTCACAAGTCGTCTTACCTCCTTGGGCATCCAGGACTCTATGTCGATTCGTCAGCGTGGCAGCATGCCGACGGTTTGCGACTCTAGGCCGTTCAAGGCGTTCGCAGCAACACAATCCACGGTAGTGGGCCGGATGTGTCGACTATCGGGCGGGCCGATGTCAAGGGATGAGTAGGCCGTTGACCCTAACGTTTCTGCGGTGGGGTGACACGACCGACAGAAATTGACGACAGAGCGACCCGTCCGCTCCACCACCCGTTCACGGGCACGGCGAAGCCCCCGGCCCGAGGGGATCGGGTCGGGGGCGAACGACCGCCGGGCGGTCTACCGGATCGCAGGATCTCTGGATCACCGGATCGCAGGATCACCGAATCGCAGGATCACCGGATCAGGCGAGCACGCTCTCCAGCGAGACCGACTCCAGGCCGAAGGCCTCGGCCACGGCCGGGAAGGTGATCTGGCCCTCGTGCACGTTCAGGCCCTTGGCGAGCGCCGGGTCACGGCGCAGCGCCTCCTTCCAGCCGCGGTTGGCCAGCTCGACGACGTACGGCATCGTCGCGTTGGTCAGCGCGTAGGTGGAGGTGTTCGGGACGGCGCCCGGCATGTTGGCCACGCAGTAGAAGACCGAGTTGTGGACCTGGAAGGTCGGCTCGGCGTGCGTGGTGGCGTGCGAGTCCTCGAAGCAGCCGCCCTGGTCGATGGCGATGTCGACGAGCACGGAGCCCGGCTTCATGCGGGAGACCAGCTCGTTGGTGACGAGCTTCGGGGCCTTGGCGCCCGGGATCAGCACCGCGCCGATGACCAGGTCGGCCTCGATGACGGCCTTCTCCAGCTCGAAGGTGTTGGAGACGATGGCCTTGATCTTCGTGCCGAAGATGCGGTCGGCCTCGCGCAGCTTGTTGATGTCGCGGTCGAGCAGGGTCACCTCGTAGCCCATGCCGATGGCGATGGTGGCCGCGTGCCAGCCGGAGACGCCACCGCCGATGACGACGGCCTTGGCCGGGTGGGTGCCGGGCACGCCGCCGGGCAGCACGCCGCGGCCGCCGGCCGGGCGCATCAGGTGGTACGAGCCGACCTGCGGGGCGAGACGGCCCGCGACCTCGGACATCGGGGCGAGCAGCGGCAGCGCGCCGTTGCCGAGCTGCACGGTCTCGTACGCGATGGCGGTGGTGCCCGAGGCGATCAGCGCGTCGGTGCCGGCGCGGTCGGCCGCCAGGTGCAGGTACGTGAAGAGGGTCTGGCCCTTGCGCAGCCGGTGGTACTCGGAGGCGATGGGCTCCTTGACCTTCAGCAGCAGGTCGGCGGTGGCCCACACCTCGTCGGCGGTGGGGAGGATGGTGGCGCCGGCGGCCACGTACTCCTCGTTGGGGATCGAGGAGCCGACACCGGCGTTGTCCTCGATGTAGACCTCGTGTCCGTTGCGGACCAGCTCATGCACGCCGGCGGGCGTGATGGCCACGCGGTACTCGTGGTTCTTGACCTCGCGGGGGATGCCGACCTTCACGGCTAAACACGTCCTCTTGCCATGGGGGTCCCTACCGGAGAAGACCGGCGGGCGACGCGCACGTGGGGAAGCCTCCGGGGCAGCCCGGGGCGGGGATCGCTGCGCGACTGAGTTCGAGTGTAATGAAGCCCAGTCGGCGTGTCAGCCTTCCAAAGTGAATAAATCTGCCGAACACATTGGCAGGTTCGTAGGCTTCCCTTGCGATCTTCCCACCAAAGATGTGTTAACCGGGCATCTTCGACAATACCTCCGAAAGACCCCTCACCACCCGGCGTCGACCCGTTCCCGCAGGTCCGCGAGGGCGGCCCCGACGGCCTCCCGGCCGCGCTCGTCGCCGAGCCTGCGCAGCACCGCCAGCGCGGCCCGGTACTCGCGGTCCGCCTCGTCGAAACGGCGCTGCGCGGTGTGCGCCTCGGCCACCCGGGCGAGCAGCCGGGCCTCGGCGGCGGGCTCCCCCATCGACTGCCGCAGGCCGAGTGCCCGCCCGTACCAGTCGGCGGCGCGCACCGCGTCGCCGAGCGCCCGGTGGCAGCCGGCCGCACCCTCCAGGGCCCGGGCGCAGAGCGGTTCGTCCCCGGCCGTGCGGGCGTGCTCCAGGGCGGCCCGGTAGTGCGTGACGGCCTGCTCCCAGCGGCCCGCGGCGGCCTGTAGGTCGCCCAGGTTGAGCAGCGCGGCCGAGGCCCGGCGGGGTCTGCCGTGCCGCTCGGCGACGGTCAGGACCAGTTCGTGCAGCCGGTAGAGGTCGGCGGGGGCGGCGGCGCCGGTCAGCGGCAGCGCCCGCAGCAGCGCGGTGACCAGCCGGCCCGCCGAGCCGTCCAGGTCGCCCTGGCCGATCGCGTCGGCCACCGCCCCGAGCAGCAGGTCCCGCTCGCCGAGCAGCCACTCCCGGGCGTGCTCCGCCGAGCCCAGCCGCAGGGCGGCGGGCAGCGGGTCCGGCCCGGGGCCGCTGCCCGCCGGGTCCAGCAGGGCGCGGGCCGACTCGGTGAGCCGGACCAGCCGCTCCAGCAGCCGGGCCCGGGCGAGCTCGGTCTCGGCGGGCCGGTCCTCCTGCTCGCGCAGCCGGACCAGCCTCGGGTAGAGGCGCCCGGGCACCCGGTAGCGCGGGCTGCCGTCGGCGGCCGGCGCCTCCTGGCCGAGCAGCTCCCGTTCGGCCAGTGCGGCGAGCGTCACGGCCGCCTCCGGTGCCGGGCAGCCGACCAGGGCGGAGGCGGTGCGCGGGTCGGCGGTCTGCGCCGGGGCCAGGGTGAGGGTGCGCAGCATCCGCGCCTGGGCGGCCGGGAGGGTGCCGTACAGCAGGGTGAACGCGCCGATCAGCGGGTCGCTGTCGGGGACGGGCACCGGCTCGGCCGGCTCCGGGCCGGGCTTCACCCAGGCCGCCTGCTCCCCGGCCGTCTCGCCGGCGGCGGGCTCCGGCGGCGGGCCCTCGGCCGGCTTCTCCCCCGGCGGTGGGGGCGTCGCGGCCTTCCCGGGCGTCGACACCTGAACAGCCTTCGGCCCCTGTACGGACTTCGCGGCCTTCCCCGACGCCGCGCCCTGCACGGGCTTCGCAGCCTTCCCCGGGGCCGCCCCCTGTACCGGCTTCGCGGCCTTCCCGGGCGTCGGCGCCTGGGCGGTCTTCGGCCCCTGAACGGGCTTCTCCGCCTTCTCCCCCTCCCCCTTCGGCGCCGCCGACCGTGCCGACTCCTCGCCCACCACCCGGGTGAGCTCGCGCGCCGCCTCGGTGACGGCCGCCTTCGGGTCGCCGCGCAGCCATCCGGCCATCAGCCGCAGGGCGGCCGGCCGGGCCGCGCAGGCCTCCGCCAGGTCGGCGCCGCCGACCGGGTCGCAGGAGATCCGGGTGCCGCCGACCAGGTCGGCGAGCAGTTCGCCGGAGGCCTGCCGGTCGAGCCCGCCGAGGATCACCGGGTCGATGTCCTCGATGCCGGTGAGCGGCCCGGCGGTGGTGGCGAGCACCAGGCAGCCGGGTTCGTCCGCGAGCAGCGGCCACAGCTGCCCGGCGTCCCGGACGTCGTCCAGCACCAGCAGGACCCGGCGGCCCACGAGCGCCTCGCGCAGCGCGACGCAGGCGGGCTCGTCCCGCCCGTCCCCGGTGGCGCCGGGCAGCGGCACGGGGGCCTCGGGATCGAGCTGCTCCAGCAGCAGGCGGGCGGCCCGGGCGGGCGCCACCCGGCCGCCGTCGGGGGCGGACAGACGTGCGAAGAGCACACCGTCGGGGTGGTCCGCGGCGGCGGTGCGGGCGAAGCGGACCGCCAGCGTGGTGCGGCCGGAGCCGGGGCGACCGGCCAGGACCAGCACCGGGCTGCGGCCGGTGGCCGGGCGCGCGGCGGCCGCCCGCAGCGCGGCCAGTTCGGTGCGCCGCCCGACGAACAGCGCGGGCCCGGCCGGCAGCCGGTCGAGGCCCGGAACGGCCCCGACGGGCGCGTCGGGGCCGGGGTCCATCGTCGCCGTCTTCCTCGCCACCCGTGCCACTCCCGACGTCATCCGGCCTCAGCGGAGGCGGCCCGGGACGGGCGCCCTGTCTGCGAAGCGTAGTTCGACCGTCCGGCTCAGCCGAGGTGACATCCGGTCGTACGAACCGGTAAATCACCCTTGCGGATCAACAGCAGGGTGCTCAGGAGGCGTACGGGCCGTTCGCTCACCCCTCGAAGGGCCGGGCCGGCCAGGGCGAGTCCGCCGGGCGCAGTCCGTCCAGCCCGTCCGGTCCGGTGAGCGCGGCGTGCACGGCGAGCGTGCCGGTGACCAGGGTCGGGTTGTGCAGCCGCCCGGCGTGGATCAGCCGGATCAGGTCGGACACCGGCACCCAGGCGACCTCGATCTCCTGTTCCTCGCCCTCCGCCGCGTAGCGCTCGCCCTCGGCCTCCGCGAGGTCGGTGGCGAGGAACATCCGCAGCGCCTCGTCGGTGCCGCCCGGGGAGGTGTAGTAGTCGGCGAGGATGCGCCAGGTGCCGGCCTTGCAGTGCGCCTCCTCGTACAGCTCGCGCTGCGCGGCGTGCCACGGGTTCTCGCCGGGCACGTCGAGCAGGCCGGCGGGCAGCTCCCACAGGCGCTGGCGGACGGGGTGCCGGTACTGCCGCAGGATCAGCACCCGCTGCTTGTCGTCCAGGGCGAGCACGGAGACCGAGCCGGGGTGGGTCTGGTAGTCGCGGCGGGCCCAGCTGCCGTCGGGCATCCGGACCTCTTCGCTGCGCACACCGGTGACCTTGCCCTGGAACGGCGTCCGGCTCTCCCGGACCTCCCACTCCTCGGCCACGTCGGCGATCCCCTGGTCGCGCTGCTCGTCCATCGCTCTCCCCTTTTCGTCAGTACGACACAATCTAACGCCGGACGGCGGCCCCGCGGGAATCGCGGGGCCGCCGTCCGGTGAACGACCGGCGACTTACTCGGCCGCGGTGGTCTTGATCTCGATGGCGGCCTTGACCAGACCCGCGAACAGCGGGTGCGGGCGGGTCGGGCGGGACTTCAGCTCCGGGTGGGCCTGGGTGGCCACCAGGTACGGGTGCACCTCGCGCGGGTACTCGACGTACTCGACCAGGTCGCCCTTGGGGGAGAGGCCGGAGAACTGCAGGCCGGTCTTCTCCAGGTCCGCGCGGTAGGCGTTGTTGACCTCGTAGCGGTGGCGGTGGCGCTCCTCGACGTACTGCTCGCCGCCGTAGACCTCACGGACGATCGAGCCCTCGGCGAGCTTGGCCGGGTACAGGCCCAGACGCATGGTGCCGCCCAGGTCGCCCTTGCCGTCGACGATGGCCAGCTGCTCGGCCATCGTGGAGACGACCGGGTGCTTGGCGGCGGCGTCGAACTCGGTGGAGTTGGCCTCGGGCAGGCCGGCCAGGTTGCGGGCCGCCTCGATGACCACGCACTGCAGACCCAGGCACAGGCCGAGCAGCGGGACGCGGTTCTCGCGGGCGAAGGTGATGGCGCCGACCTTGCCGTTGACGCCGCGGTCGCCGAAGCCGCCGGGGATGCAGATCGCGTCCACGTCGCCGAGCTGCGCCCGGGCGCCCTCGGGGGTCTCGCAGTCGTCCGAGGTCACCCACTTGATCTCGACCCGGGCGTTGTTGGCGAAGCCGCCGGCGCGCAGCGCCTCGGTCACCGACAGGTAGGCGTCCGGCAGGTCGATGTACTTGCCGACCAGGGCGACCTTGACGATGTGCTGCGGCTCGTGGACGCGGCGCAGCAGGTCGTCCCAGGTCGTCCAGTCCACGTCGCGGAACGGCAGGTCGAGCCGGCGCACCACGTAGGCGTCCAGGCCCTCGCCGTGCAGGACCTTGGGGATGTCGTAGATCGACTTGGCGTCGATGGCCGCGACCACGGCCTCCTCGTCCACGTCGCACATCAGCGAGATCTTGCGCTTGATGGCCTGCGGGACCTCGCGGTCGGCGCGCAGCACGATCGCGTCGGGCTGGATGCCGATGTTGCGCAGCGCGGCGACGGAGTGCTGGGTGGGCTTGGTCTTCAGCTCGCCCGAGGGGCCGATGTACGGCAGCAGGGAGACGTGCACGAAGAACACGTTGTCCCGGCCGACCTCGTGGCGGACCTGGCGGACGGCCTCCAGGAACGGCAGCGACTCGATGTCGCCGACGGTCCCGCCGACCTCGGTGATCACCACGTCGACGTCCTCGGTCGCCATCCGGCGGATCCGGGACTTGATCTCGTTGGTGATGTGGGGGATGACCTGGACGGTGTCGCCCAGGTACTCGCCGCGTCGCTCCTTGGCGATGACGGTGGAGTAGACCTGGCCGGTGGTGACGTTCGCCGAACCGTGCAGGTTGGTGTCCAGGAACCGCTCGTAGTGGCCGATGTCCAGGTCGGTCTCGGCGCCGTCGTCCGTGACGAAGACCTCACCGTGCTGGAACGGGTTCATGGTGCCCGGGTCCACGTTGAGGTACGGGTCGAGCTTCTGCATGGTGACGCGCAGGCCGCGGGCCTTGAGGAGCGCGCCGAGGCTGGAGGCGGTGAGGCCCTTGCCGAGCGAAGAGGCGACACCCCCGGTGACGAAGAGGTGCTTGGTCGTCACGGCGCGGCCGTTCGCTGCCTTGCCGGAATGGGGCTGTGCCAAGAGGGGGCTCCCGTGGGTCGCGTGTCGAAGGTGACGTGGGCGGGATGCTCTCGACTCGCCGAACGACGGGAGGCGGTGCGGTGCACGGCACTCGGGGGGTCGTCGATTCGGCTGGTCCGGGGCGTTTGATCCCACCGGTCCACGGGATACCAGGGTATCAGTGACGCGACCGGGACGCCTTCCGGCCCGCTCGCGGCGCCCCGGGGGCGTGCGCGGGGCGCACCACCGGCGCATCATCCGGCGCAGCAGTCACACCGGTCGCACCCCGGCCGGACCGGGCCACTTCGGAGCACTCCGTTCGGGCCATGACAGCCCCTCCACTGGGACCAGCCGGAACTGATCCGTCCGGACCATCCTGCCCGGCGTCCTCGCGATGCACGGCATTTCCGCCGAATTGTGGCGCCACACGAGGCTGCGCCCGCGTGCTTCGCCCCTTTCGTCCGTCGTAAGCTGCACGGACGCATCGCCGACAGCACGAGCACGCGGAGGGCGTGGGAGGTCAGGACACTCCCGGTCCCCGATGCGCGACCGGACCTCCCCGTATTCCAGCTCCTCCCCTCCCACCCCAGGGGCTCGACCGAGCCCCGCGCGGACACTCCAGCAAGGCCCGCCACCACCCCTCGGCGAGCCGGACGTCCCGGGGTGGGCTCCGGCCCCGCAGACCGCTCGCTCCCCCAGATCGCCGATGCGTCGTGACCACATTGCGAACTGGAGATCCACGTGGCCGGCCGTATCGAGGACTACGCACTCATCGGGGACATGCAGACCGCTGCCCTGGTCAGCAGGGACGGGGCGGTGGACTGGCTCTGCCTGCCCCGCTTCGACTCTCCGGCCGTGTTCGCCGGCCTGCTCGGCACCGATGAACACGGCTTCTGGCGGATCGGTCCGGCCGAAGCCGTCGCGACCGAAGTCCCCACCCCCGCGGCACCCCCCACCCCGGCCGCCCCCGCCCTCGGCCTCCCCCGCTTCACCGACACCGCCGATCTGAGGGTCCCGCCGCCCACCGCGGCCGCCCCCGCGGTGCCCGCCGACCGCCGCCGCTACCGGGGCGACTCGCTGGTCCTGGAACAGGAGTGGGACACCCAGGGTGGCACCGTCCGGGTGATCGACTTCATGCCGCCGCGCCCGCTGGCCGGCCGCGACGCCGTCCCCCAGGTGATCCGGATCGTCGAGGGCGTGTCCGGCACCGTCCGGATGCGCTCGGCGGTGCGGATGCGCTTCTCGTACGGGCGCATCGTGCCCTGGGTGCACCGGGTCGAGCAGGCCGGCGGCGGCCACCGCACCGTCGCCGTGGCCGGGCCCGACTCGGTGTGGCTGGACGGCGAGTCCGAGACCTACGGCCGCGACCTGACCACCTACGCCGACTTCACCGTCACCGCAGGCGAGCGGATCGCCTTCGCGCTGACCTGGCAGGCCTCCCACCTGGACGCGCCGAAGGCCCCGGACGCCGAGGAGATGCTCGACGCCACCACCGACTTCTGGCACGAGTGGGCCGCCCAGTGCACCTACCAGGGCCCCTACCGCGAGGCCGTGATCCGCTCCCTGATCACCCTCAAGGGCCTCACCTACGCCCCCACCGGCGGCATCGTCGCCGCCCCCACCACCTCGCTGCCCGAGGACATCGGCGGTGAGCGCAACTGGGACTACCGCTACACCTGGCTGCGCGACGCCGCGATCACCCTCTCCTCGCTGCTGCGCACCGGCTACCGCGACGAGGCCAAGGCCTGGCGGGAGTGGCTGCTGCGCGCCGTCGCCGGCGACCCGGAGAACCTCCAGATCATGTACGGCATCGCCGGCGAGCGCGAGCTCACCGAGTCCTCGCTGGACTGGCTGCCCGGCTACGAGGGCTCACAGCCCGTCCGGGTCGGCAACGGCGCGGCCGGCCAGCTCCAGCTGGACGTCTACGGCGAGGTCGTCGAGGCCCTGCACCTGGCCCACATGACCGGCCTGGTCCGCAACGACCACGCCCACCACCTCCAGCTGCGCCTGATCGAGTACCTGGAGGACCACTGGCAGGAGCCGGACGAGGGCATCTGGGAGGTCCGCGGCCCGCGCCGGCACTTCGTCCACTCCAAGGTGATGGCCTGGGTCGCCGTCGACCGGACGATCAAGCTGCTGGAACAGACCCCCGAGGACGCCCCCTCCGACGGCCACCTGGAGCGCTGGCGCGAGCTGCGCGAGACCATCCACCGGGACGTCTGCGAGAAGGGCTACGACCCGGAGCGCAACACCTTCACCCAGTACTACGGCGGCAAGGAGCTGGACGCCTCGCTGCTGCTCATCCCCCAGGTCGGCTTCCTGCCGCCGGACGACAAGCGCGTCATCGGCACCATCGAGGCGATCCAGCGCGAGCTGTCCACCGAGGACGGCTTCGTGCTGCGCTACCCGACCCACGACGAGAGCGGCAACAACGTCGACGGCCTCTCCGGCCACGAGGGCGCCTTCCTGGCCTGCTCGTTCTGGCTGGCCGACGACCTCGCCATGATCGGCCGGGTGCAGGAGGCGCGCGAGCTGTTCGACCGGCTGCTCGCGCTGCGCAACGACCTCGGACTGCTCGCCGAGGAGTGGGACCCGCGGCTCAAGCGCCAGGTCGGCAACTTCCCGCAGGCCTTCAGCCACGTCCCGCTGATCGACACCGCACTGCGGCTGACCGCCTGCGGCGGCGCCTACCTGTCCGCCCAGCCGGACGGCCTGGCGGCCGAGCGGGTCGAGCAGGCGACGGTCTAGCAGCCCGGCGGCCGGCGGTCCGGCGGCCTAGGGCCGCTGGACCAGCTCGTCATAGGTGCTGAGCACCTGGGCGACGGTGGCGGCCTCGTCCGGCCAGGTCTCGGCCTGCTGCCGGCCGGCCGCCACCAGCCGCTCGCGGCCCGCCGGGTCGGCCAGCAGCCCGCGCACCGCCCGGCCGATCGCGACCGGGTCGCCGGCCGGCACCAGCACGGCCGCGTCGCCGACCAGCTCGGGGATCCCGCCGACGGCGGTGGCGACCACCGGCACGCCGGCCCGCATCGACTCCTGCACCACCAGCGAGCGGGCCTCCCAGCGACTGGCGACCACCACCACGTCGGCGGCCGCCAGCAGGTCGGGCACGTCGGTGCGAAAGCCGAGCAGCCGCACCGGCAGCTTCTCGGCGGCGACCCGCTCGCGCAGCCCGGCCGCCTCCGGGCCGTCCCCGGCGACCAGCAGCAGCGGCTCCGGGTCCAGCACGGACAGCTCGCGGGTGGCGTCCAGCAGCAGCCCGAAGGCCTTCTGCGGGACGAGCCGGCCGACCGCCAGCACCAGCGGCCGGTCCGGGCCGTCGCCGAGCAGCGCGGCGCGCGCCGTGGCCCGGTCGAGCCGGCCCTCGGGCATCGGCGGGGCGGCCACCGGGCCGAGCCGGGCGTCGGTGGCGCCCAGCTCGCGGGCCCGGGCGACCAGGTCGGAGGAGGCACCGAGGACGAGGTCGGCGGCGCGCGCGACCCGGCGCTCCATCAGCCGCTGCAGGCGGCGTTCCAGGCCGGTGGCCAGCAGCGCGTGGTGGGAGGTGACCACCAGCGGGGTCTCCGGGCGCAGGCCCGGGAAGCGGCCTGCCGTGCGCAGGGCGAGGTCGGCGAGCAGTCCGGCGCGCAGCCCGTGCGCGTGCACCACGTCGGCGCCGGTGAAGGCCCGGCGCAGCTCACCGATCGCGGTGGCGTCACTGCGGGCGCCGGCGGTGGGGGTGATGTCGACGGTGTGGAACCTGGCGCCGGTGCGGGAGAAGCCGAACAGCGCGTCCGTGCCGGCCGGGGCGCACACCGTGACGATCACGCCGTGCGCGACGAGGCCCTGCGCCAGGGAGCGCACGTGGGCACCGATGCCGCCGGTGCTGGCGGCCAGGACGAGTACCACGTGCAGCTGTCCCGGTTCTGGGGTGGCAGCGGCGGCCCGGGCGGCGGAATGGTCCACGTTCTCTCGCATCCGACTCGATCAGGTTCGCGCGCCGCTTCGCGAGGGTTGCCCGTCGGCGGCGCTCGGGACTGGAAAGCCAATGTCCAGCCGCCACCATGCCAGGTCGGCGGCCCTCTTGGACAGTCGGCGCCACCAGGGGCGCGTCGCCTTCCGTCCGCAAGGGCCACCCGACCCTGTCGGCGGGTCGGGCACCCCGGCCAGGACCTGTCGCAGCAGGTCCGGCCGGGCGCTCGACGCGAAGTGCCCCAGGCCCTGTCCGGCAAGATCGGCCGGACACGCCCTAGCGGTGGCGCGGGGCCCGGGCGGCGGCCAGCAGTTCCTCGGCGTGGGCCCGGCCGAGCTCGGAGTCCTCCAGTCCGGCCAGCATCCTGGAGAGTTCGCGCACCCGCTCCTCGTCGTTCAGCACCTTGACGCCGCTGCGGGTCACGGTGCCGTCGTTGGTCTTCTCCACCACCAGGTGCCGGTCCGCGAAGGCGGCGACCTGCGGCAGGTGGGTGACCACCACGACCTGGGCGGATTCGGCCAGTTTGGCCAGCCGGCGGCCGATCTCGACCGCGGCCTTGCCGCCGACGCCCGCGTCCACCTCGTCGAACAGGTAGGTGGGGACGGGGTCGGCGCCCGCGAAGACCACCTCGACGGCGAGCATCACGCGGGACAGCTCACCTCCCGAGGCGCCCTTGGCGATCGGGCGGGGCTGGGCGCCGGGGTGCGGGGCGAGCAGCACCTCAACCTCGTCCACGCCGTGCGGGCCGTAGGCGACGGTGCGGCCGTCGACCTCGATCCCCGACAGGTCGTCGACCTGGGCGATCGAGAAGGTCACCCGGGCGTGCGGCATCGCCAGTTCGGCGAGTTCGGCGGAGACGGCCTCGGCGAAACGCCCGGCCGCGGCCTGCCGGGCGCCCGACACCTCGGCCGCCAGCTCGGCCAACTCGGCCCGCAGCGCGGTCTCCTGGGCGCCGAGCCGGTCGATCCGGTCGTCGTCGCCGTCGAGTTCGGCGAGCCGGGCGGAGCTGGCCTCGGCCCAGGCGAGCACCTCGGCGAGGGAGTTCTCCGGGCCGCCGTACTTGCGCAGCAGCTGGGCCAGGACGGCCCGGCGGTCCTCGACGGCGGCGAGCCGGACGGGGTCGGCGTCCAGGTCGTCCGCGTAGCCGGCCAGGTCGCCGGCCACGTCGGCGAGCAGGTAGCCGACCTCGTTGAGGCGGTCGGCGAGGCCGGCGAGGCGCTCGTCGTGGTGGCGCACAGCGTCCAGCGCGCGGCGGGACTGCGCGAGCAGGGTGCCCGCGTCCAGTGCCTCCGGGTCGGCCGGGTCCCCGGCCAGGGCGGCGTGGGCGAGGGTCGCGGCGGAGGACAGCGCGTCGGCGTGGCCCAGCCGCTCGGCCTCGGCGGCCAGCTCCGTGTCCTCGCCGGCCACCGGCTCGGCGGCGGCGATCTCGTCCAGGCCGAAGCGCAGCAGATCGGCCTCCTGCGCGCGTTCACGGGCCCGGGTGGTCAGCTCCTCCAGGGTGGCCGAGACCTCGCGCAGGCTCCGGTAGGTCTCCCGGTAGCGGGCCAGCGGTTCGGCCACCGCCTCGCCCGCGTACCGGTCCAGCGCGCCGCGCTGGCGGGCCGGGCGCAGCAGCCGCTGCTGGTCGGTCTGGCCGTGCACGGCGATCAGTTCCTCGCCGAGTTCGGTGAGCAGCCCGACCGGGACCGCCCGCCCGCCGACGTACGCCCGGGAGCGGCCCTCGGCGGAGACGGTCCGGCTGATCAGCAGGGCGCCCTCGTCCAGTTCGGCCCCGGCCTCGGCCGCGCGGATCGCCGCCGGGGAGCCGGCGGGCAGCTCCAGCCGGCCCTCGACGACGGCGCGTCCGGTCCCGTTGCGCACCAGGCCCGGGTCGGCGCGACCGCCGAGCAGCAGGCCGAGGCTGGTCACGACCATGGTCTTTCCGGCGCCGGTCTCACCGGTCACGGCGGTGAAGCCGGGGGCGAGTTCGACCACCGCGTCGTCGATGACCCCAAGATCCCGTATCCGCATCTCGTCCAACACGGAGACGACCTTACGAGGTTCCACCCCCGGCGCGCGACGAGCGGCAACGCCGCGCGGCAACTCCGTGCCCGGAAGTTCACCCCTTCCGGGGCGTTTGCCCGGGTCCCGGTACCGTGCACCACGGCAGGAAGATCTGCACCAGCGGGCCGATCGCCAGTGCGTACGCGACCGTGCCGACCCCGGCGGTGCCGCCCAGCAGGACACCGGCGACCAGCACCGTCACCTCGATGCCGGTGCGGATCAGCCGCAGCGAACGCCCGGTGCGCCGGTGCAGGCCGGTCATCAGGCCGTCGCGCGGGCCGGGGCCCAGGCGGGCACCGATGTAGAGGCCGGTGGCCAGGCCGTTGAGCAGGATCGCGGCGGCCATCAGCGCGATCCGGGCGGGCAGCCCGTGCGGGCCGTCGACCATCCGCAGCGTGAGGTCCATCGAGGCGCCCAGCACCAGCACGTTGGCGACGGTGCCGACGCCCGGGCGCTGGCGGATCGGGATCCACAGCAGCAGGACCAGGGCGCCGCAGATGGTCACCCAGGTGCCCACCGAGAGGCCGGCGACGCGTTGCAGGCCCTGGTGGAAGACGTCCCACGGGTCGAGGCCGAGGCCGGAGCGCAGCATCAGCGCCATGCTCGCGCCGTACAGGTAGAGGCCGACGGCGAGCTGCGGGATCCGGCGGCCCAGGGCGTGGGTGTCGCCGAGCACCCGGGCGGCGAGCGGGGGCCGGGCGGCCTCCGGGGCGGGTTCGGACGTGGTCGTGGGCGTGGTCGTGGTGGCCATCGGGTGCTCCTGCGGGTGGTGCTGCACCCCGGGCGGCCCCGGCGGTGGCGGACTCGACGGCCGCACTGCCATGATGGTCAGGCCAATAGAGCCCGCTCCAGGGCCAATTTCGAGCAAGTGGACTGATCAGCCTTGGCCGACTGGCACACCACCATCACCCCGCCCGCGCTCGCCCGGCTGCTCGCCGCCGCCCGGCTGCCCGAACCAGCCACCGCCCGCCGCCCCGCCTACCGGACCCTCGCCGGGCAGATCCGGCTGCTGGTCACCGAGGGCCGCCTGCCGGTCGGCGCCCGGCTGCCCGCCGAACGCGAACTCGCCGGCGCCCTGGAGCTGAGCCGCACCACCGTCGCCACCGCCTACGAGACCCTGCGCGCCGACGGCTACCTGCTCAGCCGCCGCGGCGCCGGCAGCTGGACCGCCCTGCCCGAGGGCGCCCCGCCGCCCAGCGACGCGCTGCACCCCGTCCCCCCGGACGAGCAGGGCCGCACCCTGGACCTCGGGGTCGCCGCCCTGCCGGCCCCGCAGCCGTTCCTCGGCGAGGCCACCGTCCGGGCCGTCGAGCAGCTGCCCTGCTACGCCGCCGGGCACGGCCACTACCCCACCGGCGTCCCGGTGCTGCGCGAGGCCCTCGCCCGCCGCTACACCCAGCGCGGCCTGCCCACCACCCCCGACCAGATCCTCGTCACCACCGGCGCGATGGGCGGGCTGCACCTGGTCCAGCGGGCGCTGATCGGTCGCGGCGACCGGGTCGCCGTCGAGGCGCCCAGCTACGCCCACACCCTTCAGGCGCTCCGGATCACCGGCGCCCGCCTGGTGCCGGTGCCGTACGGCTACCGCCCCCAGCCCGAGTGGGACCTCGCCGAGTGGCGCGGGGTGCTGCGCGGGGCCGCGCCCAAGGTCGCCTACGTGATCCCCGACTTCCACAATCCGACCGGTGCGCTGATCGGCGAGGAGCAGCGCCGCGAGCTGCTGGCCGCCGCCCGGGCCGCCGGCAGCATCGTCCTGGTCGACGAGACCACCGCCGAACTCGGCTGGGGCGTACCGGAGTCCGTCCCGCTGCCGCGCCCGATGGCGGCGCTGGACCGGTCCACCCAGGTGGTCACCGTCGGCTCGGCCAGCAAGCTGCTCTGGGGCGGCCTGCGGATCGGCTGGGTCCGGGCCGCGCCCGCGCTGGTGCGCCGGCTGGCCGCCGACCGGGTCTACAGCGACGTCGGCACGCCGGTCCTGGAACAGCTGATCGCCGCCGAACTGCTGGGCGAGCCGCTGCCCGCCGTCCGGGCGCACCAGCTGGACCGGCTGCGGGCGACCGCGCACGCCTTCGCCGCCGCACTGCCCGAGCACCTGCCGGGCTGGTCGTTCACGCCACCGCCCGGCGGCCTCTCGCTCTGGGTGTCCACCGGCGGGCTGTCCGGCGCGGCGCTGGCCCGGGCCGGGGAACGCGCCGGGGTGCGGATCGCCTCGGGCAACCGGTTCGGCTCGGACGGCGCGTTCGAGCACCACATCCGGATCCCGCTCACCGTGCCGGCCCCGGCCGTCCCCGCCGCCGTGCAGCGGCTCGCCGAGACCGCCGCCCGGGCGACGGCGGGCGGCCGGTACGGGCCGCCCGGCGACACCCCGCCGCTGGCGATCTGACCGGCGAACCGACGGGCGGTCAGCAGTGGGTGTTCGCCCGCCCGCGCCAACCCGTCACCGGCAGCGCGAACTTGGCCACCAGCCGGTCGGTGAACGGCGCCCGGTGCAGTCTGGCCAGACGCACCGGGGTCTGCCCCCGGCGGACCTCCACCCGTGCGCCGGCGGGCAGTTCGACCGTGCGCCGCCCGTCGCACCAGAGCACGCCGTGCGGGGTCTTGGGCTGCACCTCGACGGCCAGCACCGAGTCCGGCGAGGTCACCAGCGGGCGGGCGAACAGCGCGTGCGCGGAGATCGGCACCATCAGCAGCGCCTCCACCTCCGGCCACACCACCGGCCCGCCGCCGGAGAACGCGTACGCGGTGGAACCGGTCGGCGTCGCGCACACCACGCCGTCGCAGCCGAAGTTGGAGACCGGGCGGCCGTCCACCTCGGTCACCACCTCCAGCATCCGCTCCCGGGACGCCTTCTCTATCGACGCCTCGTTCAACGCCCAGTCCTGGTGCACCACATCGCCGTTGGTGCGGACGATGACGTCGATCGTCATCCGCTCCTCGACCTCGTAGTCGGCGTCGACCACCCGCTCGACCACCACGGCCAGATCGTCCCGCTCGGCCTCGGCGAGGAACCCGACCCGGCCCAGGTTGATCCCGAGCATCGGCAGCCCGTGCTCGCGGGCCAGCTCCGCCCCGCGCAGCAGCGTCCCGTCCCCGCCGGCGACCAGGATCAGCTCGCAGCCGTCCGCCGCACCCGGCCCCCCGGCCACCTTCTCGACCCCGTCCGGCAGGTCCAGGTCCAGCGCCTCGGAGGCGAGCAGTCTGATCCGGATGCCCGCCTTCAGCAGCCCGTGCACCAAGGCCTCGACGCTGCGCAGCGCCGCCGCCCGGCCGGTGTGCGCGATCAGGAAGACCGTACGTTCTTCATCGCTCATGCCGCTGCCCTCTCCCTCACGCCTGCCGGGTCGCCTTCGGCCCCGGTACGGCCGCGTCACACAGCATGACGGACCGGACGCCCCCACAGCACCCTATCGGGGCCCCTCCGCGACGGCCCGGTCCGCCTCGGCGGGATCCAGCTGCGGGGCGTCCCGGCGCAGCCACAGGAAGTACTCCACGTTCCCGGACGGGCCCGGCAGCGGGCTCGCGGTGACTGCGCGCACGCCCAGCCCGAGCTCCCACGCCTGCCCGGCGACCTGGCGCACCATCTCGGCGCGCAGCTGGGGGCTGCGCACCACCCCGCCGCTGCCCAGGCGCTCCTTGCCGATCTCGAACTGCGGCTTGACCATCAGCACCAGGTCCGCGTCCCCGGCCGCGCAGGCGGCCAGCGCGGGCAGCACCAGGCCCAGCGAGATGAACGACAGGTCGCCGACCACCAGGTCGACCGGGGTGCCGCCGATCAGCTCCAGGGTCAGCTCCCGGACGTTGGTTCGGTCCATCACCGTCACCCGCTCGTCGCTCTGCAGCGACCACGCGAGCTGCCCGTAGCCAACGTCCACCGCCAGCACGCCGGCCGCGCCGGCCCGCAGCAGGACGTCGGTGAAGCCGCCGGTGGAGGCGCCCGCGTCCAGCGCCCGGCGGCCCTCGACCACCAGGCCCTGCGGGACGAAGGCGGCGAACGCCCCGGCCAGCTTGTGCCCGCCGCGCGAGACGTAGTCGGGGTCGTTGTCGTCCTCGGCCACCACGACCGCGGCCGAGGTCTCCACCTGGGTGGCCGGCTTGGTCGCGGTGGTGCCTCCGACGGTCACCCGGCCGGCCGCGATCAGCTCGGACGCGTGCTCACGCGACCGGGCCAGCTTGCGGCGGACCAGCTCCGCGTCGAGTCGGCGTCGTGCCACTGCCACTGGTGTTTCAGCTCCTACGGGTCCTGCGGGTCGTTCCAGGGTCATTCCTGGTCGAGCGCGGCCAGCGTGTCGGCCAGCCGCTGGTGAACATCTTCGTACACCTCGACGTGTGCCTCGGCCGGGACCCCGTCCAGGGCCTCCAGCCGGGCCAGCCCGGCGTCCACGACGGGGTGGCCGGTCGGGGTCGGTTCCACGCCGAGCGGTTCGACGGCTTCAGCTGGTCCGGTCATCGGGCTTCTTCGTGCTGGTGGCCTTGCGGACGGTGGTCTTCTTCGTCGCCGTACGCTTCGCGGGCGCCTTGGGCTGCGCGGGCGGCTCGGCGGCGGTCTGCTGCGCGGTGGCGGTCTTCTTGACGGCCGTCTTGCGCACGGTCGTCTTCTTGGCGGCCGTCTTCTTGGCCACCGGCTTCTTGGCCGCCGCCTTCTTCGCCGGGGACTTCTTCACCCCGGCCCGGCCCGCCGCCGGGGCCTTCTCCGCCGAGGTCTGCTCCGCCGGGGCCGGCTCCGCTGCCGTGGGCTCCTTCGCCGGGGCCGGCTCCGCTGCCGTGGGCTCCTTCGCCGGGGTCCGCTTCGCGGCGGCCTTCCCCGGTAGCGACGGCCGTACCGGCGGGACGGGCGGGTCGACCTCGACCGGCTCGTCCACCTCCACCCGTTCGGCCACTACCGGCTCCCCCGCCGCCGGGGCCGCCGGCTGCTCGTCCGCCCGCTCCCAGCCGCGCCCGAACAGGTCGTCCGCCCGGGGCGCCGGCGCCGGCTCCGCCGCCTCGTCGAACCCGGCCGACCGCACCGCGGGCTCGGCCTCCTCCTCGACCTCGCGCAGCTTGCTCTCCAGATAGGCGAGCACCACGCCGACCTTCATCACCTGGTCGCCGACCTTCTCGAAGGCCTTCTCCACCTCGCCGCGCGCCACCCCGACGGCCAGGTCCACCCCGGCCCGCCCGGCGGTGACCGCCTCCTCCGCCAGCGTCTGCAGCGTCTTCGCCGACGGCGGGAACTGCCCGCCGAGCCGGCGCTCGACCTCGGTGACGTCGACCCCGGTCCGCTCCAGGATCACGGCCGCCGTCCCGACGACCCGCTTGCCGACCTCCTCCGCCAGCCCGGCGGCGACCTCCACCACTCCCCGCACCGTCCTCGGCAGCATCCGGGTGCCTCCTTAGCGCCTGCGCGCATCGCTCCGTCGCCGTCGGTGCCCGGGCCGATCCGGGCACCCCACGGACGACGCTACCGCCAAAACCCGCCTGCGGTACCGTGGCCCGGCAGGGACCATCGCCGTCACCTGCCGCAACCACCAGGGAACCCAGGGAGGGGAACCACCGCCATGGCCAACGCCGAGGAGTGCCGCGAGGCACTGGAACAGCTCAGCCGGAACATGGCGAAGTCCACCGGTGACGTCCGCAAGGCGGCCGCTCTCGACCGCTCGCTCAGCTGCCGGATCACCGACCTCGACCTGACCTTCACCGGCCAACTGCGCGACGGCCGGATCCACGACCTCGCCTCGGCCCCCGGCGCCCCGGCCGAGAAGGCGGCGATCCGACTCACCATGAGCAGCGACGACCTGGTCGCCGTGGTCTTCGGCGGGCTCAACTTCGCGTCCGCCTGGGCGGGCGGCCGGATCCGGCTGGAGGCGAGCTTCCGCGATCTGCTGCGGCTGCGCACCCTGCTCTGAACCCGGCCGCCGTGGTCCTTCCCTCTTGGACCCGAGCGCTCCGGACCCGAGCGCTCCGGGCCCGACCGCCCTCGTGTTGAGCGCCGCGCGGCGGCTCAGAACCCCAGCTCGGCCAGGGCCTTGCGCCCGTCGGCCGGTGCGCCGTCCGCGTCCAGCGCCGTCCACGCCGCCGCGCACAGCGCCCGCAGACCGTCCCAGCGGTCCCCGCCGCCGTCCAGCCGCAGCACGCCACCGGCGGCCGACGCGGCCCAGCCGCCGCAACCGAAGCCGTCCGCCCCGGTCGTGACCGCCGGGTGCGGCTCCAGCAGCCCGCGCAGGTCCGCCGACAGGTAGGTCGGCCGGTGCTCGGCCGGGGCCGCCAGCAGCTGCGCCGGGGTGGTCACCCCGGTGAAGACCAGCAGGCTGTCCACCCCGCCGTTGAACGCGCCCTCGATGTCGGTGTCCAGCCGGTCGCCGACCACCAGTGGCCGCCGCGCGCCGGTCCGCAGCACGGTCTCCCGGTGCATCGGCGGCTGCGGCTTGCCCGCCACCACCGGGTCCACCCCGGCGGCCGCCCGCACCGCCGCCACCAGCGTCCCGTTGCCGGGCGCGATGCCGCGCGCGGTCGGGATGGTCAGGTCGGTGTTGGAGGCCACCCACGGCAGCCCCTGCTGCACCGCGTACGCGGCCTCCGCCAGCTGCGCCCAGCCGACCGACGGGTCGTAGCCCTGGACCACCGCGAGCGGCTCCTCGGCCAGCGAGCGGACGGCGACCAGCCCGCGCTCGGCCAGAGCCTCCTCCAGCCCCGGGCCACCCACGACCAGCACCTTCGCCCCGGCCGGCACCTTCTCGGCGACCACCCGGGCGGCCGCCTGCGCCGAGTTGATCACGTCGGCCGGCTCGGCCGGCACGCCCAGCCCGGTCAGGTGCTCGGCCACCACCCGCGGCGGGCGGGAGGCGTTGTTGGTCACGTACGCGAGCCGCATCCCGGCCGTCCGGGCGGCGGCCAGCGCGTCCACGGCGTGCTCGATCGCGTGCGGGCCCGCGTAGACCACGCCGTCCAGGTCCAGCAGCGCCGTGTCGTACGCCTCGGTCAGCGGCTGCTCGCTGCCGCCGGGGGCGGTCCGTCGCACGGTGGTGGCCGTCTCGGTCATGGCTGCGCTACCTCATTCACTGCGTCGTTCGCTTCCTCGGGTGCCCCCGAGCGGGTGGCCCTTGAGCCGGTGGGCCCTTGAGCCGGTCAGACCTCGTCGTCCGCACCGGCGTCGCCCGTCGGCGCCCCGTCCGGGCCCGGCGGGGGCGCCAGGTACCCGGGTGCCCCGGGCAGCAGCGGGCCGAACGCCCCGGCGCGGGCCGCCAGGGTCGCCCTGGTCTGCCGCAGCGCCGCCTGGTAGTGCTCGGTGCCCGGCCGCATGGCCACGGCCAGCGCCAGGTGCTCGGCGGACGTCTCGAAGTCGCCCAGCCGGGCCGCCGCGACGCCCCACCCGAACTGAGCGTAGTCGTCCGACGGATCGGCCAGCGCGACGGCCCGGAAGTTCTCCAGCGCCGCCGCGTACGAACCGGTGTCGAACTGGGCTCGCGCCAGCGTCTCCCGGATGCTGCGCGACTGCGGCTCGGCCGCCGCCGCCCGGACCAGCAGCTGCTCGGCGGCCGCCGGGTTGCCCTGGGCCAGCAGCCTGCCGCCGCGCCGGAACCAGTCGTACACGTCCCCGGTCGGCTCGCCGGAACGCCCCTGCGCCGGCACGCCGCCGTGCGCCGGAGCGCCCCCGCCGCCGACGCCGGCCGGCCCGCCCTGCTCGGCCGGGCCGCTGCCGTCCAGCCGTTCCTGCCCGTCGTCCATGCGGTACCTCGCCCTCGGTCGCACACCCGTCCCACAGGTCAGCACGGGTATTCCGATCTCTCAACAACGCGTACCCGGTTACGATGCCCAGAATGAGCACACCCAGTGCAGAAGACGGAGTCGAGACTCCCGAGGGCGGCCCCGGCAATCCCGGGCACGTCGCCACCGCAGGCCTGTCCCTGTCACCCTTCCGAGGCCTGCGCTACGTCCCCGATCGGGTCGGTGCCCTGGCCGCGGTCATGTCACCGCCGTACGACGTCGTCGACCCCGGCCGCCGGCTCGACCTGGAGACCGCCGACCCGCACAACGTGGTCCGGCTGATCCTGCCCAGGCCCGAGCCCGAGGACGCCGGCGATCGGCCCGACCGCGACACCAAGTACCGGCACGCCGCCCGGCTCCTGGCCGCCTGGCAGCGCGAGGGGATCCTCGCCGCCGACGCGGCGCCCGCGCTCTACGTCTACGAGCAGCGCGTGCCCGCCACCGGCGACTCCCCCGAACTGCTCCAGCGCGGGCTGATCGGGGCCCTCGCGGTGAGCGGTCGCGAGGCCGGCGTGGTCCTCCCCCACGAGGACGTGATGCCGCGGCCGGTCGCCGACCGGGTCGGCCTGATGCGCACCACCCGGGCCAACCTCGAACCGCTGCTGCTCACCTACCGCGGCGGCGGCGGCGCCTCCGGCGTCATCGAACGGACCGTCCAGGGCGAGCCGCTGCTCTCCACGGCCACCAGCGACGGCACCCACCACCGCCTCTGGGCCGTCGCCGACCCCGCCGAGATCGCCGAGATCAGCCGCGACCTCGCCACCTGCCGGGCCCTGATCGCCGACGGCCACCACCGCTGGGAGATGTACCTCCGCCTCCAGCGCGAGCACCGCCACCTGCCGCGCAGCCCGTGGGACCGCGGCCTGGTGCTCCTGGTGGACACCGCCCGCTACCCGCTGCGGGTCCGGGCCATCCACCGGGTGCTGTACCGGCTGCCCGTGGCCGAGGCACTGGAGAGGCTCGGCGACCAGTGGAAGGTCAAGGAGGTCCCCGGCCCGCTGACCGCCGCCCTCCAGGCGCTCGCCGAACAGAAACGGCACGGCGGCAACGGCTTCATACTGACCGGCGGGGACGGCGTGTACTGGCTGCTCGGCGAGCCCGAGGAGGCACTGCTCGACGCCACCGTGCCGCACGACCGGCCCGAGGAGTGGCGCCACCTGGACGCCACGGTCCTGCACGCCACCCTGCTCGACCGCACCTGGCACGTCCCCGACGGCCCGGACGACATCGGCTACCTGCACACCGCCGCAGCCGCCGAGCAGGAGGCCGCGCGCACTGGCGGCACCGCCGTCCTGCTGCACCCGGTCCGGGAGAGCGTGGTCCGCAGGCTCGCCGAACAGGGCGTCACCATGCCGCGCAAGTCCACCTCCTTCGGGCCGAAGCCGGCCACCGGACTGGTGCTGCGCAACCTCGAACTGGGCTAGGTTCCCCGCCGAAACGCGAAGAGGCCCTGCCTGCTTCCCCTGGAATTCCAGGGGAAGCAGGCAGGGCCTCACTCGTCGGTCGGAGCCGCTCAGCTGCGGGCGTCGCCCTTGGCCTCGGCGTCAGCCTTCGCCTCGTCCTTGGCCTCGTCCTTGGCCTCGGTGGCGCGCGCGGGCACCACGCCGTCGAACTCCTCGTCGATCTCGAGGTCGTCCTCGTCGTAGTACTCCTCGACGTCCTCCTCGTCCTCGAAGATGACGCGGTCGTCGGAGGCCTCGCCGCCGCGCTTCTTCGCCGGGGCGTCGGCCTGCTCGGACTCCTCCTCGGCCATCTCCGGGTCGAGCGCGTCCACGAACTCCACGCCGTCGATCTCGGCCAGGCGCTCCGCCGCGTTGGTCGTGCCGTCGGTGTCGGCCTCGGCCGCCTTCGCGAACCAGTCACGCGCCTCGTCGCCACGGCCGGCCGCGATCAGCGCCTCGCCGTAGGCGTACCGAAGACGCGCGGTCCACGGGTGCACGGCGCTGGAGGCCAGCTCCGGGCTCTGCAGGGTCACCACGGCCGCGTCGAACTGCTCCATGTCGGAGCGGGCGCCGGCGGACACCAGGCGCATCTCGACCTGGCCGGCCTTGTCCAGCTGCTTCACCTCGGGCTCACCGGCCATCGCCAGTGCCCGCTCCGGACGGCCCAGACCGCGCTCGCAGTCGGCCATCACGGGCCACAGGTCCGCGCGGCCGGTCATCCGACGGGCGGCACGGAACTCGGTCAGCGCCTCGGAGTACCGCTGCGTCATGTACGAGGCGAAACCGGCCGCCTCACGGACGGCGGCCACCCGGGAGGCCAGACGGAGCGCGACGCGGGAGAACTGGTAGGCCTCCTCCGGCTCGGTGTCGAGCAGGCGGGCCACCATCACCAGGTTGCGGGCGACATCGTCCGCGAGCGTCTTGGGAAGGCTCTTGAGCTCCTGGCGCACGTCCCCGTCCAGCTCGAAGCCGGTGACGTCCTCCGGGATCGGCAGGCGCTTGACGGGCTCGTAGTTGCCACGACGGTCGTCGTAGCCGCCCCGGTCGTCACGGCGGTCGTCGCGGTTGCCGCGGTAGCCGCCGCGGTCGTCCCGACGGTCGCCGCGGTCGCGGTTGAAACCGCCACCGGAGGGGCGGTCGTCACGGCGGAAGCCGCCACGGTCGCCACCACGGTCATCGCGGTTGAAACCACCCGAGGGGCGGTCCCCACGGTCACGGTTGAAGCCACCGCCGGAGGGGCGGTCGTCACGACGGAAGCCACCGCGGTCGTCGCGGTCGCGGTTGAAGCCGCCACCGGACGGACGGTCGTCACGACGCGGACGGTCGTCACGGTCACGGTTGAAACCGCCCGGACGGTCATCGCGACGGAAACCGCCGCCACCGGACGGGCGGTCGCCGCGGTCACGGTTGAAGCCGCCACCGGAGGGGCGGTCGTCGCGACGGAAGCCGCCACGGTCGCCACCACGGTCATCGCGGTTGAAACCACCCGACGGGCGGTCGCCGCGGTCGCGGTTGAAGCCACCACCGGAGGGGCGGTCGTCACGACGGAAGCCACCGCGGTCGTCGCGGTCACGGTTGAAACCACCACCGGACGGACGGTCGTCACGACGCGGACGGTCGTCACGGTTGAAACCACCACCCGAGGGGCGGTCGTCACGACGGAAGCCGCCGCCGCCCTGACGGTCGTCCCGACGGGCGCCGCCACGGTCGTTCGACCAGCCCCCACGGGACCGGGGCTCGTAGCCTCGGCCGTCGTCCGATCGACGCTCGGGACGGTCCTGGGGCTGGTTCGACATCGTGGTGACTCCTTCTGCTGCTTCAGCTCCACCGCGGACTGAGCAACTCCGCTGCCGTCACGCGGTTTCGGCGCCGGCCTCCTGGCCGCGCACCATCTCCATTGTCCGACATCCCGGAACACTCCGCCTGGGCGAAGGTCCCGGCCTGCCGGGGTACTACTCGTTCGCAAAACACAAAAAGGCCGCGGCCCCAGCGAGTCGCTGGGGCCGCGGCCTTGAATGATTGTTCGGCGGCGTCCTACTCTCCCACAGGGTCCCCCCTGCAGTACCATCGGCGCTGTAAGGCTTAGCTTCCGGGTTCGGAATGTAACCGGGCGTTTCCCTCACGCTATGACCACCGAAACCCTATCGGGTATTCAGCGAAACACACTTTTTAATTGATAAGTGTTTTTCTTGTTCGCCGGCGATAGCTGTTCGCTACCCGGGAACCACACAGTGGACGCGAGCAACTGAGGACAAGCCCTCGGCCTATTAGTACCGGTCAACTCCACCCCTCACAGGGCTTCCATATCCGGCCTATCAACCCAGTCGTCTACTGGGAGCCTTACCCTCTCAAGGAGGTGGGAGTGCTCATCTCGAAGCAGGCTTCCCGCTTAGATGCTTTCAGCGGTTATCCCTCCCGAACGTAGCCAACCAGCCATGCCCTTGGCAGGACAACTGGCACACCAGAGGTTCGTCCGTCCCGGTCCTCTCGTACTAGGGACAGCCCTTCTCAACACTCCTACGCGCACAGCGGATAGGGACCGAACTGTCTCACGACGTTCTAAACCCAGCTCGCGTACCGCTTTAATGGGCGAACAGCCCAACCCTTGGGACCTACTCCAGCCCCAGGATGCGACGAGCCGACATCGAGGTGCCAAACCATCCCGTCGATATGGACTCTTGGGGAAGATCAGCCTGTTATCCCCGGGGTACCTTTTATCCGTTGAGCGACGGCGCTTCCACAAGCCACCGCCGGATCACTAGTCCCTACTTTCGTACCTGCTCGACCCGTCAGTCTCACAGTCAAGCTCCCTTGTGCACTTACACTCAACACCTGATTGCCAACCAGGCTGAGGGAACCTTTGGGCGCCTCCGTTACTCTTTAGGAGGCAACCGCCCCAGTTAAACTACCCACCAGACACTGTCCCTGATCCGGATCACGGACCCAGGTTAGACATCCAGCACGACCAGAGTGGTATTTCAACGACGACTCCACAACAACTGGCGTTGC